>JBDLJD010000018.1:0-41428 GCA_039714495.1 Thermodesulfobacteriota bacterium
TACGATTTCACAATGGGTGTTACACCTCACAAGCTTGGATAATCTCTTCCAAAGGTGGATGATCTCCGGCTTTCTTGCTGCGATATAAATAGTGAACGACATTGCCGGGGCCAACAACCAAAACACCGCCTTGCTGTAAAGGCGGGCCTTGAACTCCCTTCTGTAGATAGCCGGTAGCCAGAGCACGGATTCCCGCTTTCAGCGGATTTAATCCCACCAGAGAGGTCATGCCCTTTTTAAAGCCGAGGATGTTATAGGTTTCCAGCGTGGGATCGGTAAACAAGGGCCCCTTGTAGCGGGTGTCTTCCCTGAACGGCATGATGAATTTTTCCGGCCCGTTGCCAATTACCACCAATTGCGCGTTTACATGTTTAAAAGTCTTCATGTTGTTGTGCAGGTCGGCAACCTGCCGACGACTGATCGGTCAGCCAAAATGCCGGATAAACACCAGTATAACTCTTTTGTCTTTCCACAATGAAGATAGCTTCTTCGAGCGTCCTCTTGCATCCACTACTTTTTTCCGGCCTAATTTATTTAAGGTTTGACTATCAATATTCATTATAATTCCTTTAAGTTAAGCCATGAAATATAGCCAACCGTGACATATTGGTTGCGGTTATTTTGACCTTTTGCTGGAGAGTTCGTACGACCAACCACCCCAGACTTTTTCAATGATCTGCATTATGAGGGGGGTTACGATTTGATCTGCCACTTTTCCGTATAACAGGTCTAAATGATTGGCTCCCTCGATGATAAAATCAATGTGCTGACTTCGTTCCGACGTGATTTGTACCTTTTTCAAATCCTTGGGAGACTCGAGGTGGTATGTCTTTTTGATCCGGTGGGGATACAGGTCGTGGCGGTGGTTGATCTTTGTTGAGGCGAGACTGTCCCGGGTTCCCCAGAAGTGGAATACGGGAATGTTGTCTGGGAACCACTTGATGCTGGTCGCGTAATTCAACTGGCTGCCGTCCATCCGCTTGAATCCGTCGCCCCTGTATATCGCTTTCAAACATTGAAAGCCGAGTCCGAGCGGGATCGATTCCATGGCTACTTTCAGGTAGCGTTCTACAAAATATTTGTCTTCTTTATGATTTTCCGGGGAGATAAAAAAATTTAGGTCCCCGATATTGTGATTTAAAATGAACCTGGTGAACTGCTTGAAACCCGGTACCTGGGTGATGGCGGTTGAAATTTCTTCCACTGGCACATGCCGGAACTGAAATATTCTGGACAAGTGATTCAGCCAGAGGGCAGTGGGAAAAAATATGTGGGATTTCTTCTGAAATGCTTTCGGTGAGGCCAGCGATATGATGCCACGAACCATTTTCAAATTTTCCTCGGCCTCTTCCAACTCCGGCAGAACCTCGCCGAGAATGACCTTCTGCTCGGCGTCAAGCCCGTCGATTTCATCGAAATGGCGACGTAGAGACCAGTTGAGCACCATGTTCTCTGCGACAAGGCCTCCCAAGCTGTGCCCGGCTAAAATTACGGGTTTGCCGCGACTGCGCGAATAGATGAAACGGGTGACTGTGGGTAGGTCGTAATCGCTCATGGAGTCGACCGTGTACAATGGATCAAAGCGCCCCTTGTTGACACCTACCCCCCTGGGGTCGAAAAGATAAACCCAAAATCCCCTGTCCGCCATTCCCTTGGCTGTTGAATAGCGATTGTTGATGTTGAAGCAATTGCTATTGTTGGCAAAACCTGGAATCAGCATTACCGTCGGCTGATTGTCACCAGCTGTGACCGCTTCCATGCTTACGATGCGACGGAAAGTAATTTCTTTACCTTCCTCGGTAAAATCCCGGTAGTATACGGTTTCATAGTCACCGCGGCCGTTTTGTTCTTTTTCTTCGATATCACTTTCAAAATAAATGGGTACCGGATCCACCGGCAGGGCCTCTTTTAGAATCCGGCGGCGCCGTGCCATATTCAGGATGGCTGTCAGATATCTTTTAGGGATGCCGAGTCGATCGACACAAAGATGGGCCAAGTCCGATTCGGAGAGGAGTATAACCTTTTCGGTCAACTTGAAACGCTTGTTCCCCAGTTCGTCGACAATTACCAGCTTGATATCGTTCCTGGGAATCTTCGACCTGGTGGTGGTAAGAAAAACGTGATAAAGGGCCAGCGCCAGTTTGCCTATGGCCTCGTTTCTGATTTCTTTCTGGGTGACGATCAGTTCCTTGGACACCGGAAGCCCCAGGCTGATCTGCCCGCGGTATATCATGCTGTACGCATCGTAACTGCCGTTTATGAGGCGCGCCGGTACATCGTTCACCGCAAAACGCACCGCAGTGCTGCCGAAGCCCCGCAGCTTTTTGACGATCATCGCTTGCTTAACTCCTTTAACGCTAAATCCCTGACCTTGGCGATATCTTTCTCGCTGAATAGCCCTTCCACGCCGGAAACCGTAGCTAGCTTCATTCCGTGTTTCAGGCCCAATCGGTAAATCTCTCTAACCTTGTTCCACTGTGGCGGACCGCCTGTATTGAAGACTTCAAACCGCCCCTCCAGGGCCAAGATGATGGTTTCAGCCAGACCTGCGTAGGCGACTTTGGGTGGAAGGCCGATATCCGCCATTTCCACGTTTTCTCCCGGCAGCTGTATTTCCCCGCTCCGGATGACCACGACGTCCGGTCGTTTGGCTGTGTCCTCTTTGGAAAAAATCATAGGCATCGTGATGTCGGCGATCACACAACCCGGCCTGACCTGCATGATATCGAGCACATGCCTGGCACCGGAGCTAGCTGTCACCACCACGTCCATTTTATCCAGATGCGCATCAGAACGAGTCGAAACATGTAGCTTTACTCTTGGCATCGCTTTTTGGATCGACTCCTGGAGAGCCAGGAGCTTGGCGATATTCCGTCCCACCAGAAAAACCTCTTTAAAGGCAGTGGCAAGCAAGTGTGAGCAGATTTTTCCCACACCGCCTGTTGCGCCGATCACCATGGCTTTGGCTTGCAGGAATTTTCCGTCTTTCTGTTTACACAGTCCCATCTGCCGGACCACCTCGGCAACTGCCCATAGCGTGGCCGATGCCGTATAGCTGTTGCCGGTTGTGATCGGCAGCACCGCATGTTTGGCGACTTCCCGACCGGTATCTACCATGGCTTTGGGGAGCAACGCCACTCCCATAACCTGGGCACCCAGTTTTTTGGCTATTTTAGCGGCTTGCATTATTCGCTTGGTCGTGAATTCAGGTGGATGGGTTTGCATTTGCTCCGGTGTTACCCCTAGGGCGATGAGCCAGCCTTCCGCTTCCACACCTGTTTTAGAGGTGATGCCGGATACCTTTGAATAAACAAAGGGTGGACTGTAAGCCATCACCTTTTCCACCGTATTCATCATGCCCGGTGCGATGTCGGAAACGACTTCGATGGGTTTGATTTTTTTTAAAAAGTCCTGTGAGGGTGGATGGACGACGAACGCGAACCGCTTGACCTGCCGGGGTTTACCGGAGGGATAAATGATTCGGGGCGGCATCTTCAAATCGCTGATAACTTCTAGCAGATCGTCTTCGCTGCCCTGGTCCTGGTCAATGTCCAGGGCTGCGAACAGCAAAGCCTCGAGTGCACTAACACCCACCACCTTCTTTAATATTTGGGGCGTGGTGTCGATTATTACCTCAACACCCTTATCTTTCAAATACGCAACGCGATCATCGTAGACGGTTGAACTGATTATTGTTTTTCCTTTTAGTTCCTCGATGGTGTAGTGATCTAGATACTTGTGGAATTGGTAATGCGGAACTACCAGAATGTGCGCTTCCCGCACGGCTTTGCGCATCAAATTGTCGGCGAGTGAACGAACCGGCGCGGAGTCTGAAACGAATCGTTTGCCGGGAATCCAGCCCATGGCATCACGAATATGACCGGTGTACAAATCCAGATCTTTGATTGTGTGGATAAATTTGGGGACGCTGTTTTCCAAAAGTAAATCGGCAAAGATCAGGTTGTCCGTGTATTCAGCCATAACCCTTGCAATGGAATGGCTCACGACACCAGAGAAAAAAAAGACCCTTGCATTGGTAAAGTAATTGTTACCGTATTTGAATTGGATATGCCTCAGGGACCACTCGTGCCCCACCGAACGAAGGGTGTCCCCCGTGGTCACCGGTGTATGCACCTGGGTACCCAGTTTCAGCAGCTTTCGAATTTCCTTGTTCAGCTGCGCCCCTGGTTTGAAAGTACTGGTAAATTTGACGCCGCTTAATCCGATTGCATCGGCTTTTTTGTTCCATCGCAGCAGCAGGTCCTTCGCCTCCTCCAGATCACCATCCGTTCCGAAGCGCCGAATATGAAATTTTTTGCCGAGAAACTCGGTTTCGAAATCAACGTTGTCCCGGCTGGCGTCCAAGCTGATTTGGATGATCTGTTTCACGATGATCGCTCCTTTGTCGGTCCATAGTTCGCTTTCTGCAGATTGATTTTTATGATTCCAGTAAAGATTGAATCCCACTGATTTTGCCGGGGTTCACTTAGCTGCCGCAGCCTTCTTCAGGGCTTCCAGAGCAAGCTCTTTCACATTGGCAATATCTTCGTCTGTAAAGACACCGTTCACACCGGAAATGGCGGCCAGCTTCATGCCGTGCTTGATGCCGAGTTTATAGATCTCTTTCACTTTTTCCCACTCGATATCTCTGCCGATGGTGAACACCTCAAAGCGGCCCTCCAACGCCAGCACGATTGTTTCTGCAAGACAGGCATAAGCCACTTTATGAGGTAGGCCGATACTTTTCATTTCAGGGTTGCCCGGCAATTCGATTTCTCCCGATTCGATAACCAACACGTCGGGTCGTTTTGCCACATCTTCGGGAGATAAATCCAGGGGGCGTGCCACATCCGTGATGACACACCCTGGTTTGACCTTCGTGATATCAAGAATTTTTTTGCCGGCGCCGGAAGTGGCGGTGACAATTACGTCCATGGCTCCCAGGAACTTGTCGGGCCGGGTGGTCACCTTAATTTTTACATCTGGGTCTTCTTTGAGAATGGCTTCTTTCAGAGCCAACAATTTGGCCATGTTGCGGCCCCCCATGACGATTTCATCAAATGCCTTGGCCAACAGGCGGCAGCAGACAGAACCGATGGCGCCGGTAGCCCCGAGCACCATGGTTTTTCCCTTGATTCGCTTTCCTTTTTCTATTTTAATCAGGCCCATGCGGCGCACCGCTTCTGCAGCCGCCCACAGGGCACCGGAAGCGCTGTAGCTGTTTCCAGTCGTGATGGGTATGTCCGCCTTTTTGGCCACCGTAACGCCAGCGTCGCCGACAACTTTGGTAAAGGCGCCCAGTCCCATTAACTGCGCTCCCATCCGTTTGGCCATCCGGGCGGCCTGAAGCAGCCGGGTGTAGGTGAATTCAGGGCTGTGTGCCAGCATTTGTTTGGGGGTTCCACCCACCGTAATGAGCCATCCCTCGGCTTCCGTGCCCGTTGGCGACTTGATGCCGGTCACCCGCGAGTACACCCATGGCGGCGCATAGGCGACCACCTTTTCAACGGCATCCATAAATGCAGGGGGGGTGAAGCTTGAAATGGCATCGACCGCTTTATCCTTTTTTAAAAATTCTTTGGACAGGGGATGGATGACAAAGGCAAAACGGTTGACTCGTTTGGACTTGCCGGAGGGATAAACAATCCGCGGGTCCATTTTTTGTTCGCTGATGATTTCAAGCAGGTCGTCGGGTTGGATCTGATCGCGTTTTTTGCCGAGCGCTGCGATAATCAGTGCTTCAAGAACGTTCGGCGCAACAACCTGCTGCAGGATTTTCGGTGTCGTGTCGATAATGACATCAACGCCCTTTTCTTTAAGAAACGCAGCACGTTCGCCGTAAACCGTCGAGGTTATGATCGTTTTGCCGCCCAATTCTTCCAGGCCCGTATTTTTAAAATATTTGTCGAAATTGTAATGGGGTGCAACGATGATGTCCGCTTTTTGCATGGCCTTGCGTACAATATGATTATTCCAGGCCTTGATTGGCACAACAGAGGTCGTGAGTCGCTTGCTCGGCACCCACTGCAACACTTCGTGAGCCCCATGAGCATAAGATTCGAAATCTTTTAGCGAATTGACAAATTTGGGGATTCCGTTTTCAATCACCGGGTCGGCAAAAGTCAGGTTGTCCGTGAATTCGGAGATTACCTTGGCGGTGCGATAGTTGTTCATGCCGGATAAAAACAGCACACGGGCGTTGTCAAAATAGTTACCGAACTTGTACTCGATATAGCGAAGCGCCCATTCGAACGAGACATCACGCAGGGTGCTTCCGATGGTCACGGGAGTCTGGATCTGGGCACCCAGTTCATGTAATTTGTGATGGTGTTTTTTTATAAGATACCTGGGGCCAAAACTATAGGGGAACTTGACGTTACCGAGACCGATGACTTCAGCATCCTTGTCCCATTTCAAGAGCAACTCGGCCGCTTTTTCCATATCGCCATCAGTGCCGAATCGTTTGATGATGAAATCCTGCCCCAGGAACTCGGTCTCAAATTGATAATTTTTCTCACTTAGCCCAAGACTGATGCTGATTACCTGTTTCACGGCGGCCTCCTGCGATGCCTGTGACGTCATTACAATGTCGCTTTGCGCACCCTACAAGTTAAATGGGATTTTCACGTTTCACCGGCAACCTCGATGGCGCTTACCGGACAGATTTCCATCGCCTCGACACATAGGTGCTCTTCTTTCTCAGTGGCGGGTTGTTTGCAGACGTATTCACACCCCTGTTCATGATTGAATCGAAAATTGTCCGGTGCAATTTCAGAGCAGATGGCGCAGCCAATACAATTGTCGTTCACATAATACTTGCCGGAGATTTCTGTTTTACTTGTTTCCACTCTGCACGGTAACATGTTTGTATGGTAACGATTCGGAAATAATATAAGATTATGAATAAAATGCAACCCTGTTATGGATGCAAAACAGGAAAAACCGGTGGTGTATGCGGGAATGGGCAACAGACCGCTACTTCGTTTCATCAATCAGTTAACAGTCAGTTCTGGATCCGTTGCCGTGGTGAAAATTGAGCCTAAAGGATACCCGCGCCGCGGGGCCGATCTGAATTACGACTGTAATCAAAGGGCGCGGGGATCCTTTCCTGTGAAAGAGATCAGGCGGTCTAAGCTGCGGATTTTGTCTCAACCGACATGGCCGGTTTATCATATTGCTGTGCCAGGATTTCCATTTCCTTTTGGTGCTCCAGCTTCATTTTCCTACGGGCTTTCGCATGGCGATTTTGCAGATCATCTATCTTTTTAGACAGCTTTCTCACATCTGCGTTAAGCTTTGTTACCTGCTGTTTATTAGGAAAGCTCATCATTTCCAGAATAGTGTTCTTTCTTTTGTCGATCTGTTTTGCTACCCATTTTTTTTGACCTTCAACCCGTTTTTTTATCGCCTCTTTCTTAAAAAGCGGCTTAATTTTACTATTTTTATTGGATTTTTTCGAGGCCGGCAGTGATGCAACAACCGATTTGGTGACATCTTTGCCGTTTTTTGCAAGAACAACCCGGATCTTTTCTTTTTTTTCAACCAATATCGATAGTTGATCTTTGGTCACGTACTGTTTGTTAACAATGTCGTAAAGTCTGCCGTTGGCGTATTTTTTCAATGTGAGCATGATATCCTCCTTATTGCTGAAAACTACCCGGCTAAGCTGCAATCTCTTTACCAAGGGTGTCTACTTTTTTGTTTAGGTTCTCCAGTCTGCCTTTCAGAAGATTGATATCTTTCCTGGTTGGCAAATTGAATTGCTTTGGCAGGGACTTCATCCGCTTTTCTAATGTTTTCTGAAATTTCTTTTTTCCCGGAAGGCTGCTCAGGGCTTTTTTCCCGCTGTCGACCATCTCGTCCAATACAATCCGTGTATCCTTTTCGATTCCTTTCATGAACGATTTTCCGTCTTCAAGCAGATCCTCGGCCAAATCTCTCCCGTCATCCACCATATTGTCAAAGGTTTTCCGGGGATTTTTCCTGGCTTTTTTATAAAGCTTCCTGCTGTCGGCGACAACGCCATTAACTTTCTTTTTAGTGTCCTTCTTCAGGTCGCCGACAAATTTGCGGCTGTCATCCACGAGACTGTCCATCGCTTGGCGGGGATCGTCCCTGAAATCTTCCACGATGTCCTTGCCGCTTTGAATGGGATCTTTGATAAATTCTTGATGGTAATTTTCAACTCGCTCGGTCATGTTCTTCCGGGCATCCTGAATACTCCTGACGACATAAAAACGGGATACGGCCTTCTTTTTGGTTTGACGTTTGGTTTTTTTCTGAGCCATCTGGCGCCTCCTTTTTGGTTCTGTTGATATAATTGTTTTAGCTTGTGATCGCCTGTTGTGCGTCCCTTCAAATAAATAACGCAGTGCGTTATGGACAAATATGATGCAGTGCGTTATATATGTCAAGTGGTTTTTCTGCTTTTTTTCATTTTTTAAAAGATGGCTTAAGTCAAAGGAATTGACAAAATTTAGGAATATTGAAAAAATCCACCATTATGGGAACCAGCCAGGAATCATATCTTGGCGGAGATTTTTGAATTTAAAAAAAGTATTCATTGGCGCTGTTCTGCAGAAGCCACAGTTGTTTTTGTAGCTAAGGGGTTAAGCGGTATATTGATGGGGCTTATTAAAAAAAACGGCGGGAGGATCCGATGCATGAAATCAAGAAATATGCGAACCGAAAAATGTACGATAGGACCGACAAACGGTATATCACCATGGACCAGCTTTCGAAACTCATCAAATCAGGAGAAGAGGTCACTATCGTCGACAACAGCACCGGAGATGACTTGACTTCTTCCGTTATTTCCCAACTGATCGGCAGAGAGAAAAAAAATAAAGACAAGGGGGTTTCGCCCCGTGTGCTGATGCAGCTTCTTCGTAAGGGCGGGGGAACGCTGAGCGACTATGCAAAAAAATATACGTCTTTGTGGCAAAATGCGTTCACTATGGCGGAGGACGAAGTCGACAAGCTGGTTAACAAGCTGGTCAAAGACAAGGAGCTTTCCCGATCTGAAGGCAGCAAACTGAAAAAAGAGATTGTCGGCTATAGGGATTCCCTGAAAAGCTGGATCAGCGACAGCATCGATAAACGGATCAGCGAAGTCTTGGACGTCATGAATCTGCCCTCAAAAGACAGGATCAACAACCTGGTTGCCAGGGTCGACGCCTTGGCGGAAAAGATTGAGGAACTGGAAAAACCACGAAGAAAAACCGTTAAAAAAAAGCCGAAAACGAGAAAAAAATCGTCTTAGAAGAAAAGCAGCTAAATTATTCCATCCCGCGGTTGCCTGCTGAGAGGGCATTGAATTGCCGGAAGAATATGCTTGACATCGGCTTACGGGTCAGTATATAACGCAGCGCGTCATTTCTGGTTAAATCTGCGCATATCCACCTATGAACCCGCGTAGATGAGGGTAAACACCGCCTGATAGCGGATCTGCCCCGGAAAAATGCTGTACAGCGAAACTTTATTTCGGTCAGTTTCGTAATATGGCATTAGAATCAGAAGAAATGTACGGGAAAAAGGAGCGGTTAGATGAAAGGAGCGGCAAAGCACCAGGACTTTGAACACCTCAAGCACACCCTGCAGGCGTTTCAGTCGGCACGGATAAACGACACATATGCGGATTTAAAAGACGACCCGGAATACGCTCAAATCGGCCATTTTTTTTTCGAAATGCTGTATGCACCCGAGGATTTCTCATTCCGAGACGCCAGCATTAAAAAACTTCACAAGCTCCTCGATGGCAAAGTTTATAAAGGCATGGTCACGGCTGTGACCCAGGTCATCGAATTGCACGAGCTGTCTGACATGCTCGACGATTGTATGGTTGAGCGGATGATTGCAACAGGTGTTGGCGAAAACATGGAAATGGATCAATACCAGGAGATATACAGAAGCCTCGACAACTATGACCAGCGGTTATACCAGATAAAGCTAAGTACGAAAGTGACACGGGCATTTCATAAGCTGAGCAAGAAATGGGTGGTGGCACTTTCCTTAAAAACAGTTCGTACCGCGGCACACCTTATCGGTATGGGGAAGATTCTCGACTTTATTTATGAGGGCTATCACGGATTCCGGGCCATTAAAAATATCGATTTCTTCGTGGAGACGGTCGAGCAGCGCGAGACGGCCTGGCATGATGAAATCTGGTACGGCAAGACAGAGGCACACACATGAAAAGAGCGTTGATTCTATCCGGAGGTGGTGCCCGGGGGGCATTTCAAATCGGCGTCTGGAAATATCTTAAAGAGCGAAACTGGGCTCCCGACCTCATCTGCGGCACATCCGTCGGAGCCATCAATGCCGTGGCCATTGGCGCAGGCATGCCCATTGACCGGCTCTTCGAGATCTGGACAACCTATCACCGTCCCATGATATATCGATTCAGAATGCTGAGATTTCTGGTAAACCTTCTTTTTGGTCGGCCACTGAAGCCGCTCATGGACACCGGCCCCATGAGAAAAATGGTTACCAGGCACCTTGATATCGATGCACTGAGAAAAAGTCGGATAGATGTGATCATCACCGCCGTCAATGTGTTGACGGCACGCCTGCATCTTTTCAATCAGCACGTGATCGATGTGGATCATGTGATGGCCTCCAGTGCGATGCCTATCCTTTTCCCCTGGCAGCAAATTGATGGGGAACCATACTGGGATGGAGGTGTCATGGCCAATTCCCCCTTGTTACCGGCCTTGGAGAGTGGTGTGGACGAGATTGTCGTCGTGCTGCTGTCGCCCGTGGGGAATGTTCCCGCAGCGTTCCCGGGATCGTTGAAGAATACCATGGAACTTGTCTTCGAGCACTTTCTGATTGGTTCCTGCCAGACCGTCCTGGCAAGCAGGGGGGCGGCAGCAGTGGGGAACTCCGGAACGTACCCGTCTTTGGCGCAAGCCGGCAAAATGGGGGCAAGGAACGGATGTAGCCCGACCATCAAAACAGTTTCCCCGTCTCGGATGCTCGGGTTTAGATCAATGCTAAATTTTTCCATTCGCCAGGCCCGCTGGTTGATCGACGAAGGGTATCGCAACGCCCGTTCACAATTGGGAGATATTCTCTAACCCAAATCAGCAGGTACCTGGGTCCAGAGGGCCCGACACTGGTTTCTCCCTGGCAGGGAGTGTTTATTATGACATAATCAAATCTCCAAGTCCTTTTTCCCGAAGATATTTGGGATAGAGATCATAGGCGGGTTTCAGGATCGGCAGAAGTTTGATGGTTTTGGGGACGTTGCCCTTGGCAACCACCTGCCGGCGGGTCAGTGCGGAAACCAGGTTTGCCTTGCCGTGCCAGAATTTGTGGGCAAAGTCGGCGTCCATGGTCATGGTGACATCCAGGTCACCTTCATATTCATCTTTCAGGATTTTAATATCATCACCCGCGGCATTGATGGTAATGATAGCCGACGGTTTTTTATATCTGAATTGAATGCGCAGATCGGTTTTTGCCAGGGCCGGGCCGATATCGGGGTCATCTCTCAACTGCTCATAAAATCCGATCAAGATGTCATAGAGCATTTTGGCATTTTTAAACACATTGACAAGTTCCTTGCTCCGGTGACCCGCAGCCAGCGGCCTCAGGTCCTCGTCCGGCACCGGTATGGGTTTTGTCTTGGCATGGTATACCTTTTTGACGATTTCGATGATTGCGTCGCGGTCCGGTTCGATCGGGTTGTACAGCATGGATCCGTCTTCCATGGCCGTGGTGGCAACCTGCTCGAGCTTTGCCAGTTTGTCGGTAATACCGGCATCTTTTAGATTGAGCGGCATACCGGTCAGCTGTGCCAGTTGGCGGTTCAGCGTGTGTATTTTTTCAACAGCGGCCTGGGCGGCCTGTTTTCTCACCCATTGGTCAACAAATTCAAAATTGCCGATCATCTTTGAAAACATCCCGCGCGCTCGGTGGGAGCCTGTGTCGATCAGTTCCTTCAAAGACTCGACATCAGACAGATTGGCCAGTTTCGTCGCCAGGTCGAAGCGATTCGATTTCAGCAGGCTCTGGCCTTGATTGATAAGCAGCGGGAATGATATGCCGAGGGCGGCGGCGATATCCGCGTACCGGTCGATCCTGGCTTCGAGGTTATATGCCATCACCTCCGGTAGAATCAGCGCGTTGGCCACGCCGTGAGGAATATGGTAAACACCGCCTAAAGCATGGGATATCCCATGGACCATTCCCACCATCGAATGGGAAAATGCCACGCCTGCCAAAAAACTGCCCACCTGCATGCAACCGCGTGCTTGTAGATCTCCCGGTTTGGCGCAGGCTTGCAGGATATTACCGGTGATCAGCTTAATGGCATGCAGGGCCAGTGCATCGGCTGCCGGTGACCATTCTTTGTCGACGTAAGCTTCAATAGCGTGCGTGAGTGCATCCATGCCCGTGGCGGCGGTCAGCTTGCCCGGCAGGGAAACCGTCATCTCAGGATCCAGTATGGCCATCTGCGGTAAAAACTGCTCTTCGGCGAATGGCAGTTTGACATCATTGTCCGGATCGGCGATCACCGCCACTTTAGTGACTTCAGAGCCCGTACCGGCCGTGGTGGGAATACAGATGGACGGCAGCAGTTTTTCGCTGTTGTCAAGCAGATAGGCACCCATGTGATCTTCAAGTTTGCCGCCCTTCACAACTAGGAGATTGGCAACCTTTGCGGTGTCAATGACACTGCCGCCACCGACCGCAATGAACATGTCGCAACCATGCTTTTTTGCCAGAGCGGCGCATCCTTCAACGGTTTTTATGGTAGAGTTAGGGGGCACCTTGCTGAAGGTGCAGCACACCTTTACGCCGGTCTTCTTAAATCCGGCCTTCACGCTATCGACCGGACCGGCTTTGGCCAATACATCGTCCGTGACCAGAATGGCCTTGCGTTTACCAAAAGGCTTCAGCGCGTCACCGATATTTTCGATAATACCAAGGCCGTAAATTAGTTTGGTCGGAAGCGAAAACTCGAAATATTCAGGCAGCATGATTGCTCCTTCCATTGGGTCTTTAACTGGATAATTCTTTGACTATTTGAGCCACTTCCTTCAGCCGATGGTCCTTTTTTGCCTGATTCCGGTGCACACTGCAAAATTCGGTTCCAGCCCTTGCCCGGTTTTTACAGCGTTTGCCGCTCTTGGTAATGGCCTTGCACATAACTAGGTGTGTCGTCGCCTGGTCTTGTTTCGATTCTTTAGCTTGGGCGGTTTCCTGAGCCTCCTTGTAGCGGTCATGCAGGACGAGCGGTTCATCATTGATTTTTCCGGATTGGACCAAATCAAGAAGGCGGTTAAATTCATCTTCGAATCCTTCCAGCAGCACCTCCGGGTCGGGCATCAATCCTTCATCGGAGGCGATACCGACAACAACATTTTCATTGTAGCTGAGAATACTGATCCCCAGCCCTATACGGCCTGAGCGAGGAACCCAAAACATGATTTTTTGGATTTTTTTTCCTGCAAAGTAGAGCGGTTGCCGCGGGCCCGGCACATTGGTCAAAACACCGGAAGCTTTGTTGCCAAACACGGCTGCCGCTTTTCTTGCTATTCCGGGAGGCAGGTATCCGATGGTGCTGAGCAGTCCAAAGTTAATATAAGGATCCGGTGAATTTTTAAGCCGGTCCATGCGCTGTTTTACTTCTTTTAAGCGCAGGATCGGATCCTCGAGATGTACCGGCAGGGGCAAAAAGACCAGACTGAATTTATTGCCCAGCTCAAACTCAGTGCCGGGTTTGCGAACATTCACCGGAACGGTCACGCGTAGATCGAGTTCGTTGACCGGCGTGTTTCTGGTTTTAAGATATCGCCGCATAGCACCGGTAACCGTTGCAATGAGCACATCGTTGAGGGTCGCGGTATTGATGGCTTTACCGACCTTTTTGATTCGATCCAGGGCCATAGGTTCCGTCCAGGCAACCTTCTTGCGGATACCGAGCTTGCCTTTGAAAGCGGTATTCGGGTCGGAACTCATGATGGTGTGTTTGGAAAGTACCGAAGCAAAATCGGTCGGCAGGACGCTGGAGGTTTTGACCAGTTGTTTCAGGTGTGCGGGATCTGAAACGGCCTTTTCCAATTCCTTGGTTAATTTCTTGCCCAGGTTTTGGGTATAAGTGACAGTGTCCTTAATGCTGCGGATCGTTGAATCGATCGGGAGCGACAAATCAAACGATCGGGCGCTGGATTTCTCATTCTCGCGGTTTTTAGGCCATGGTGCATCGGGCTCCTTGTCTGCCGTGGACAACAGGACATGCATCAGTGAAATGCCATCAGCGATGCAATGATGAATCTTGTAAAAAAGAACACACCCTTTTCCGTAGTTTTCGATGAGGTGCACCTGCCACAGCGGTCGGTTCGGATCCAGCGGGGTGATCATCAGGTTGGCAATCATTTCCTGGAGTTCCGCCTTATCTCCCGGATCGGGCAGTGCCACGCGTTGGAGGTGAAACCGTAGGTCATAGTTCGGATCCCTCTTCCAGGTCGGCATACCGACGCCTGACTTTGGGCGTACAACGCTTTTTTGAAACCGGGGAAAAGATGCCAAGCGACTCTCAATGGTGGCATAAAACCGGTTGAAGTCAAGGAGTTCCTTAAACTCCATAAACGCGGTGATAACCATCAAATTGGTGGGGTCGTCCATGCAGTACCAGAAATTGTCCGCATGATTCATGCGTTCAGCCATCAAATATCTCCTTCTTGCCATGGGGATAACCGTTTAAACCAAACTGCGGAAAATACCTGATCCCAAAATATATGATGGTGTGAAAATTACAACCTTAAATTTATAGAGATCTTGGTGGATGGATACAACAGGGGTGTATAAGTACCAACATTTTCTTTGAACAAAAGATGTGGCGACAGGCCAGTCTTATTACCTTACACTATGGTTTTTCGCTCAGCTGTCGGACAAGGTATTCCGCTTCGGAAGATAAATAAGATATCCTTACCCAATGAGCGATACCATTTGGTTCATGATCAAAGGAGTTTACCCTTGCATATAAGCCAACCGGTTTCTCGGAAACCGGGTCCATGATGTCAATCCGGACTTCCCGTGCGATTTCGATTTCATCGTTTATAAAAACACAGGCCCACGTTGGCGAAAACGAGGTCAGCGAGCCATCCAGCGGTTCGGCATCGACTTCCTTGGCTTTCATCACATGCACATCTACCGATATGGGATTTTCGAGTGGTTTCGCCGTGGGAACCTCGTCCGGCAGCTTCATGGGTGTCAGTGAGGCAACCGCTTTCACATCGTATATGGTTACCCCCTTTTCAACACCCTTGAGGTTGATTGTGCGGCTGCCACGGGTTTCGATATTCGATTGAACCTTTTTAAAGGTCGATTCAGTGATTAGCACCTGTCCGCCCATGGCAGACCCTTCAACCCGCGAAGCCAGGTTGATGGTGTGTCCCACCACACCGTATTTTGCCCGGTTCTGACTGCCGATGTTCCCGACGATAACACTGCCTGTATTGATGCCAATACCCATAGAGAGGGGCGGCAGGCCAACAGCCTTATTCTGGGCGTTAAAATCAGGCATGGCCAGCTGCATGGCTATTGCACAGCTGATCGCTTTCTGAGCATGGTCAGCAAAATGCACCGGTGCACCGAAAAAAGTGAGAATGGCATCTCCGAGAAATTCGTTGATGGTGCCCTGGTGCTCGGAGATGATGGATTCCATCTGTTCCAGATAGCGGTTGAGCAGATTTACGACCTGGTCAGGTTCCAGGTGTTCGGTAAGCGGGGTAAAACCGCGCAGGTCGCTGAGCATGATGGTCACTTCCCGGTTTTCACCTCCGAGTTTCAACCCGTCCGGTGTTTCTAAAAGTTGCTCAACCACTTCTTTGGTGACATAGCGTCCAAAAGTTTCTCGAATAAAATCACGTTGGCGCAAGCCCTCCATCATGCCGTTGAAAGCCTGGGTAAGTTTACCCACTTCATCCTTGGATTTCACATCGAGCGGGTCTTGATAGGTACCGCTGTGGGCGATATTGACTGCTGAATGGGTGAGCTTGATCAAGGGCCGCGTAATTCTGCGAAGCATGATTACCAATAAAATGAGCAAAAGAATTACCAGCGCGGTACCAAGTCCGACAATTTCCATATGCAGCTGTTGCAGTGGTGTCAAAACACTGTTGGCAGGCACCATGAACACTATGGCCAGGTCTGTGCCTGCAACCCGATGGAAGCCTGCATACCAAAGAACACCCTGCCTTTCATCCATATAGCGATGGAAAGGGATTTCTGCAGCCCGGATGTCATTTGCCAAGTGCAGGTCCATTGGTTCACCGGTGGCATCGAGCGCGGTGCCGACTTTGTTTTGGTCAGGATGGATCAGGATAGTTCCATCCGAATTAACCAGAATTTTCCGACCGCCGGGTGGCGATGGATGTTCGTGGCTTATCGATTGAGAGGCCATCTGTACGTCGATATCCACCCCCATCACGCCAACAAGGGTTTGATCGAAATTCATCACCTTGCGAAAAAAGGTAATTACCGGAAGACCAGTGCCGGCATCCAGATAAGGGGCGGTGACCCCTTCGAGTTGGCCTTCAGGGAGTTGTAGCGCACTGCGATACCATGGCCGCTGACGGGGGTCATAATCCGAAGCGAGCTCCGTAGATGCGCCGCGAATCATTCTGCCGTCGGGATAGCCCATATATACGGAAGTTACCGAAGGACCGAGCTCCAAGGTAAGGGTTATGAACATCTGCCGGCGTTCAGTGTCGGATTTATGGCTGATATTCTCATCTATCGCTTCGAGGCTGAGGATTGTGCGTATGGTGCTGATCTTTCCGGAAAGCGATTCGGAGGCAGCCCACAGGTAATTCCGGGCGCTATTCTCCATCTGGTCCACAAGCAGTTCATGCGCGGTTCTATAGTTTCTGAATTGGAAAAACACAAGAACGGCGATCACGGGTAGAAGAATGAGGAGAAAGAATTTACTGCGTAGGGTTTTCATACCTAAATCATGCTAATTCAGGTGGCAGGCAGGGCAACCCGCCGGCAGACGCCTGCCGGCGGGTTATGCCAAAATGTGAACCCGATCCTTGTGGGGACGGGAAACAGTTAGTGCTTATGCTTTGACATAGAGTCCTTTTTCAGGATTCTTGATTTTGCCCTGTTTTTTCAGCTTGAAGATAATGTTGGCAACTTTTTTATTGTCAAACCCTGTCTTCTTCATAAGAGTGGCTGTATTGACACCTTTTTTGGTCCTGTTGATGACTTTAAGTACTGCATCTGCCGCGGTTACCTTGGCTGCCTTTTTGACGGGCGCCTTTTTCTTCGGTGCTGCTTTTTTGGCCGGTGCTTTTTTGGCAGCCGTTTTTTTAGCAGCCGTTTTTTTGGCTACGGTTTTTTTGGCCGGTGCTTTTTTAGCTGCGGTTTTCTTTGTAGCTGCTTTTTTGGGCGCGGCTTTCTTGACTGCAGCTTTTTTAGGCTTGGGGGCCTTTCCAGCGGCTGCAACTAGCTTGTCAACTTTCTTTGAGAGAGCTTTGATTTCCTTGTTCACCTGCTGTAAGATTTCCTTAGTCACCTGTTGTAATTGCTTTTTGAGATCTACTGCCATTTTTTCCTCCTGTTTTAATAGTTCAAGTACTTTATTGCGGGCAGGAACCTGTTTAATAAAATATTCGAGTTTAAGCGCTTCACTTTTATTCATTTTGGGACTTATGGCTTCAAGTATAACAGGCCTGCGGGTTCTGGTATATTTGGAACCGTTTCCGGAATTATGTGCTTCCAATCGCTTTTGGAGATGATTCGTTATGCCGCAGTAAAGTGAACCGTCGGAGCATCGAATCAGGTAAACCGTCCATTCATTGATATTCATTACTACTCACTGATTGTCGCTTTGTCAAGATGTTAGCTGAATATAGTTGAATTTCATCCGAATTTGGCCTCACATCAAGGTGCCGGCATGACTTCTAATTCGGGGAAGTACTCAACCATCGGTTAAAATCCCTGGTAAACATCACGCCGATGAGTAATAAGATCACGTAATAATTTAAAGGTAAATAATACTTGAAGGGGTATACCCTCAGATGCACTGATGCTGAATCCCTCCAACGTTTACAATGATAGGGTATAGTTGATTGTAGTAAACAATGGCCCGTTGCAGTTTGGAGAGGAAGGCTATCGATTGTAACTAAGTCAATGCTTCTGTATTAAAATACAATAAACAGTTCCAATAAAAATGTCAACTAAACCGAGTAATTGATGAAATCTGAGGTTGCATAGATTGTAAATCAATTATAATCTGAATCCTGCATGATATTTGTCGCCTTTTTAGTAAAAATACTTTCTACGGTTTGGAGGCTGTTCCAATTCGAGCCTGTCCAATCTTTCAGACTGAGTTTGTCTTGACATTTTTAGAGCAATTATTGCCTGGGGAACGGGAGTGAGCATAAACAATCGGCTAAAAGCGGTTGTCATAATATTGGCAGTATTGAGCCTGGGCTGCATTGCATTGTTTTCAGGAGCCTCGTGGTACGTCAATTCCATTTATTGCAGATCGCTGCTTCTGCAGGAACTCAATGCCGTGATACCCGGGAGGGTGACGATCGCACATCACCATTTGTCTCTGTACTCCGGTACGCTGTCCTTAAAAGATGTAACCGTCAAGAATCATAAAGACGACAATATCGTCCGCATTGCCAGCCTTTCCATCGATCTGTCCCCAGCGGCCCTTTTCAGAAAAGTCGTGCTTATCAACGCAGTGGCAATCGAGCAGCCTTGGGTGTTCTTGCACATGGATGGCCATGGGAAGCTGAATATTGTCGATGCCTTTACCAGAGAGAGGGCTCAAAAAGAGACCAAAGCCCCATCAAATAAAGAACCGCTATTTAATATTATGGTAAGGCGCCTCACGCTTTCAAAGGGGTATGTGCGTTTTTCCTCGGAAAATGGGAAGCGGCAGGCGACCCTGGAAGGTGTTGACCTTTCCGGCAGCGGCAATCTGAAGGACAGGTCGGGTGTGGTAAAACTCAGCATCGGCGCGTCGAGCATGGCCTATGATCGGTACGCCACCGACTTGAAACACTTTGACATCGCTTTTGCCCTGAAAGACGGGCATATCGAACCACTGGTTGTCAAAATAGAAAACCAATTTGCTTCCCTGCTCCTCTACGGGGACATATACCAGGCCTTTTCCGACCCGGAACTGGACTTGACACTCGAAACGGATGTTGCCCTTGGCGAGGCTGAAGATTTTTTCGGCCTTGACCGCAACGACACAGGACGTGTGAAAGCCCTATTGAACGTTAAGGGCCGGCCGCACAACCCCCGCTTGAACCTGAATGCTGATTATGGGGGCGGCAGGATTGAGGGCCTCGCTCTTGACCGAGCAGGATTACAAATCGATTTGACAGACAGGGTGGCAACGCTTGACAACCTGTCGGTGGATACCGGCTTTGGCCTGATGGAACTTTCGGGGCAGGTTGATCTGCGCCAGGTTTTTCCAAAAGGGTTCATGTCGTTGTCTGGCGACTGGGAAGAAACCGTTTTCAACGCAAAGCTGCGCACCGAGTCTTTAAACCTGGTTTCCATGCCTTGGCAAAAGGAGAACATCAGCGGAAGGATGGATGCCCAATTGAACTGCACCGGCAAAGGCCTATCCCTTGAGACGATGGCGGCTGATGCCAGTGCCATGATTGCCATAGAAGATTTCCAATCCCGTGGAATGGAACAGCCCGCTGGAATTCGATCCAGGGTCAACGGGAGGATTGAGGCCGGGACGCTCTGGCTTGAAAACTTGGAAGCGGCAGGTGCAGATGTGTATATTTCGGCCAATGGCAGTATGGATATAGATACGGAACATATGGATGCCAGGTTCAGCCTGGAAACCAGTGACGTCACTTCACTGCTTTCTATTTTCGGGCTGTCGCAGATAAGGGGTGCTGTGACACTCGACGGTCATGTGTTCGGTCGGTCTACGAACCCGGCTTTTAATGTGTCGGCGACTGGGCAGGACGTGGGCATTAAGGACATAGATGTCGGTGATGTGATGCTCGAGGCGGGGTTGAACGCAGCCGGGCGTTTGGAAGTCAATACCTTGACCATTGAAAACAGAGGCAGTTCTTTAAAGGCAGACGGGGATATCCAACTTTTTGCCGCTCCATTCGAATTTCACCCGGATATGCCCTTAAATGCACAGCTCGATTTTTCAAATGTAGAATATGATGATTTTTTCACGCATGCTTTCCCTGATCTCGGCGTCTACGGTTCAATGGAGGGTGGCGTTGTTTTATCGGGAAATCTTCAGTCCTTGATGGCCCGTGCCGATGTTTTGGTAAAAGGGGTTGAAGTTGAACAGGTAAGGCTGGGTGACGTATCTGGCAAAGCGCGATTTCTTGACGGCAAACTGCTTCTCGACAGTCTCCGCTTGACCAACCATCGAACCGACCTGAATGCCAGAGGTGAAATCAGGCTGTTCCGTAAAGGCTCATGGCACACGGTCGAAAATCCCGCTTTTAAACTGGACCTGGCAGACGGTCATATTTTTCTGGAGGACTTCAGCAAAGAACTCTCAGGAGAGCTGAGAATCGATACCGATTTTGGGGGACGGCTTAAAGCTCCCAGGGGGAGGCTGACCGTAAAGGGAAATGATCTTGATTTGGGTGTGCAAAAGATAGAGGGGTTGATCCTGGATATGCAGGCCGAAGACAGGCAGGTAAGTATCGAGCCCTTTGATATCGTGATGCCGGGAGGAGGTATTGTAAAGGGGCAGGGGCGCGTCGGATATGACCAATCTTTTCAATTCAGTCTGCTGACGCACGACCTTCCCATCGACAGTATAGACCGGGTGCGGGAAATAAAGAATGTCGGCGGGCAACTGGACATCGACATTCAGGGCAGGGGCCTGCTCCAACGTCCGGAAATATCGGGCAGGGTGGATTGGAAGGGAATCCGCGTGAGGGAAGAAGTGATGGACGACCTGCATGTGCAGTTCGGCCTCAAAGACAACCACATTTCCCTGGATGGAAAGCACACATCTGATCTATCTGCCGAATATGACCTGTCGAGCAAGGCTTTTTCAATGGACCTGGTAATGAACGACACCCGTCTGGCGCCCTGGTTCACCATTGCCGGCCGGCCGGAATTGGGTGGGCGCATCAGCGGCAGTATCAGGGCTGAGGGCAAAGCAGATGCTCTGAAACAGACCCGGGCCGCGATAGACGTCCGGAATCTCGATCTGGAATTCAACGGTCACCGATTTGCAGGGACGCAGGATCTACGGGGAACGTTTAACAACGGGAATTTCAACATACCGGCATTTGATGTGGATTTGTTGGATCACGGACACCTTGCAATTGAGGGTTCAGGCGACATTTACGGGGAGATTGACTTGAATGCCGAGGGAGAGATCCCCATGAGAACGGCCAACCTGCTGGCCCCTGATTTACCTGATCTAGAGGGCACCATTCTACTCATGACTTCCGTTAAAGGTTCTTTGAACGATCCCAAGCTGGAAGGTGCCGTCAGGGTAGAGCAGGGCGGAATGGAAATACCGGAACTGCAGCAGTCGCTTCACAGGATTAACGGTGAAATAAGGTTTATTGCCAATGAAGATGTCGTGGGCAGTTTCAGCGGCATGTTGGATGACGGCAAATTCGATCTGGAGACAACCATCGAACTGGAAGGATTTCGGGCGACAAGGATTGATGCCCGGGCAACCGCAGCCGCACTTCCGTTTCAGATTCCGGATACTATGGAGATGCTGCTTAACGCGGATTTGTCAATCAACGGTTCGCCGGACGATTTGCTTGTGAGCGGTGATATTGTCCTTCTCAAGGGGGTTTACTACAAGGATTTCAAACTCGACCTGCTGCAGAGCATACAGGAAAAGGAGCGGGAGGAAATTCCGCCGACCGTCGAAAAGCCCCATTCGTTTCTAGAACCCCTGCGATTTGACGTTCACCTGAAGCACCGCCAGTCTTTTTTGGTGGACAACAATATTGCCGACCTGGAAATAAATCCAGATATTGTGTTGAAGGGAACGTGGGAAAATCCGGTGGTCACAGGTTCTGCAACAGTGGGCAGCGGCATCATCACCTATCAGAACAAAAATTTTGAAGTTCAAAAGGGAGCTGTCAATTTTGTCAATCCTTACAAAACAGAGGCGGAAATCGATATTGAAGGGACGGTCGATATTCGTGAGTGGCGTATTACCATATCTCTTTACGGACCACCGGACCGCCTGGTAGTGGAACTCTCTTCCATCCCTGAGGAAGAAGATGCCGATATTATTTCTTTGCTCGTTTTCAAGAAGACAACATATGAATTGAACGCAGGTGGCAGCGCGATGGATCAGTCACCCACAGTCCTTTTGGCCCAACTGCTGTCAGCATCTTTTGGAGAGGACGTAAAGAAAAGCACCGGCATCGACGTTCTCGAAGTGGAGGCTGAAAGCGCCGAAGACAAGGATTCCACAGACAGGATCAAGGTGACGGTGGGAAAGGACCTGTCAGAAAGGGTGACCGTCAAGTATTCCGTGGAATCAAAGAACGGCGGTTATGTCCAACGGGCCTCGACAGAGTATAAATTGCTGGAACATATTATTGTGAGTGGTTTTCAGGACACTAAAGGCGTGTATGGTGGAGAATTCATATTCAGGATGGAGTTTCGCCTGTTCCGATAGCCAGAAACCGGAGTATCAAATTTTGCTGTGTGCTGATCCAGGCCGACCGGCTTTAATACAAAAGAATATAAGATCCATATTGGGCATCTTTGGCAGGGCTCTGGCCGGAGCCGTTTTCATATGGGCACTGTTCTTCGGGGCCACGGCAGCAGCCGATACAGGCATTAAATCCTCCAGTGAACCCGCAACCATTGCCAAAATAGACATTGAGGCCCAGGATTATGTAGGTCACGCATCGGATTGGATTCAGATCGCACGGGACGTCATTTCCCTTTACATCGCCGAAGGGGACTCCTTTTCTGCTACCAGGGTTGGTGAATCGCTTGCCGCTCTGAAAGCGTGCGGTAATTTCAGGATCATCGATGCAGATTCCAAAGAGGATGAGCACGGGATCACCCTGACCTACACGGTGACGCCCTTCAAACTTATCAAAGACATCAAAATCAAGGGGAAATACCCGCTGTTTGAAAACAAAGTCCTGAATGCCATGACGGTCTATCCCGGGGATACTTTTGTGAAGACAGTTGTGGACACACAGTCGGAATTTGTGGCCGAACTGTTTCGGAAAGAGGGGTACATTTCCCCGGAGGTTGTCATCGGAACCTTGGAAGACCCCGACGGGCACTACATTTTGTTCGTCAACATCGACAAAGGGCCTTACTATTCCCTTGGTCAGGTTGTTTTTCAGGGTAACCGGAGCTTTGATGACGATGTCTTGAAATGGCGTCTGAAATCATGGCGCAAAGCCATATTCGGGAAGGCAGCGGGCCGTTTCAAACACGCCCTGTTTAAGAAAGACATCGACAATGTGGAGAAGTTTTATCGAAAAAAGCAATTTTTTGATGCCCGTATAAAACATACCATAAAGAAAGTACCTGAAACTGGCAAAGCAAATGTTACAATTACAGTGGATGAAGGCGCCCGCTACAACATCACTTTCGAGGGGAATAATTTTTTTAGGGACAGCGCCTTGCGTAAACAGCTTGTTTTAAAGGACACAGGCAACAAGGGTGGCCTTGGTTTAAGAAAAAGCATAAAAAATATCAAGGCATTTTATCGCAGCACCGGTTTCCCCCAATCTGGCATTGTGGCCCAGAAGGGGGATGTAAATGAAAAGGGTGTCCTGCAGCGGAATATACGTCTGGTCATCGACGAAGGGCCGCGCTTCATCGTTAAGCAACTGGATATCACCGGCAACACGGTGTATTCGGAAAGAAAATTAAAACGGCAGATACTGACGCGCAGTCCGGGATTCCTGCATAATGGTGCTTATGTTGAAGAGATTCTTAATGAGGATCTTCTGATGGTTCAGAACATGTATCATAAAAAAGGCCACCTTAATCCAGAGATATCTGTGGGTAAAAAGGTAACACCCATTGAGGGGAATCTGAACAGCATGGCCATTGATCTCAGCATAAAAGAGGGGATGCGGACAACCGTTTCCGATGTTGTGTTCGACGGCCTTGCTTCTGTTTCGCCTGAAAGCATCCGGAAGAAAATCAAACTGAAACCGGGGAGGCCTTTCAGACTGTATGAACTCAAGAACGACGAGCGGTACATTGCCAAAGTCATATCTGAAAAAGGGCACCCTTATGTAGCTGTTGAGGGCCAAGCTGTTTTGAACGAAGAACAATCAAGCGCCCAGGTTGTGTTCAAGGTGGATGAGGGGCCTTTCATTAGAATGGGCAACACCCATTATCACGGCAATTTTCGTACGAAAAAGAGAATTCTAGATCGAGAGATCGAAATGCAGCCCAGTGATGCGTATTCGCTTAAAAAAATGTACATTGGTGAGAAGAACATCAGAGCCATGAATATTTTCAGGTCGGTTCAGTTCAAACCAATGGGGCTAGAGGATCAGAGGGAAAAAATACATTTGTTTGCGGAAATCGATGAAAGGCCACCCTACTATTTTCAGGCCAATGCCGGTTACGAGTCGACAAAAGGATTTTATGCCGGCAGCAAAGTGGGGGATCACAATTTCTGGGGTTTGAACAAGGATGTCTGGGTAGAAGGGGAGGTTAGCCAGACTGGTTATTGGGCTGAATCGAGGATATTCGAGCCACGGTTTTGGAACACGCGTATTTCTTCGGATCTTGGTATTTTTTACGAGTGGAAAGAACCCTTCAATCAGACGTTCGCAAGCCAAAGATATGGTACGGACCTCTATTTTTCCCGTAAACTGACCAACAGAATCACAGGGAATCTAGGCTTTCGATATGAGCGCCGGCAGCAGTTCAATCGCGATGTCGACACTGCCGTAGATGAAGATTTTGAACTCCCCAGAAGTGTTTTTACCACCTCGCCCTCCATCGGCTATGACAGCCGAGACAGCTTTATCCGGCCGAAAAAAGGTATCTTCTCGTTTTTGGCGGTGGATCTTTCCAAAGGTATTGAAAACTCTTTTGATGATTTCTATAAATACCGTTTTGAACTCAGAGGGTTCACAACGCCCTTCAAACGGTTGACCTTTGCCGGCCGAGGCAGTTTCGGGGATATCGACCCCTATGGTTCCGCAGGCGTGGTGCCCCAGGACCAGCTTTTCTTCCTGGGGGGCACCGCCAGTGTGCGCGGGTTTGATGAAAACCTTTTCCTGTATGACAGCGAGAACAATCCCGTGGGCGGGGAAATGGCGGCCGTGGCCAGTGCGGAGGCAAGAGTGGATCTGGGGCGGAATTTCGAATTTTCCCTGTTCTATGATGTCGGCTATCTGAACGACACATCGGGTCTTGAGGTTACCGATAATGTGCGCGATTCCGTGGGGGCCGGCTTGAGGTATGTGACGCCCATTGGGGCCATCGGCGTGTTGTACGGCCACAAACTGGATCCAAGGCTGGAAGAAGACAAGGGGAGGATACACTTTTCAGTGGGCTATACTTTTTAGCTCATTCGGACCATATTTTATCTCTGACCCGGTTCATCGGAACAGATTCTATATCAAGGAGCTTAAATTTGAAGGGAGACAAAAAACCATGTCCAAAATACCGACACGCGAAGAAGCCTTTGATTTGCTGAAAAAATACAACGAGACCGAAAGCCTTATCAAGCATGCCCTGGCTGTTGAAGGGGTGATGCGGTATTGTGCCCGGCAACGAAATGCAGATGAGGAAAAATGGGGGGTCATTGGATTGATCCACGATCTGGATTACGAACAGTTTCCGGACGAGCACTGTAAAAAAACTGAAGCTATTTTGAAGGAGCACGATTGGCCGGAAGAGTATATCCGGGCCGTGGTCAGCCATGGGTACGGGATCTGCACTGATGTTGAACCACAGAGCGAGATGGAGAAAGTTCTCTTTGCCATCGATGAACTGACTGGGTTGGTGGCAACCACCGCGCTCGTGCGGCCTTCCAAAAGCGTTTTGGACATGAAACCCAAGTCGGTGAAGAAGAAGTGGAAGGACAAGCGCTTTGCTGCAGGGGTGGACCGGACCATCATTCAAAAGGGGGCTGAAATGCTCGGTGTCCAGGTGGGCGACCTGATTCTGGACACGATTATGGGCATGCGGGACGTGGCCGAGGAGATTGGTCTAAAAGGCAGCGTTGCCGAAGGATAACGATGACTATCTGGCTGGTGACCATCATTCTGATAGCAGCCATGCTGCTGCTGGTAACCGAACGGCTGCCGGTGGATCTGACTTCCATCGGGATTCTCGTTGTATTGGCAGTTACCGGTATCCTGACCCCCACCGAAGCCATAGCCGGATTTGCAAGTCCGGCGGTGGTAACCGTGGGGGCCATGTTCCTGATCAGCAGAGGCATGATTCGCACCGGTGCGGTGGGCTATATCAGCCGGGCGGTCATGCGCCATGCCCAGGGCAGCCCTTTTCGGGTCATTCTGCTGGTCCTTTTTATCGTGGGCTCGTCTTCGGCATTTATCAACAATACACCGGTGGTGGTTCTTTTTATTCCCATCGTGTTGAGCCTTGGCTGTGAAATGAACATCAGCCCTTCCAAATTGCTGATGCCCGTTTCCCATGCCTCCATCTTAGCAGGAACCTGCACGCTGATCGGGACCTCCACCAACATTATCATAAGCGACATGAGCGCCTCCTATGGTTTTGGGACAATAGGCATGTTCGAGCTTTCTCCGCTGGGGATTCCCCTTGCACTTCTGGGCATAGCGTATCTCATGATTGCCGCACCAAAGCTGATGCCGGATCTTAGCAGCCCGGTTTGCGAAACCAGGGACGATGAGCATCGCCGGTATCTTGCAGAGCTTCAGGTTCCGCGGGGAAGCCGCATTGTCGGTGAAAAGCCGCAGGGTTATTTTGGTGGAAAATATCCCGACATGGAAGTGCTGGAACTCATTCGCTACTCACATGTCTTTTATCCTGACCGCGATGACGTGGAAATCGCACCGGATGATGTTTTGCTGGTCAAGGGCACGGCCAATGACGTGGTGGAAATTCTGCATGATGATTTGATTGAACTGCCCCTGGTTGGTAAAGCGCATGGACCCGACTCCGACAGGAAAGAGGCCTTGATCGTGGAACTGATCATTCCGCCCCAGTCGTCTCTGTTGGGTGAGCGGCTGGTGTCGAGCCGCTTGAGGAGAGATCCGGACATTCACATCATGGCCATAAAGCGCAGGGAACTGCATTACAGTGAATCCAAGTTAAAGGAAATTAGGCTTAAAATTGGCGATATCCTCCTTGTTCACCTGCCGGAAAAGTCACTGGAGCGGCTACGTAGCGCAACGGATTTCATCATTATCGAAGACGTCCACCATGAAATTGTGCACAAACGGCTGGCAAGGCGTGCCTTTTTGATTTTCGGGGCCATGATCCTGGCTGCGGGTACAGGGTTGGCTGACATTCTGGTCTGTTCCCTGGCGGCGGCCTTTCTGATGATTTTAACGGGATGCCTGCAGCTGCGCAACGTTTTCCGGGCTCTGGACAGCCGGGTGCTGCTGATCATTATCGCCATGATGGCCCTGAGCACCGCGCTTTCCAAAACAGGAGCATCGGAATTGTATGCCCGGACATTCCTTGGCCTTTTCAGCAATATGGGGCCGGCCTACGTGCTGAGCGGGCTGATGATTCTGACCAGCATCAGCACCCATGTATTGAGTAACAATGCCACCGCCATCCTGATGCTGCCCATTGCTGTGTCGGCCGCCCTAGGCCTGGGCGCCGACCCCAAGCCGTTTATCGTTGCCGTCTGTTTCGGGGCCAGTGCCTGCTTTGCGGCGCCCATCGGCTACCAGACCAACCTGCTGGTGTATGGTCCCGGCGGGTATCGTTTCAGCGATTACCTCAAGCTGGGCATGCCGCTGAACCTGATGATTCTTTTGGCCGGGTCCCTTTTTATTCCCGTGCTATGGCCGTTTTAATCCATCAACTCAGGCAATGCATATCAGCGCTATCATGGCAAATTGATTTGTTTTACAGACATTTTTTTTATATATCCACTGTGCGTGTTTGGTATAGTATCGTACGGAATCATGTATAATTCAATATGACAACCTTAATAATGGATATTTTACCCCATGAACTTTGGAATCATTGCCATCCAGGTGGTCGCGCTGTTTATGGCGCTGACCTTCCATGAATTTGCCCATGGATGGGTTGCCCGCAGGCTGGGCGACCGAACCGCGGAATCCCTGGGAAGATTGACGCTCAACCCCAAGGACCACATCGACCCCTTTGGAACGATCATGGTTCCGGCCATGCTTATTCTCATGCATTCCCCGGTGGTTTTCGGGTGGGCCAAGCCGGTTCCCATCAACCCCTATAATTTCCGCAATCCACGCAAGGGGATGATGTGGTCGGCCCTGGGCGGGCCGTTGATCAATCTCCTGCTTGCCGGTGTGCTGACAGCTGCATTCAAAGGCATGCTATACGCCGGCATTACCATCGAGCCCCTGTTGATTTTCCTGATTGTCGCCATTCAGCTCAATGTCTTTTTAGCCGTGTTCAACCTCATTCCCATACCGCCTCTGGACGGCGGTCGGGTGCTGACGGGCCTGCTGCCGCCGGCCCAGGCCGCTGCGTTCAGCCGCATAGAGCCGTACGGTTTTCTCATCGTGATCGCTTTGATGTATTTTGATATCCTGGACCGGTTTCTATTCTATCCCATTGCCGTTATACTAAGATTCTTGGGAATCAGCTAGTGTCGTGTCCCAGAAATATTTGTTAAAATTAGCTGTATCAAAAAAGCTTGTTGGCTGCCGTCATGCCCGCGAAGGCGTGCATCCAGGGCTTTTAACTGGACTCCCGCCTTCGCGGGAGTGACGAGAGTTTTTAAGCTTATATGTAGGACACAACACTATGAGCTGTCTCATAAAATCGTGGTACACGATTTTATTCGGCAACCAGCGTTTCCGGGAATCCAGGGGCACGCAGTGGTTGTCCGCAGGCATCTTCAAGCATCTTGACCACTTGCGGTGACCAGGCATCTCCGCCGTACAGGTTGCGGGCCCTTTTGAAAATTTGGCGGGTCACGCTGCCCAGTTCCAGGGGCACGCCGAGTTTGTCAGCTATCTGGTCGGCAAACCCCAGATCCTTGCAAGCCAGGTCCATGGTGAAGTTGATGTTGTAGGAGCCGTTGAGGATCAACTGGCTCTCGGTTTCATGGACAAAGCTGTTGCCTGAACTCGCCCGGATCGCGCGATAGGCAGCCCCCAGGTCCACCCCCTGTTTAGCGGCCAGCATCATGCCCTCCCCGGCGGCCGCCAGGTGGATGAAAGCCAGCATGTTGGTGACAACCTTGACCACAGAGGCATTACCGATGTCGCCCAGGTGAATCACCTCCTTGCCCATAATTTCCAGGATCGGCTGATAATGTTCGAATACACTCAATTCTCCGCCCACCAGCACGGTGATTTCGCCGGTGTGGGCCAGATGAACGCCGCCGGTTACCGGGCATTCCAGCACCTGGAATCCTTTTTCTTGGGCAACACCTGCCAGGCGCTGAATGTCTTCGAAGTCGGTGGTGCTCATTTCAATCCAGCAGCTTCCCTTGGCCAGTTGGTCGAAAACGCCTCCCTCTTTTTCCACAACGGCCCGACTGGCCGCAGGAGAGGGCAGGGCTGTAATGACTGCCTCGGCACCACGGCACACGTCTGCGATGTTATCCGAGCATTTGGCGCCGGCTTCTTCAAATGCTGCGCCGCATTCCGGGCGCAGGTCGCTGACGGTCACGTCATGTCCCGCTTTGACAAGACTCATGGCCAAGGGGTGCCCCAGATTTCCCAATCCGATAAATCCGATTTTCATAGCTGCTCCTATTTAAATTTTCAGTTTTGTATCTTAAAGCCCAATGGACAGATCAGTTTCAGTTGCCACAGTTATAATCCCTAAACAACTGAAAAGTTTAAATAGAAAGGACTTTTTTGAAAATTTATCGGTTGACACAGGGTACTCGGTTTCATATAGCTCCAGTCAGGTAGGCACATATGTTGACTGTACAGAAAATGTCAAATAAACTCGAATAATTACCCAATCAACAAGCGCTAAGGAGACGCTCATGCCAAGCTTACTTCCCCATATCGATCCCGATGGACTTCTGGAATACTCGGTGGTTTTCACCGACCGCTCACTCAACCACATGTCGCAGTCATTCCAGGGCGTGATGAACGACATATCTGCCATGCTCAAAAAAGTGTATAATGCCCACTCGGTCATCATTGTACCCGGCGGCGGCACCTATGCCATGGAAGCAGTGGCCCGGCAGTTTGCCACCGATAAAAAGTGCATCGTGATCCGTAACGGCTGGTTCAGTTTCCGATGGACCCAGATTTTCGATACAGGCAAGATCCCGGCAGATTCCACCGTATTGATGGCCCGCCCGATCGATGACAATAGGCAGGCCCCGTTTACCCCGGCACCAATGGAAGAGGTGGTCGCCACTATTGAAGCGCAGAAACCGGACATGGTCATTGCTCCGCATGTTGAAACATCATCGGGGATGATACTGCCCGATGATTACATCCGTGCGGCGGCAGACGCCGTCCATGCGGCCGGCGGCCTATTTGTTCTGGACTGTGTCGCATCAGGAACCGTATGGGTTGATATGGAAGCCTGCGGTGTCGATGTTTTGATCAGTGCGCCGCAGAAGGGGTGGAGCAGTTCTCCCTGCAGCGGCCTGGTCATGCTGAGCACTCTGGCGCGGGAAAGAATAGCGTCTACCGCCAGCACCAGTTTTGCCTGTGATTTGCTCAAGTGGCTGCAGATCATGGAGGCCTATGAGAACGGCGGGTTTGCCTATCATGCGACCCTGCCTACGGACGCTCTGAAGGCATTTTGCGAGGTGATGAAGGAGACAGAGCAGTACGGCTTCGATAAATTGAAGGTGTCGCAGCTGGAACTCGGGAATCGAGTCCGGACGCTGCTGGCTGCCAAAGGGATTAAAAGTGTGGCTGCCAAGGGGTATGAAGCCCCGGGGGTTGTCGTGGCCTACACGGAAGATGCCGATATCCACAATGGGAAAAAGTTTACTGAACTCGGCATCCAGATTGCGGCCGGTGTTCCCCTGCAGTGCGATGAACCAGAGGATTTCCAGACCTTCCGTTTGGGGCTGTTCGGTTTGGACAAACTGCAAAATGTCGAGCGCACGGTGGCAACGCTGGAAAAGGCACTGGATAAAATCGTCTAGTCTTTTGATCACCAGTCAATACCGCTTTACTAGACACAGGGCACAGCTAGCACAGCCGTTATTTTCGAACCACACAGCAGCAGGTTTCGCCGATGAAATCCGTGCAGGACAAAGTGGATGTGATTGTGGCCGGCGGAGGTACGGCCGGACATGTGGCCGCTATTCAGGCTGCCCGGGCCGGGGCCAGAACATCCGTTATCGAGGCAGGCAGCATGCTGGGCGGTACAATGACCGCCGGCGGTGTGTACATGCCCAACCATTTCTTCAGCACCGAGGGGCCGGTGGTCCAGGGCATTGCCTGGGAGTTGTATACCAAGTCCAAGGAGATCGAGGGGCTTCCGGTTCCTGAATTCAAAAAACGCCGGCCTCTGGACACACCGGGCTACTACAGCTACATCAATGTGCCCATATATGCTGCCCTGGCCGAGGAGACGGCTGTTCAGGCCGGGGTGGACATTCACTTTCACGAATTTATTTCCGACGTCAGTGCCGATGGAAATTACTGGGAAGTGACCGCCCTGGGGAGAGGGATCCGGCGCATCACAAAAGCCCGGGAAATTATCGACTGCACGGGCGATGCCGACGTGGTCAGGATGCTGGGGCTGGAGACCTTGCGAAGCACTACCCGTCAACCCGGCGCCTACCAGTATAAGATCGAAGGCATCGAACACGAGCAGGTGTGGGAAAAGGAAGTACAGCAAATTTTCGATGAGGCCCTGGCTGCCGGTAAACTCTATGAAGGGGATTTCGCCTACGCCAAAACCAGACCCTTCAGCTACTATCTTGCCCACGGGGGGCACAACGCGACCCATATCTACGATGCCGACACGTCCGATGCCGATGGACAGACCCGAGCCAACCTGGAGGGGCGGGCCCGTATGCTGCGCATGTTCCGATTCCTGACATCATCGGTGCCCGGTTGTGAACGCGCCGTGCTCAAGACCATGTACAACCATGCACTTTCAAGAGAGTCCTACCGGATCGCGGGGGAGTACAAGATTACCAGGGCGGATTTCATGCAGGCGACCCATTTCGATGACAAGGTGTGCAATGCGTTCAACTACATTGACATGCACAGCCGCGAAAAGGGGTGCGAGGAGATTTTTCACGCGTCCAGGCATCTTGTCCCGACAGTGCCTTTCAGGGCGCTGATTCCTAAAAAAAGTTCCCGCATAACAGTTGCTGGCCGGATTGTATCGGCGGAACGCATGGCGCTGGCCGGCATTCGTGCCCAGTGCACCTGCATGGCCATGGGACAGGCCATGGGGGCGGCAGCTGCCCTGGCGGTCCGCAGAGGCATCCCTTCGGGTAAGATTGACGCCGGGGATATCGTTGCCCTGACCGTAGAGCATGGGGCCGTGCCGTTGTCGTCATAGCAGAGCTTTTTTTACAAGGAGGAATGAATGAATTCTAGAAAACGAGTGATGACCGCACTGGCATTGAAGCAGCCGGACAGGGTGCCGTTTATGGATTTTGTGGACACCGCCATAAAACACCAGATCATGGGACCGGGTGATATCGACGAAGCTGAATTAGCCAGAAAGATCGGCATGGATGCCATTTACTTTGTGGATTATGCTTTACCGACATTCTGCAAAGACCCTTCGGGAAAATCAGATGAGGCCCTGGCCGGCGGACTGTCCGGGGAGACCGAATTTATCGGCGAAGGTTTGATAAGCACCGAGGCGGACCTTCACCATATTGTCCTGCCCGATCCCCACGACGATAGCTTTTACGATCCAGCCAAACGCTTTCTGGAACGCTACCATGACAGTGACCTTGCCCTGTACGCCGGTTTGCGGCCCTTTGGCATGTTTAACACCATCTACTCAATGCCCATGATGGATTTTGCCGTGGCGCTTAGGGACAACCGCAAACTGATCGACACCATGATGGATATGTTCATCGAGTGGAACCTGAAGGTCATTGAAAAGATTCAAACCCTGGGTTTTGATTTCATCGTGGGCTACAATGACATGGCCTGGAAGGAGGGCCCCCTGGTGTCACCCCAGGTGTTCCGGGAGGTTTTTCTGCCGAAAATGAAATTAGTCGCAGATGCCATCAAATTGCCCTGGGCGTTTCACAGCGACGGCGACCTGACCATTGTTATGGAGGACCTGTTGAGCCTGGGGATGAACGCCATGAATCCTTTCGAGCCGCCCTGCATGAACCTGAAGGAGGCCAAAGAAAAGTGGGGGGACCGGATCTGTTTGTGGGGCAACATCGATCTCGTCAACACCCTGCCCTACGGGACAGTGGAAGAGGTTGAAGCCGAGGTCAAGCAGCGAATCGAGGATACCGGCAAGGGGGGCGGATACATCTGTGCCACGGCCAACAGCATCACGAATTTCTGTAAACTGGAGAATGTACTAGCCATGACCGCTGCCGCCAGGAAACATGGAGTGTACCCCTTATGAAAGTATGCGTATTCGAGAGCGAGGCCTGGATCGAATCGGCCTGGCAGGCCATGGACACGGGTTTGGAACCCGTCTGGGTCCAAGGGGTACTGCCCCTTGCGTCCATGGAAAATTTTGCTGATGCAGAAATTATTTCCACCGACCTGTCTGTGCTGAATGCAGCATCTTTGTCCGCTCTGGGAAAGCTGAAGCTGATTGCCGTACGGGCCACGGGGGTCGATAATATCGACCTGGAATACTGCCGCAAGAACGGGATTGCCGTGTGTAATGTGCCGGCATACGCCCAGAATGCCGTGGCCGAACATGTGTTCTCGCTGCTGCTGGCTCTGGGGCGCCACGTGATCGAAGCCTCCCTGCGCACCCGCCGGCTCGATTTTTCCTGGGACGGGCTCCAGGGCTTTGAACTGCATGGAAAGACGATCGCCGTGATCGGCACCGGCGCCATCGGAAAGCGCGTGGCCGCGATCGCCAGGGGCTTCGGTATGCGGGTTGTGGCCGCTGATGCCTTTCCGGACGAGGACTGGGCCAAAAACAACGATGTGGAATATGTAGCTTTGGAAGAGGCCCTGAAGGCGGCCGAGGTCGTCACCCTGCACGTCCCGGGTATGCCGGAGACCTGTCACCTGCTGTCGTCCGAACGTTTTGAGCTGATGAAGGACGGGGTTGTGATCGTAAATACCTCGCGTGGCGATGTGGTGGATCCGCGTGCTCTTTTAGAAGCACTGGCCAGCGGCAAGGTGGCTGCGGCCGGCCTGGATGTCCTGCCGGAGGAGGACAGCCTGATCCAAGAAAAAAACCGGCTCCAGGTATTGCTTGACAGCCAGGCCGGGTCGGGAACGCAGTTGGCCAACCATCTTTTGCTGCAGCACCCCAGGGTGTTGGTGACGCCCCACTGCGCATTTTTCACCAGGGAGGCGGCTGAAAGGCTCATGCAGGTTACCGTCGACAATATCGATGCGTTTATCAGGGGCGAGCATCGCAATATTGTCACTTGATTCATGAGAAACACGATAAAAAAATTATCGCGAAATCACGAAATGATGAAACCACGAAAAGGGAATGTTATTTCGTGTTTTCGTGATTCATGTTTTCAAGTGTAACAATGGAGATAGTTTTCAATTTCAATATATCATCTATTTAGGGAGCAGATAGGCTATGCGAGAAAGCCAGAAAAATCGTCAAGACAACCCTGAAGTCGATCCGTTGCTGATCGGCACCGGGTGGGCACAGGATGACCTGGAAAAACCCCAGGTACTGCTGGAGAGCACAGCCGGCGACAGCCATCCCGGCAGCCGGCACTTAGAAGGGCTGGTAAAGGCGGCCGGGAACGGTGTTTACAAGGCTGGCGGAAAACCGGCGGCCTACACAGTCACCGACATATGTGATGGATTGGCCACAGGACACGCTGGAATGAACTACTCCCTGGTTTCCCGTGACCTCATGGCCGGCTTGGTTGAAGTGCATGCCCGCTCTCTGCCTTTCGACGCCATGGTTACGTTTTCATCCTGCGACAAGGCCGTACCTGCCCATTTGATGGCCATCGCCGGCCTAAATATCCCGGCCCTGCATGTCTGCGGCGGATCCATGGCCCCCGGGCCCGGCTTTTCCACCGCCGTCACCCGCTACGGCACTGCCCCGCAAAGGGAGGCCGGCCAGCAGGCTGAACAGGAAGACCTGTTTTACACGCTCAACGCCTGCTCGACCTGCGGTGCCTGCCAGTACATGGGCACGGCCAGCACCATGCAGGTTATGGCCGAGTCCCTGGGATTGTCCCTACCGGGCAATGCCCTGGCGCCGGCATCATCCAGCCTCCTTGCCCAGTTCTCGGACAAAGCCGGGCAGGTCATCATCCGCCTGCTGGAAAGTAACGTTCGGCCCAGCGACATTCTGTCCAGGAAAGCATTCGAGAACGCCGTCACCGTGCACGCCGCCGTTTCCGGGTCAACCAATGCGCTCTTGCACCTTCCGGCCATTGCCAGCGTGGCCGGCGTGGATCTTACCCCAACAGATTTTGACACGATCCACAAACGAATTCCGGTTTTAACCGGGTTGCAGATGACAGGCCCTTGGCCTACCCAGATTCTATGGTACGCCGGCGGCGTTCCAGCCGTCATGAGGGTGCTCAAAGAACAGCTGTACCTGGATGCCTTGACCGTCACCGGTAAAACAGTGGGCGGCAACCTGGACGATCTGGAAAAGAGCGGCTATTTCGAGCAAGCTGCCCTATACCTGAAAAACTACCGGCTCGAACCCGGGGCAATCATTCAACCCCTTGACCGGCCGTACGATGCCGGCGGCGGGGTCAGGATCCTGTACGGGAACCTGGCGCCGGAAGGTGCTGTGGTCAAGCGTGCGGCCATGGTCGAAGAGATGCAGGTTCACACCGGTCCAGCCAGGCCCTTTGATTCCGAAGAAGATGCCATTGCCGCCATCGAGAAGGGAAGCATACGAGCCGGAGACGTGATCATCATCCGCTACGAAGGCCCCCGGGGGTCGGGTATGCCCGAGATGTTCAAAACCACGGAAATCCTGCATTGCCATCCGGAATTGGGGGACAAGGTCGCCCTGGTGACCGACGGCCGTTTTTCGGGGGCAACCAGGGGGCCGGCCATCGGGCATGTCACGCCTGAGGCCGCTTCCGGCGGTCCTCTGGCTTTCGTCAAAGCGGGCGATCTCATTTGCATAGACATCCATCGACAGAGCCTGGATCTTGTGGGAGTGGATGGTGTGAAAAAAAAGCCGGACGAGGTCGAGCCGATTCTCCGACAACGTGCTGGTCAGTGGAAAGGATTTGAAAAGGAACGCAGGGGTGTGCTGGGTCTTTTTACCCGCATGGCTGGCAATACATGGAAAGGTGCTTCGATGCTATAATTCAACCTATATAAACCGGAAATAAGATCTTTGTCATGAAATCACAAAATGGTGAAAACACGAAATACACCATGAAGTTTTTCGTGCTTTTTAAATTTTGTGCTTTCGTGATTATTATTTTCTCTGGATAGCGCTGACGCTTCACTTCGTGTCCTGCCTGCGCAAGAATGACAAACGTTGGGGTGTTTAATTGCTACATTAATAGAAACAATGTATGGGGGAATTATGGAATTTCCAAAGATGTTACGGGTTCGGCAGACCTTTGATGCAAGGGAGGTCGGCGATATCGCTGCATCGGTGACCGCTGAAATGGCAGGCCTGGATCTGGCGTCGCGTGTCAAACCAGGCCAGACGGTGGCTGTGGCCTGCAGCAGTCGGGGGATTACCAACTACACTGCCATTGTAAAGGCAGTTGTGTCGTCGCTCAAGTCCATGCAGCTTGACCCTTTTATTTTTCCGGCCATGGGCAGTCATGGTTCGGCAACGGCCGAAGGCCAGCAGCGCGTGTTGGAGCATCTAGGCATCAGTGAGCAGACTGTCGGGGCGCCGGTTCGATCTTCTTTGGAAGTCGTCCAGTTAGGAGATACAATGGAGGGCATCCCAGTGTACGTGGATCGCCTGGCATCCGAGGCAGATCACATCGTGCTGGTCAATCGCATCAAGAAACACACCGAATTCGAGCACAAGTTCGAAAGCGGCCTGATGAAGATGATGGCCATCGGGCTGGGCAAGCAGGCGGGCGCCGCCATGTACCACCAGGCCATGCTTTCTTTTGGATATGCCCATGTCATTCAGTCCATAGCCGACAATGTGTTGCAGAGAGCCAACATTCTTTGCGGGGTCGGCATTGTGGAGAACGGCTACGGCCAGACAGCCAAAATCGGTATCGGCCTCCGCGAGAAAATAGAAGATCAAGAGGTAGAGCTGTTCAAGCTGGCCAAATCACTGTCGCCGGCCCTGCCGTTCGAAGAAGCCGATGTCATCATCATTGACGAGATGGGCAAAGAGATCAGCGGGTCTGGTTTTGACACGAAAGTGGTAGGCAGAATTGGCATGCCCCTGGTGACCCCGGATCCAGAAATGCCGAGGATAAAGCGCATCATGGTATGTGATCTGACCGAAGCTTCGGAGGGCAATGCTGTGGGAGTGGGCATCGCCGATGTGATCACCCGCCGGCTTCGCGATAAGATCGACCAGGAGGCCCTGGATATGAACACCATCACCGGGGTGTGTCCGGAGCCGGGCAGGATACCGCTCACCCTGCAAAATGAACGGGAGGCCCTGGACGTGGCCATCCGCTGTGTCGGTCTGGTGCCCCTTGAAAAACTCAAAATCATGCGCATCAAGAACACCCTGCGTCTGAGCGAGGTTGAGGTTTCAGAGGGGTATGCGGCAGAGCTCAAAACGCGTGAAGACCTGGATATCATAAGGGACTGGTATGATATGGAATTCGATGCGGACGGAAACCTGTTTCCGTTTTAGCAGTGATGAATCACTGCGCTACAAGATCGTCAGCTTTATGCTATGTAGTCCAGGGCTTCACAGCGTCTCCAACAACCTGCAATGCAGCCCTGCAGGCACTTGATAATTGGGTGTTAGATTTTGAGTATTGGATATTTAATTCCGGATTGTTCGCCTTTGCCGGATTCATATGGGTCAGGATAATTAATTTCCCCCTTTTTTTCATGTTTTCGACTTTCGTGATTTCGTGATGGAAAAAGTTTTTTAAGGAGGATGATCCTTGATAAATTCTGACCAGGAAAAAAAGTGGACCATGCGGGATCGTGTTCTCGCAGTTATGGACGGCAGACTGCCGGATCGCCTGCCTTTCATCGACAGGATCGAAATCTGGTACAAAGGCATGCTGGCCCGGAGAACCATGCCTCTGGCCTATGAGGGCATGTCCCTGAACGAAGTTCACCAAGCCGTGGGTATTGGCCGGGAAAAATTTTCCATACCCTATGCGCTGAAGCTCAACGGCGTGGAGATGTCCATTCTCCTGGAGAATGAATTGATCTTTCGTACATCCGATCCGGCGGTGCGTTATTTCCCGGCCCAGTACCCACCAGAGGAAATCCCGCGCGACAGACCCGGTACCAGCGTCGTTCAATATAAAACCCCGGTCGGTTCGGTGAGTGTGGCGTACGTGTTTGCCGAAAGCATGATATCTCTGAGCGGCATGGAGCCTTACCTGACCTCCCACCTGATCAAGGAGGAGGCTGATTACCGCACCATCGAATACATTCTGGAACATGCCGAATTCGTTCCCCTGAATGCAGAATTCAAAGCTGAAGAGGAGGAAGTGGGGCCGCATGGATTCGTAGTGCCCTGCATCCACCGCATCCCTTTTCAGCAGGCGCTTCTGGAATACCTGGGTGAAATGAGCCTGTTCCAGGCGTTGTACGATGATCGGGAGGCCCTTGACCGGCTGATCCATGTGCTCGACCTGCAGATGGAGGATATCATAGAACGACTGGCTGAAACGGATCTGCCCTATATTGAATTCGGCGACAACCTGGACGGCATGATGACCAATCCGAACCTTTTCCGGGAGTACTGCATCCCGCAATATCAGAAGTACACTGATATGCTGCATCAACAGGGAAAAAAGGCAGGCAGCCACACGGACGGGAACCTCAAACCGCTGGTGGATTTTCTGCCCGAGTCCGGCCTGGATGTGTGTGAATCTTTTACCCCCCAGCCGCTCACCGAACTGCTGTTTGAAGATGCCTGGGAGAAGTGGCGCAACGGGCCGCTCATCTGGGGCGGCATACCCAGTGATCTGCTGGAGGAAAGAACGGATCAGGCTGATTTCGAAGCATTTGTGGACAATCTGCTGGCGACCGTGGGCCGCAACCCGATCATCGTCGGTGTGGGGGACATGGTCCTGGATAACAACCGCATCGAACGGGTCAAGTACATTGCCGACAGAATCGAGGCGCACGACCTGCGGACATGAAAAGTAAGGGGCCTCGCTTATGCGAGGAATAGGTCCTATAAGACCTATAGGACCTATATTGGAAATCTCAGGAATGAGCTAAGCTTATACTCAAAAGAAAATGCTACGGTATCAGCTCGTTAATCATGGGTCTATGCAACCCGCAACCCAGGTCTATCATCCCGCAATGTCTTTATCAGCCGCCTTAACAATCCGCTCAAGTTCCCGGATCACATGGTCTTCCAGCGGGGGGACTTCGTGATCGGCATGGAGATTTCTGACAGCTTCTTCAGCTCTTTCCGAAAACTGTTTGCCTTCCTGCTGCCAGGTTGAAAAGTTTTGATAGCTGAATATGGATGGGGAGGACAGGGCCTGGCTGCGGAAATTTTCGAGCGTGTGCCGGTCTTCCAGGAAATTTCCTTTGGGGCCCACGCGTTTGATACAATCGAGGGCCAGGGTGTCATCATCGATGTCAAAGCCCGAGAGCAACCGTTTGGTGAAACCGGTGATTTCATTGTCGACAACCAGTTGCAAGGGGCTGAAGGCCATACCGCCATCGACGCTGCCTGCGCCGCTGATAATGTTGGCGCCTGACATGGCGGCATTCTGCAGAAGGCGTCCCTTCTGAAAGGTGGTCTGTTCCAATAGAATTCCGTCACAGAAAAAAGCGGTTGTGTCCGACGGCACTTTATAGAACGAACGTGCCATCTGAATGATAGCCGTGTAAAGCAGGTTGTTTTCCGGGCCGGCATAGACACTGCCGCCGGTGCGCATGTCCATCAGGGCCGGCACCATATAGTACAGCGTGGGGTTGCCCGGGCATAGCGTTTGCAGCACAGTGAAGGCGCCCAAAACTTCAGCGTTGCCCTGGGCGAGCAGGCCGGCAAGGGTAACAGGGGCACTGGCGCCCAGCATGGGCATGACCGGTATTTTTACGGGAAGCCCGTATTCGCCGGCAATCATCATGATCTCGATATCGTCCTCCGGTATATAGAGCGGAGAGATCAGGCAGGCAATGGGGTGGAAGAGCGGGCGTTTTTTTATCTCTTCCCGGGATCCTCTGACGGCAAGCTGCATTTCGATCTGATAGCGCATGTTAGTGGACCCCATGGTCAGGTTCATGAAATGCTTGCGCTGGCCCTCAAGCAGCAAACGTGTGGCATGCAGATCGGCTGTTTTGCCGGGCACATCGTGAAGGGTCAATGGGCCGGCCATGTCGATATTTTCCAAGGCATCGACCAGGGTGGCAAGATCCTTCTGATCCTGGGAGGTGGCGTCCCGGCAAGTGGCAGACCGGGATTCCAGAATGGAGGTCAGGCCGGTGGCACAGCGCATGACAAACGGGCTGTCAAAGCTTAACTGGAGGTCGTGTTCCAGGTTGCGTCCGGCCAGGCACACGCTCTTTGGGATTTTAGCTAGGCATGGCTCAACCATGTCGGCCGGGAATTTTACGCGGTTTTGATCGTCGTCAACTCGGGCGCCGGCATCGTGCAGGATACTGCGGGCTTTGGGATGGTCGATCTGCATGCCGACCTCTTGGAGAATAGCGAGGGAGGCCTCATGCAGTTTTTGCATCTCTTTTTCACTCAGCGTGGTTTGGATTGACGGTTTCATGGTGTCAGCTTTCTTTTGGGTTGAAGGTGACAATTATTCAGGATAAACAAAAGCTTTTTTACGGACCGATGAACAATCCTTCTGCTCCTGCAATCGCAGGCGGGTGTTGACTAGCTAAAAAAGATACTTTGAAACTGCCCTGTTAAGTTAAAACAGGTGGTTTGTCAATCACAAATTAATGACATGCTAAAATAATTTAACTGCCTGAAAATAAATTAAATAAGACTCTTTTGATCCACTTGGGGGAAGTAGGAAATGCATAATTAAGACCCTGATCCCCGCCATTCCTGTGGTCTAAAATAATCCCTACTCGACAATCAACATCCAACGTCGAATCAAAAACCTCCGTCACGAAATCAC
>JBDLJD010000019.1:0-41384 GCA_039714495.1 Thermodesulfobacteriota bacterium
TAGGTACTAATTTTGTCGTTCCCGCGAAGGCGGGAATCCAGATGGGTTCCTGGATGCCGGAACAAGTCCGGCATGACGGATTCGGGTATTTAGCTGCCAGGTTAATACGCTCTCATATCATGGGCTAATCGTCACGAATACGTGAGCCTGAGCATCGACTTTTTGATAGACCTTTTCTCACAAAAGGATACCCCGGGGGGGGGGCATGAACAACCAGAAGGTATATATCCTTGGCAGCGGCCGGTTCGGCAGCCGCGCCTTTAATTATCTTAAACCTCGATTTCAGCAAGCGAACATGACGGTCGTCGATAAAAGATTCGACCGCTTGAAACCGATCATTGCCCATGGCGGCCATGCCGTGGCCATGGATGCGGTTTCCTTTCTGACCACAGCCAAGGCCAAAATGGATCTCGATGACTGGATAGTTCCGGCAGTGCCCATCCACCTGGCCTTTGAATGGCTCCGGCGGGAATTGAAATCAGAATGCCGGGCCATCCCCGTTCCGGACGAAGCGGAAGCCCTGCTGCCCAATGCCATGAAAGGTACTGACGGTCAGATTTATGCCAGCAATGCAGACTTCATCTGCCCGGACGACTGCCCTGAACCGGCTGACTATTGTACTGTCACGGGGGAACCCCGGCCGCAGGTGTTGTGTGATACGCTGTCCAGCCTAAAACTGCCCGGATTTTTTGCCACCTGTATTGTCAGCTCACAGCTCGCCCCGGGCGTGGGCGGTTATCAATGGCGCACCCTCTGCCGGGCGCTGAAGGAAATCAAAGCCCACCCGGGCGACATGCTGGTCAGCACCGCCTGCAGGTGCCACGGCGTGATGCATGCCCTTCGCTATCGCCTCAGTTAAAAGCAGACCTGGTCACCGACATGCAGGAGGTTAAACACTACTACCGCAACGGTGTTAAAGCCCGTGTGGGAATAGAACAATAAAATAAATTTCCCGCTGCTTGCAGCGGAAAATTTATTTTAACGCATACGCGGCGGCAGGGCCAACACCTTCCTCAGCCCTTCCCTGAGCGATATGGCTTCCTCGGGACAAAAGCGGGCGCACACGCCGCAGCCAATGCAGGTATTTTCGTCCCGCTCGGCAATGCCGTCGTCATTCATGGCGATGGCATCCACCGGACACCATCCCACACAGGTTTCACAGCCGCTGCAGGCCGCTTCATCGATCACGGCCAGGTGGTAAGTGGAATTGATCAGCGGCATGGTGCCGCTGCGCCACAAATTGAAGGTGTCACAGCAGTCCTTGCAGCAATTGCAGATACTGGTTTCCGGGCTGTTTTCCCTTGATCCCGGGTGAAACGCCTTGTGGATCAGCCCGGCGGCTTCGGCCTCCTGCATGATCCGGTGGGCTTCCTCGCGGGTGATCATTTCAGCAAAACCCTGGGCTGACGTGTGCCGGGCGGATTTACCAAACGTAAAGCAGTTCCGGGTGGGCGCCTGGGTAGCGCATGAATCCCCCAAGATCCCCCGGCGCTGCCTGCAGAAGCACTGCCCCACGGCAATATCGTCGAATTTTTCGATGATATCCTTCACCGTCTGGCTGGGCAGGATGAACTCGTCGCCCGTCTCCACCGTCCGGTCCACAGGAATAATGTTGATCCTGTTGCCATCCTCGGTGTCGGTGGCGGGTACTGTCCGGTCCGTGGCCGGTGAAGCCTCGAACATGGGGATCAGGTTGTCATAGTTGGCTTGCATATCGTCTTTCAGGCTGTACAGGAGTCTTTCGAACAGGGCAGCCAACTCACGTTCCTCGTCTGTTCCGGCCAGAGGCGTCATGAATTTGTATTCCATGACCCCCACCAGCATAAAAGGCAGGAGCCGGTACACCATGACCCCCGAAGAGCTTGGTTGGTTGAAAATAAGGCCTTTTTTAGCCAGGCTGTTGGCCAGCGCCTCGACCTTTTCCGCAGGCAGTCCGCTGGATTCCGTCAGTTGTTCCATTACCTGGGACGGTATTTGGTCGAATGCCAGAATAAAATCCAGCTCCTCAGCGTTCTCTCCCACCACCTTTTCAATGATGGCCACGGCCGTATCGCTCACCGGAAACTGCACCATCCCCTGTTTGCAGACCACTGCCGCCGCTGCCTTGAATTTCTCCTTCATTTGATCATCCATCATGCAATATCTCCTATTAAATTTTCATTTCTATTTTGCTACGAACGATTTTGATTTTTAAGCTAAGGTCACCATCTCCTACTTTCTTGCATACACCATAATATGAAAATTTAGGCGAAGAGCACTAAGCTCACAGCCATGACCAGCATACCCGCGATAAGGCCGCCGATGGCCAGGTGGTGCTCGCCGTACTCTTCTGCTGTAGGCAGCAGTTCATCCAGGGAGATATAGACCATGATGCCTGCCACAGATGCAAAGATGGCGCCGAACGTTGCTTCGTTGAATATCGACCGCAGGACAAAGTAGCCCAGGAGGGCTCCAACAGGTTCCGCCAGCCCGGACAGAAAAGACAAAACAAACGCCTTCTTGCGACTCTTGGTGGCATAAAATATGGGAGCGGAAACCGCCAATCCTTCAGGGATGTTGTGGATGGCAATGGCCACGGCAATACTGATGCCCAGCGTCGGGTCGGTGAGCCCGCTCATGAAGGTGGCCAGGCCCTCCGGGAAATTGTGGATGCCAATGGCCAAAGCCGAAAAAACCCCCATGCGCATGAGTCTCTTTTTCTGATCATCGGAGCTGTCGGCAATTTTCTGCTCGACGTTCATTTCGTGCGGGTTTTCATACGAAGGAATAAGTTTGTCGATCAAAGCGATGACGGCAATGCCGGTAAAAAAGGCCGCCACGGTCCACACATAACCCATTTTAGCGCCAAAACTGATTGACAGGGAATCCCTTGCCTTGACAAAAATTTCAATCATGGAAACATAGATCATCACGCCGGCGGAAAACCCCAGCGCTATGGTCAGGAATTTAGGGTTGAACTTCTTGGACAGGAACCCGATAAGGCTGCCGATGCCGGTGGACAGGCCGGCGAAGAGGGTCAATCCGAGAGCGAATAAAACATTACCTTCCATTGATTAACGTCCTTTAATTCATTTATGCCCGGGAATTTCGAAATGAAAAACACTGCCCCGGCTCTCTAAACTCTCAGCCCAGATCCGGCCCTGATGGGCTTCCACAATCTTGCGACTGATGGTCAGGCCCAGGCCGGTGCCCTTGGCCCTTCCGCCGCCCCCGCTGGACGGGAGGGTGTGGAACTTCTGGAATATGGTCTCCAGGTCTTTTTCGGCAATGCCGATGCCGAAATCTCTTACAGACACATGCACCCACCGATCCCTTTCAAAAGCGGAAATCTCCACCAAGCTGTTCTCACTGGAAAACTTGATGGCATTCTCGATAAGATTCACCAATACCTGCTCGATGCGCTCCAGGTCCATGGCCGCCCACATGGGGCCCTGGTAATTAAAATCAAGGGAAATGGATTTTTCCCGGGCTTTAAGGCTCAGGATCTCAATGACCTCCCTGATCAATTCAGCCATATCGTTCTGTTCGAATACCCAGCGCACCTTGCCGGCCTCTATCCTGGTCAAGTCCAGCATGTCCGATATCAGGTGCGTCAGGCGCAGCAGATTGTTGTCGATAATGGCCAGGTAGCTTTTGTTGCCTTCTTTGGTAATTTTACGTTTGAGGTAATCAAGCCCGCCCTGGATGGCCGTAACCGGGGAACGCAGCTCATGGGACATGTCGGCAATGAATTCGGTCTTGAGTGTGTCGAGTTTTTTCAATTCATGGTTTGCCTGGTAAAGCTCGCTGGTGGCGGCGGCGATCTTCTCCTCCATGACCTCCCGGTTCCGGGACAACCGTTCCCCCATGGTGTTGAATGCCCGCCCCAGTTGTTCCAGTTCATCTCCGGTTTTGATCTGCACCCTGGCCTGATGGTGGCCATTGCTTATTTCCGTGGCCATGCTTTTTATTTGGTTAACCGGTTTGATGACCATTTTCCTTAAAAAAAAGAACAGCGTCAGCGAGGTCAGCAGAATGATCGCCCCACCACCCATGGCCAGGTTGAAATAGGTGCTTTTCAGCGATTGGACAACGTTTTCGGTTGGGAAGGAGATGCTCAAGCAGCCGGCGATGGTGCCCGCGGTGAAATTTTTATGGCACTCCATGCAGGCCTGATCCACATAAAGCGGCGCGATATAGCGGAATCCCCCTGCACGATCATTGCTGTCGAAGAAGTAGGCTTCCGTGGAATTGTTTTGAATAAAACCCCGCAGGGCCATGCGCTCAAAGGCATCCGGGCGGTTTTCCGGATTCATGGGGTTGAGGCTCGCCAGCCGGAAGTTATACATGTTTTCCCGCATGGAATACTGGGACAGTTTCTTGGTGACCATGGACGGCGTGAAACGGTTGAAAGCACCCCTTTCTGTGTTGAGCCGGTCATCGACAAAGTACACCGTATTGCCGGCGCCCGGGCTGTCGCGCGCCACCATGACGCCGCCGCAGTCGGAGACCCATTGGCGGGTCATGATGATCTGGCGCGCCAGGACACGGGCCTGGTTGATAGTCTGTGCCGTGGCGTTGCGTTCACTGCGAATACCGGCATACGTAAAAATCAGCCCCAGCACGGGGGTGATAATGAGCACGATACTCAGAAAAAATTTCATCTGCAGGGAGAGCTTGAAACGGCTGTCTTTAATTGATTTCATACCTGAATTTGATTTTGATAGGAAACACCCGAAATGTCAAGATGTCCTGTAACCATGGACTTTGTGCAACTGTGGGGTTAATGATGTTACAACCTTGTAAAATATGACCCCGACAGCTTGCATTCATCAGGGATTCGTGCAAAATTTAATAATTGACCCCAAACACAGATCAAGAAACCATGGACAATCCCAACTATACCATCCTGGTCATTGACGACGACGAGGACATTGTTAAAACAATCCAGGGCAACCTGGAACTGGATGGCTACACTGTCCTTTGCGCGTATAACGGCCGCAGCGGCATCGACAAGGCCAGAAAAATGCGCCCCCACCTTATTGTTCTGGATCTGAATCTGCCGGACATCGACGGCATCACCGCCTGTCAGTACATCCGCCGGGAATTCGACTTTCCCATCATCATGCTGACAGCGCGTGACCGTCTCTCCGATAAGGTGTTGGGCCTGGAAAGCGGAGCCGATGACTACATTGTCAAGCCCTTCCATGCCCTGGAACTGTCGGCACGCATCAAAGCAGTGCTGAAGCGCACGGAACGCAGCATGGTCCAAAGCTGTTATGAAGGGCAGTGTATCACCATCGATTTCAAATCCCGCCAGGTTCAAGTGGAGGGCCGGATCGTGCAGTTGACCAAAACCGAATACGATCTTCTGGAACTGTTCGTAAGCTATCCGTCCGAGGTGCTGTCCAGGGAATTCATCCGTCAGCAAATCTGGCGGGATTCCGACCTTTACAAGCACAGCCGCACCGTGGATGTCCATGTTCAGCGGCTGCGTAAAAAGCTGGAAAACGACCCCAATAATCCATGTTTCATCGTCACAGTGGCCGGCGTGGGCTACAAGTACATGGCCGATGCCTCGCCGACATCCTGATTTTTTTTAAATAGAAGTAGTGGTTTGAAATCATTGTAATTTTACACATTAGAAATGGTATATTTAATCATTGATATCAAATCTCAGGTAAAGGCGAATCGGTTCAGCCTATTGAATGTACACTCATTTCTAATGTTGTTGTTACATCTTTTACAGGTTTTTTACTTGACGAATTTAGCACTGCTTCAATATGTTGATGATAGGGATTTGTAATGCTGGCCTGTAGCATGGCAATAGTATTTGCGCCAGATAGCATTCACCCCCACATCTTACAAATTTCACATGGATAATTTGAGATAGCCCTATCATATGCAACATTGGGAATATTTTGCCGATACCCTGGCGCCAAGGAGGCCATAAGTGCAGTCAAGCTACTATTCTCATGTCATACGGATCGTGTTGGGTATTGTGGCCCTGGCCGTCCTGGGATTTATCGGGAAAACGGTCTTAACACCCAAATCGTTCGGCACCTATGGTTATTACCGGGCCGATGCCATTGAGGAAGAGGCGAACATCGAGATTCGACATTGGACTAATGCACCATGCTTTTCGTGCCACGCCTATGAAGCCAATCTTCATTTAAACGGAACCCATAAGACCATTTCCTGTGAGTTCTGCCACGGTCCCTATGCCGATCACGTCACAAACAGTAAAAAAACAGGCATTCTCCCTGTTAAAAAGGGCGAAGATATCAAAATCTTATGTCTGAGATGCCACAACAAATCCATCCAGGCCCGGCCCGAAGCGGTGATCAAAACCGTGACAATGCCTGAGCATCTCAAGGATCAGAAGGTTAAGCTGACCCATACGTGCAACCAGTGCCACCACGTACATGCACCGCTCAAGTATATCAACCGGGCCAAGCAGATAATCGGCATGCAGGGGGAGAACTGATGGACAACGCAAAACCAACGATAGACAAAGAGCGACGGGTTTTCATCAAAAAAGTCCTGGAAGGAACCATTGCAGGGTCACTCCTACTCGTATTGCCGATGAACGCCGGGGGAGAAAAAATTCCGGAGCAGTTAGCCGGAATCCGTGATAAGGAATACGACCTTACAGACCACGATTTCGCCTTTATCGTTGATATCACCCGGTGTATCGGATGCGGATCCTGCTGTGTGGCTGACAAAAAGGAGTTTGCTGTGCCGGACGGACACTACCGTACGTGGGTGGAACGATACCTCAAGGATTTCGACGGCAACGTCTATGTGGATTCCCCCAATGGCGGCCTGGACGGGTACCATAATCCGCGCACCGATATCGATGTGAACGTCCGGGACACATTTTTTGTGCCCAAGCTATGCAACATGTGCAAGGAACCGCCGTGCGTCCAGGTCTGCCCGGTGGGCGCCACTTTCCTGACCCCGGACGGCTTTGTGCTCGTGGATCACAAACGGTGCGTGGGTTGTGCCTACTGCATCCAGGCGTGCCCCTATTCGGTCCGGTTTCTCCACCCGGTCACAAAGACGGCCCAGAAATGCACCTGGTGCTACCACCGTGTCCGCAAGGGTCTCTTGCCTGCCTGTGTCAATGTCTGCCCCACAGGTGCTCGAAAATTCGGCGACTTGAAGGACAAGACGTCGGAAGTCTACAAGATCCTGCAGGGTCCCGGTGTATTCAGTGTTCTCAAAAGCGATATGGGAACCTGGCCCGCCCTTTACTATAAAGGCGCCCGACGGGAGGTGGTGTGATGAATGAACTGCATGAAGGGGCTCGATTTTTAATAGCCAACTATATATTCCCCAACGATCTTCATGTGCACTGGAGCATGATGATTGTTCTGTACCCTTATCTTTCCGGGTTGGTGGACGGTGCTTTCATTGTAGCGGCCCTTTACTATGTTTTCGGCATCAAAAGCCTGAAGCCCATTGCACGGTTTTCTCTGGTTTTCGCCCTGGCTTTTATGTTCTGTATCGCATTGCCGCTGCTGCTGCATTTGGGACGGCCGGAAAGAAACATCAATATGATGCTCACACCCAGTCCCAGCTCGGCCATGGCTGGGTTCGGCTACATCTACTCCATCGCCATGGGACTCCTGGTCCTGATCATCCTCTTTATCTACAGGCCTACGCTGGTGGGGATGGTGAAAAAATCCAAAGGATACATGCGGCTTTTTTACCGGGCGCTGACATTTGACAGCACCAATCTTTCACCCGAGGCACTGGAGCTGGATCGAAAAATCATTAAATTTCTCGTGGCCATCGGCATTCCCGTTGCCACCGTACTCCACGGCTATGTGGGATTCATTTTCGGAGGCGTTAAGGCAAACCCCACATGGTCTTCGCCGCTCATGCCTGTGATCTTTCTTTTTTCCGCATGCGTTTCCGGGATTGCGGGCATCGTCCTGGCCTATATTGCCATCCGGACCTACAGACGTTCAGCCATCGACGTAAATTGCCTAAAGATTTTAATCCATACACTTAGCGGATTTTTTATTCTGGCGTTCTGCTTCGAGATGCTGGAAGTCTTTTCCCACCACTATTTAAAATCAGGGTTTCACCACATGGTGGAGGGTCTTCTCAATGGCCCCCTTTATTATTCCTTCTGGGAGTGGCAGGTGGGGTTCTGCTCCATCACCTCTTTATTTTTGCTGGGATGGCTAACTCTTTTTAAAACCAAGGATCAGGTTTACATCATCTTGTCGGGTGTGGTGTCTTTTCTTCTGCTGCTGCAGGTGCTGTTCATGCGTTGGAACGTGGTGATCGGTGGCCAGCTGATGTCTAAAAGCGCCAGGGGTTACACTGTGTTTCATCCGGAATGGTTCGACAAAGAGGGTATTATTGCGGTCATTGTCGTGATGGCCATTCCTTTTTTCCTGCTGTTTGTTCTTTCAAAAATTTTCCCTTTGTGGGTGGAGGAGGAAAAACAGGTTTGATAATAAATCCAACTTAAATCTAAAATTGCTGCAAGAAGTATTGGAAGGAGGTGGTTATTTACAAAGCATTGACCGGATATGTATCCATGGGAATTTACGGAAAACCCAACTGTGAATTCTCTTCACTTCACCGTGTCAAAAAAAGGAGGAGAAAACAAAATGTCTTTATTTAGAACAGCATTGATTGTGCTTGTTCTTGGGATTTTCACGGTTGGGACAGCATTCGGACTGACCGAGGAATCCTTTGATGTGAAGAATCCCAAGATGCAGGAGATCAACAAGAAGTGTATCACCTGTCATTTAAAGGAGAACAAGTCCCTGGTGATGCAGTGGGAAAATTCTCCCCATGCGGCGGCCAAAGGCGGGCAGGTTGGCTGCTTCACCTGCCATGCGGCGGACAAGGGTGATGAGATGGGCTACATGCATGAAGGCGCGTTTATCAAAGCGATCCTGTCGCCCAACGATTGTGCCAAATGCCACGAGCCCGAGGCCGCTCAGATGGCGGTGTCCCACCACGCCACTGCCGGTGAGATTATGGCGTCCCTGGATAACATGCTGGCAGAGGTGATCGGCGGTATGCCCGACAACAAGGCCAATATGTCCAATGGCTGCTGGCAGTGCCACGGTTCCGTGGTTGCCCTAAAGCGCGACAAGGACGGAAAACCGATGCGCTCAAAGACCGATGCGCCACAGATGGACCACAACACCTGGCCCAATACTGGAATTGGCCGGATCAATGCAGACGGCACCAAGGGCACGTGCAATGCCTGCCATTCTAAGCATACGTTCAGGGCTGCCACGGCCAGACAGCCTGAAAACTGCGGCAAGTGCCACCTGGGGCCCGACCATCCCCAAAAGGAGATCTACGAAGAGTCCAAGCACGGCATCTCCTATTATTCCGCCATGCGGGATCCCGGCCAGAACGGGATGAACATCATGAAGGACGGCAAGTGGGTCCTTGGGGATGACTACTACTATGCTCCCACCTGCTCCACCTGCCACATGGGTTCTTTTGTAAAACTCAACGGCTCGGTCGCCAAGAACACCCATAACGTGGGTGACAGGCTGTCCTGGAATCTGCGGGCAAAGGTCTCCAATAAGCTGAACAGGGTTACCTTTACCGATGGTACCGTAACCGACATACCCGGCGAAACACCGCCCCGGGCAGGTCAGAAGGCCAAGTCAAAGACGTATGTCCGTGAGGGCGACAAGCTCAAAAAAGTCATTGCTGAAAAAACCATCAAGACCGTGGTCCCCTGGCAGGAGAGGCGTGCCGTGATGCAGGAGATGTGCAAATCCTGCCATGGCATCAACCAGGTCAAGGATTTTTACTCCCAGCTCGACGACCTTGTTCACCTTTACAACGACAAGTTTGCCAAACCTTCTTTGAAGCTTGTGGGCATGCTGAAAAAGGATGGTATCTGGGAAAACAGCGGATTCCAGAATCACCTGGGATACACCTGGTTCGAACTGTGGCATCATGAGGGTAGAAGGGCAAGAATGGCGGCAGCCATGCATGCACCGGACTATGTCCACTGGCATGGTCTGTACGAAATTTCCCGTAATTTCTACCATGACTTTCTGCCCGAGGTTCAGGAAATGGCCGACCATGCAGGCATGGGTGACAAGTACAAAAAAGTCATTCAGGATCTTCTTGCCCAGTCGGAACATATCTGGATACGGACCGGCGGGAGTGCAGAGTTGATGAAACTCATTGAAGAAGAGCAGAAACTACGCTACGGTAAAGACAATTAACGCATAACTTATTAACTTTCATTTCTGCCCCGGCTTCCAGTCATTCGGAAAGTCGGGGCAGCTTTTATTTGGACCGTTTGACCATGCGATACTTTTTTTCCTTGATTTTGTTTTTTCTGCTGCTCACTTCGCCATGCTCCGCCGCCCATCCAATAGAGATGGAGGAGCTGCTTGACCGGTTGGCAGCGCTGAACCTCAACCAAAATGGCTACACGCTGGGAAGGGTGCTCACAGATGTGCAGATGAAAACTGCCCTTCAGTATCCCCTTAAAGTGGAAAATCCCGAAATCTACAAGTTTCAGGATGGCGATCTGTACATTGTCGCAGAAAAAATAACGGACCGCGTAATCATCCTCTACAAGCAGTATGACCCTGCATCCAGAAAGAAAATACAAGAAGTTGTGGGAGCATTATTTCTCGACTTTGGCGATCCTACAATTTTTGTCCACGACAAGATCATCTACTGGGCTTTTGGGCCAAAAGGGAAAATCTCGGAACAGGAATACAACAAAATAAAAGAGGAAAAAGGAAAACTGGACATCCTTGCCACACTCAAACTCACCAGCAGTCTAGAAATCATGAAAAAAATCGGCGATATGGACATAGGCAACGTGTATTACATCTTATCCTCACCGCCCGTGCTTGGAATTATCAACCAGGCCAGATAACCGCTATCATTGCATGGAGATATCCTCAAGGTCCGCCATAAAATCTTCCACCCACTGGTAACGGTTCTCGACATCCCAGGCCATGGCCTTTAGAATCACGGCCTGTAATTCCTGAGAAAGCTTTTCCTTGAACTCATCGGACGGTTGAAACTCCTTTTTGATGCGCAAACGGGTTTTCAGCCCGGATCGGCTCAAGAGGAAGGGAAGTTTTCCGGTGGTCAGGTGATACAGCCACACGCCCAAAGAGTAGATGTCACTTCTGGGATCCCCTCTTTTGCCCTGCAGCTGTTCGGGAGCCATGTAGATAAAATCGCCTTGGGGGCCAAGACCGGCCTCGAAAATGGCATCAGGCATATCTCGAAAGAAGGCCAGACCTGCATCCACTAAAATAATGGTGCTGGAGGCGGAATAAATCATGTTCTGCGGACGGAAGTCGTGATGCACCACCCCCATATTGTGGAAATAAGCGAGCAGGTCGCCTAATTGGCGCAAGATCGATAACATAGCCTCTCGAGCCATGGGAACCTGCCCATTGATTACGGTATCCAGGGTTTCACCAATTACGGCTTCAGTCACCAGTACATCGGATTGCGCATCAATGACCTTGATTAAGTTTGGATGGCCGGCGGCCTGGATAATTCCGGCTTCAGCACGCAGGCAGGCGGTGTAAATAGGATTGAACAAGACATCTTCAAAGGGTATCTTCAACGCAACCGGATCATCTGTCAGAGAATTTTTACCATGGTACAGCCAGGTGAGCGTGCCTGCCAAAACCGGTTCCTGGACGGTATATTGCCCTAAAAAATTGGGTGCCGGACCACTTCCCTTGCGAGCGATCCGGACATAGGTATTCAGGTTGGTGAAGGACTCTTTTAGGCTGTCCAACTCATCCGGAGAAGCGTTTACCGGCTCTTTATCCGCGAAACCAGGCAAGCCCGGCGCATTCTCCTTTGAAAAAAAGTCGGCAATACGCGTGATCCTGGATATCACCAGGTTTTCAAACAGCCGGTTTAGAACAAAAAGCAGCAGGCCCATGATTGCGACCGTGCCGATAAATGTGACAATACTCATTTTTTTAATGTGGGTCAGCGGTTTTGAGACCGGTATGGAAACTGAATTGACTCCAGCCAGATCTCCCGCCCTGAACCTGAAACCGCCCACCGGCCCGTATCGATCGATGAGGGATTTGGGGGCAAGGGCGGGATCGCTGTGGCAGAGGAGACACTGTTTTTCAAAATAATCTGGAACCATGCTGACAAAATAGGAGGCCGAGCCTTTTTTAACGATCCCCTGCCAGAAATTACGGTTGGGGTCGTCCTCGAACCATTCAAACATTTCTTCTTCAAATTCATCGGCCATGTTATCGGGGTTATGGGGATTTATTGATACACGTCGATAAAAATAACCCGGCATCTTATCCCCAAATCGCTTCATGATATTCAGGCTGATATAAGTGGTGGACATGGCTTCGATAATAAACGTATCCTGAGAATGAAGATCATACATTTTGGGCCGCAATACGCTTTTGACATACCCCCGGATGGATTCCACTTCACGCAGTACGACTTCCGACTTGTTTAGTGCCTCCGCCATTAAAATTTTTCTTAAATGAAAGTAGTAGAGCATCGAAATTCCGACTGCGAAAATTGTCAGTATCACTACGGACCAAGTAAGAAATTTGGCCCGCAGGTTCTTTTTTTTCAGCATGGCAGCCATGTTTTCATCCTCTATCGTCCTGCAGTTAAGCGTCTGGCCAGGAATGCGGGCAAGCCCGCACTGATAATTTTTTCCCCGGCCGTTTCATAATCGTAAGCAAATCTATGGAATTCAATTTTATTCAGACGTGTATCGTAAATAGCGTAACAGGCCTTTGGGTTTCCATCACGGGGTTGACCGATGCTGCCGCAGTTTATAATTTGCCGTCGGCTTTTTACAACAGGGACCGAGTTTGAATCTTGCGGGGTCATAAAAACGAGCTTGAACAGGTTTTGTCTGGTAATCACCAGCGGCACATGACTATGACCGATAAACTGCAGTTTTTCCCGGGTACCCGAAAAGGAGCGCAGTGCGTACTTCCGGTCGACGACATAACGCCAGGCCAGGGGATTATATGCATTGGCATGTGAAAAGATCATGTCATGGATTTGGATTGTCGGTTTCAGGCTTTTTAAAAAACCGGCATGGCTGTCAGTAAGCTGTTCCATGGTCCATAATACAGCTTCTGTGGCTTCTTTACGCATGGCATAGGGTGATGTGATCCAAACTGCCGCCGCATCATGATTGCCCAGCACAATGTTGATTTTTGGCAGGGAACAGATCAATTCAATGCACTCATTGGGGTTTGCGCCGTAACCGACGATGTCTCCCAAGCACATATAGCGGTCGATCCCCTGTTGCACAGCATGGGTTATAAATGCCTCCAGCGCTTCCAGGTTGCCGTGTATGTCCGCAAAAATCGCCAGTCGCAAAAGAGTTACTCTTTTCCAGGGGCGACATCGTCCCCATTTTTCGTTTTAATGGTTACCAGGCAGTTTTCCGGTGAGCCATCCGGATAGCGCCAGAAATAATCCTTGATCCGCTTTATTTTTTCTTCGGTACGGTCGGACGACAGCACCGTATTATCAGGCGCCTTGACGTCAGGATCAAGAAAGGACAACAGCCCCGCCTCTTTAAGCACGACCTGTTCTCTCAGAGCAGTGCTGACCGTTTGCAGACCTTCCCGTATCCCGATGGAAAGTGGCAGGGCCCGGGTAAAATAGATTCGCTTCATTTCTTCAATATTTCCCATCCGCGTTGATTCGACCATCTGCCGGGAGGCGTCATGGAAGTCCTTATGGCGTTTGATGATGCCGGCTAACACAGACGCCCAGCGATCGTTACCCACCATTTGATCGAGCCATTTCCCCAGCATGCAGTGATGTTCATCCACAGCTATATACCGCTCAGGATCACGTAGAAGGGAATAGGTAAGATCCGAGAGCCAGTTAAGATGGTAAACCCAGCTATCCAGCAGGAAAAGGTCGATATTGAAAATCTGGTCAGAGGTGATATCGGCAATATCGGCAAGCAAGGGCACAGAAACAGTTGGGAATTCAGCGATGGCGACATTGCAGGGAGCTTTTTTTATAATTTTGTCGATGGTACTGCCGCCGAACAGTTTCTGTAACCCTTTTTTACGCGGCGTACCAAGAATAATCAAATCGGCGTTGATGGTTTTGGCCAGCTGCACGATTTCCCCGGCAGCAGCGCCTCTTTTAATTCTGACAAGGGGATCAAGATTGTAATTTCTGAGGCGCTCAACGAAATCATTGATGCGCAGACGAAAGCGTTCTCCATCCACGGCGGTTTGATAGCCCGTTAGATCAGAATCCGGATCTTCATCGATAACCGTTAGTAAAGTGACCCCGCAACTCCGCATGATCGCTTGGCGTTTGACCATTTCCACGACCTGGTCGGAGCTGTCGTGATCGATGATAGCGCCCAGGATTTGCGGCGGCAATTCGCGGTCTTTTTTTGCTTCCCCCTTATCGTAGCGCTGGATCGGTTTATTAAATCTGAATTGCCAGAACGACCGTGTACGACTCCGATTCCGCCGACTTAATTTGATCATGTCATAATGGGTCAGGTCTTTCATCAGCTCAGCGGCGCTTTGATACCGATGGGCAGGATTTTTTTCCAGGCTTTTCAGGATGATTTCCTGGATCTGGGGGGCAATGTCCGGATCGTAATGACGGGGAGGCGTCGGGTCGGCCGTGAGGCGCTTTTTCACGATAGCCAGATGCGTGGAACGCTTAAAAGGCAAATTTCCGGTAAGTAGCTCATATAAAACCATTCCCAGGCTGTATATATCGCTGCGCAAATCATCACGGCACCCTAAAAGCTGTTCCGGCGCGATATAAAAGGGTGTTCCTTGCGGCTCCATGAAATCTTCAGTCAGGAGGTCGGCCGCGCCTAAAATTCGCCCCAGGCCGAAATCGATGATTTTTATCTGGATGTCAGGGGTAACCATGATATTTTCGGGTTTGATATCCAGGTGTATCACCCCACGACCGTGCAGATAGCCAAGGCCTTCGGCGATTTGACACGTAATTTCCAGCGCCTTATCCAGAGTGACCTTGCGGTTGACAGGCACAACGCTTCTCAGATCTTTTCCGAGTATGTATTCAAGGACAAGGTATTGTGCGGAGCGCTTTTTGTCGAGAAATGCCACAACTCGATCGTGATGCAGCAGCCTGCCGATACGTTCTTCGTTTTGAAAGTGATAGTATAGTACTGGATGGTTGAGAATGTCACCAAAAGGAATTTTTATGCTTACGGTTTGATCCGTAAGCATATCCATGGCCTTATAGATTTGCCCCATGGCCCCGGAGTGCAACACTTTAATGATTTTGAAATGATCAATATGGGTGCCGGGATCGAGTGTATCCATTTTTGGAACCACCCCAATTCAACTTAGGCATACATAATCAGGAGATTATCCTTATTACATAAATATGACATAACCGATGACGATCAAAACGATTACCAGGATCTCCAAAGCTGTAAAGCGAAGTATCATTAGACTGATCTTGCGCTGGGACGGATTCATTTTCAATACAGCATGATCCATGATGAATCTAAAAAAGAGGGTGTTCGGTGTCGTCTTTATAAAAAGCCTAATATATTCCCTGATACTTCTGAGCCACAGACTCAGGCTATAGTGTTGATCAAGCTCCTGTTCGGATGTCTCGCCGGATACGGATGCATACAACCGGCCATTTTTATTAAACAGGGTAATATTATGGAGCGATTCATTTTTAAAATCAAGCGACATTCCGGACAGTTCACTGATAACAAGCGCAAAACGGATATTGAAATGCGTCTCTGTTGCATGATCTTTTATCCGCGTCTTAACGCCCTCCCGGTCTTCTTTTATTTCCTCGATAAACCAGTGGGGATGGAGGTGCAGGAGCTTCTCTGCATCAAATAGACGTTTGAAAAGGCGGAAAATCTCACGGCCTTTAAGATCAAGTGCCAGGTCATATTCTTTCAGCATGTCTACCTTAAGAGGCAATCAATAGCGGTGCAGGAAGCAAAGGGTGGAAATGCTTATTTTTCAGGCGGGCTTTAAAGCCTTTGCCCTGTTTTTTCTGATAGGGGCCGATAACGATCAGATCGTTTTTTAATTTTTCAGCAACCTCGGCAATGGTTTTGTCCACGGGTCCCATGATTTTTAAGAATTTATACCGGGAGGCTGCCGGGAAGTTTTTTTTTATTCGATTCCAGTCGGTTTCGATTTCCCGGGCCAGTTGATCATCCACGTGGCCTAAAAAATCCCGGTGGGTTTTGGATGTATTCAACCAATCATCTCCCAGCATCCATTTCCAATCTTCGTTGATGACGGTCAGAACAGTGATTTTCATTGTCGTGGAACCATTGGGCAGCAGATTGCCGAGAACTAGTTTTTCCGCCTTTTGAGCACCCGGAGTCCCGTGGGTACATAATAAAATATTGTTAAACATATCTTCCCTTGACGCCTTGACTCTGAAGCCCTCCGACGTTTGCAACGTTGGGGTCTATACAGGTTAGAGGTAGCGGATAACCGCTCCAGCGGAGCGGTTATCCACTGCTTTTGTTGATAAATATTAGACCAGCCACTTTGTGAAAAGCAATACTAAAAAAGTGGTAACCAGACAGAAGATAAGTGCGGTCAGATCTTCATTGCGCTCACTGGAAAAAACCGACAGGGCTCTTTCTTCCATCTCCTGGGTATCCGAGTCTTTATCATATGACGAGACACCTTTACCGGCATCCATGGTTTCGATATCTACCTTTTTATCATTCATTTCAAGCCTCCAAATATAGCAATAATAGGGTCCATCCGGTGACGTTCTATTTCAACACCACATCCTTGACCAGCCACAACACCACGAAAAAGGAGAGGACCGCTTTGGTTACACCCGAGATCCCACCCATCACCAGCGGCCAGCCACCGGCTTGGAAAATTGCTTTTTTAGTGATCTGCATACCGAGGCCAATGAGACCAAAAGCAAAAAACCAGATCATGCAGTCAGTCAAAGTCGTAACGGTCTTTGACTTTTTATGCACCTGTTTGACAGCGTGTTTAATGGCGCCTTTGACGTCCTTGGATAGCTTGATTTGCTTGGCCTTTGCAGCCGACAGAATCGATTCCAGCGCAAACATGCGGTCCCGGCCGGTTTTATCGAATACGGCCTTGTTGGTCCGATCATCAAAATTTCCGGCAATCTGGCGCTGTTTGACCAGGTCATTATAAGCCTCTTGCTGGGTTTCGTCCAGCCCTTTAATAACCTCGCTTTCCTTAGCATCATCCAAAGTTTCCCATTCTTCGTCCGTGACACGGGTACGGTCATTATAGCTCACATCGATATATTTACCCTTATAATGCGAAGGGGGCGAAAACAGGCCTATGGAAGAAAAGAAGAACAGCAGGAGAAATCCCAGGATAAAAATAGGGAATTTATCGATAACAACGGTTTTGAAACTCAGCTTTTGGCCGGATTCTTTACCAAACCAGGTGGCCAGTACCAGCACAATGACGGGCAGAAAGAGCACCCGGGTAATGTTGAATATTTCAGCCACCTTTAGCGTTTTGATATCGACAGCGTTAAATGCCAGGGCAGCCGCTGCGACCTGGGCGGAATTCAGGATTCCCGTACCGGCCCAGGCACCGAACTGGACGGGGTTCATGCCTACCAATTTGCCGACGGTCGGGAATATGAACATACATATTATGCCGAAAGACAGGATCGTACCAATGGTATAGGCCATCTCTTCACTTTTGGCTTTAACTACGGGTGCGACAGCCACGGTGGCCGATACGCCACAGACCCCCATGCCCGCCGAAAGCACCCCGGTCATCGATTTTGGCTGCTTAAATAAACCACCCAGCCACAAGACCATAAATACGGTGCCAAGAACAAAAAAACCAATCAGCCAGACGCTGTAGACTCCCAGCTTGGCAAGCTCGGCAAAGCTGTACCGCGCTCCGAGCATGATGACACCCATCTTAAGGACAAATCGGGCGGTTTTTACACCGGCGGCAGCAAATTTAGGAATGCCGACCGTGTTGGTAATAATCACGCCGACGAGAATACCGAGAACGACATAGTTAAGGTTCAATACCTTGTAAATCTTGAAGCCCAGGATCGGCACCAAATTTTTGCTCAAGATTTTAACCAAAGGCTCAAGATACCACCGAATAGCCATGGCCAGGATCAACAGCAGAATCACACCGGCCAGCGGCTGAAGAACAAAACGGTCTAAAAGCGTATTTTGAGGGGTACGAATCGAGTTTACAACCGCGCCGATGATACCCAACCCACCCAATACCAGGCACATGATAACCTGCAGGTCCAGATATTTATGGGTGCTCAGATATTTCATGATGGGCAACAATGCACCGGTACTGGCGATGATGCCGTAAACTAACATTATGCCGCTCATGATAAACAGGGGCATATTTTTTTGGGTTTCAGCCATAAAATTTCCTCCTTGTACTTAGCAATAAATTGCTTTGATTTAAGGCAGTTACCTTCAAATTCATTCCAATCTTCGGCAGTGCTTACCTCCTTTCATCTGTTCAAATTTCCTATAAATCCTTGAATTAGTGACACTATTCAGCAAAAGACATGCCAAAAAGATTAATTCTTCCAACAGTGTGATTTATTTACTTTTTTTTAACAGGCAGCGCCGCCGGGCGGCACCTGCAGTTGTCGCTGCAGGGGGATAGGTTTGACGTTAATGCGCCCAAAGGCTTATGAATAGGAGCTCAGGAGACAGAGAGGCCGGGGCACAAGGGTGCCAACTTGAAGCGGCAGTGCCGCCTCGAGTTGGCACCCTTGCGCCCCTCTTTTATGGATGGGTGCCAAAGACGATTTCTCAGGTGCGAAATTTCTCAGGGTCGATCTGGTATCTTTTGATGATTTTCTGTAGAGACTGACGTTTGAGGCCGCTGGTTCGAGCGGCCAGGGCAATATTTCCCTGGGTTTTTACCAGCAAGTTATTGATATACACGACGCTGAACTTTTCTATGATTCCATCTTTGAACAGCTTGTAGGGTTCGTCCAGGTTCAGCTTTTCAGGACGGGGTACCGGGGAAACCTCCCTGGGCGGAATATCATCCGCCGTTATTGTAGCACCGGATACCATGACGCTCAGGCTGTGAATCGTATTCTCAAGTTCCCGGACATTGCCCAGCCAAGTCCGGTTCAGTAGCGTGTTTAGCGCTTCAGTAGAGATGCGTTTCTTCTCGACACCCAGTTCATCGGCAATCTTGGATAAAAAGTGGTCCACTAGAAGTGGCAAATCTTCCCGTCTCTCGCCTAAAGGCGGCATGACCAGGGTTGCCACCTTGATCCGGTAGTAAAGATCTTCGCGAAAGGTCCCATCGGCAATTTTCTTGCTTAAATCCTGATTCGTGGATGCAATAATACGGACATCGACTTTGCGGGTCTGACTGTCCCCCAGTGGTTTAATCTCTTTTTCCTGGATAGCACGCAGCAGCTTGGTTTGCAGTGAAAAAGACAAATCCCCGATTTCATCCAAAAAAATGGTTCCCTGATGGGCGGCTTCGAACAGGCCGATTTTATCTGCAGCGGCATTGGTAAAGGCACCTTTACGATAGCCGAAAAGTTCACTCTCCAGGATATGTTCGGGCAGAGCCGGACAGTTTACCGTTACCAGATTATGGTGGCACCGATCGCTGAGGTCGTGTATCGCACGGGCAGCCATCTCCTTGCCGGTACCGCTTTGGCCTAACAATAGAACCGTTATATTGGTCTGTGCGACGGTCTGAATAGTGCGGAACACCTTGCGCATGGCCTCACCTTGGCCGACCATGTGATGAAAGGGAGCCTTTTCTCGAACCCTTTTCATCAGCCGCCTATTCTCCCTTACCAGACGATTGCGCTCCAATCCCTTTTTCAGCAGGTGAAATAGTTTCTTTTCATCCAGGGGTTTACGGATAAAGTCGTAGGCACCGTCTTTGATGGCCTGAACGGCCAGTTCGATGGAACCGAATGCGGTCATCATAATCACGGTTATCGCCGGATCGATTTTTTTGACTTCTTTCAGAAGGGATAACCCATCCATATCCGGCATCCGGATATCGGAGAGTAAAAGATCGATGGAGCTGTGGCGGACGAACTCGATTGCGCCGGACGCATTGGCGGCGGTCAATACTTCACATTCAACCTCCATGGTGATCATGCGTTTTAAGCCATGCAGCAAATCGATTTCATCTTCTGCAATCAAGATACGATCTTGCATAAATCTCTCCCAACCCTGATAAACCTTATGCTTAATCACGTATAACCAAGCATGAAAAATTCTTATATCTACGGTTAAAGGCTAATCAAGCAAGGTTCCCATCAATTGGTAATGTGATGGTAAAAATGCTTCCCTTTCCGATTGTGCTTTCAACTTCGATTCTCCCCCCTTGATCCCGGATGATGCCATAACTGATGGAAAGCCCCAGTCCGGTACCCGCCCCCTGCTTTTTGGTGGAGAAAAAAGGATCAAAAATTCGATCAGTCGTTTTTGAAGGTATCCCGCAGCCGGTGTCGGATATGCGCACCACGGCACTATTGACTTGCTTTAAAAAGGCCGTTTCGATGGTGATGCAACCGTCGCCTTCGATGGATTGCACGGCATTCATGATAAGATTCAAGTAGACTTGCTTTAGCTTTTCATGATCAGCGGTTATGGCGGGCACATTCTGGTCGAATGCATGCTTGATCTCGATGTGGCTCTTCATGAGTTGCTGATCCAGAATGGCAAGGATCTCCATAAGACCTTCGTGGATATTGGCATTTACTCTTTGTGGGGCACTGCTTTTAGAAAAATTCAGCAAATCATCCACAATCGTTTTGCACATTTTGGTGTGTTTGTCGATAATCTCTACATCGGTCAGGGCCTGGGAGCCGAGATTCTCATTTTTTTTCAGTAAATCGGCATAACACTTGATGACACCCAAGGGGTTATTTATCTCGTGAGCCACACCGGCAGCGAGTTGACCAACGGCCGCCAGGCGTTCCGTCTGAGCTAACTGCTTTTCAAGCTTCTTTTTACCTGTGATATCACGGAGAACACCTTCAAAACCGCTGGGGTTTCCATGGTCATCGAGGCGCAGATTGGCCGTGACCAGAACATCGAGGCGTTTGCCATGGCGATTGACGATGGAAATCTCGTATTCCTTGACAAAACCGTTCTCTTTTATACGGTTGTGCAGGCATGCGAAGTCCCGGGCATCCCAAAAAAGCTGGTCAACCATCTCAATGGAAAGGGCTTCAGATCTGCTGGTGAACTCGAACAGCTGCATACCGGCTTCATTGATATCGACAATTTTCTTGTCCATGTCGGCAATAAAGATCGGATCACGAGAGGTCTCGAATAGTTTTCGGTATTTTGCTTCCGAAAAAACCAGTTTTTCGTGGGTTTCCCGTAAGTTGCGAGCCTCTTTTTCAAAAGCCGCCTTTAACTGTCCAATCTCATCCAGGGTATCGTATTCAGGATCAGCGGTTGTAACATGAGGGTCCTTAACGCCATTGCCGATGCTGGAAAAAGAGGAAAGCAACTCCTTGAGTTCCGTGATAACCGTATGATTAAACAGCACATAAAACAGAACCGTCAGGCCGAGCAGGAGGCCCGATCCGATGATGAAGGCTGCCCAGGCCTTCTTTTTAAGTTTGATAATGGCGAAATCAACGGGAATATAGACGGCGTCAACGGCAATGGATTGGCCGATATGATCGATATATCCACTCCCGGTTGCCCGGTATTTTGAAATGATGCTTGGGGGCGCGTTGGCAGGGTGGCCGTGGCATTTCAGGCACTCCGGTTCCGCAGTAATTGCCCGGTAACGGGTGTAATACGATTTCCCATTTTTTTGAATCAGACCGGCCCATTCCCTTATACTGCGGTCTTGATTAAACTTTTTAATCACATCAATTTCGTGTTGATCGGCCAGGTTGAGCGGGTTGAGCGGAAATGGCGATGCCCGCTTATAACGGAAATTCTGAAAACGATCGGCCACCCGCCCCATAATCTCTCGTCCCACAAAGGAAGTCGACATGGCCTCCACCACAAAGTGATCCTCAGGTAGTATTTCGTACATTTGTGGTCTGAGAATATCTTTTACGTACGTTCGCGTTGCCTCAACAGCCGCAATATAGATCTCGGTCTCTTTGTAAACGGCTGCTTCAACTTGCCGCTTCTCGTATCGATATACCAGCAGCGATACAGTCAGACAGGTGACTAGAAGAATAACGCCGGTGCCTATCTTAAATTGGGTTTTTAAAGACAACTTCTTCATCAGAGCTCCAATTGGGGATACAGTCACATAATGACCAACCCGATCCAGATGAATAATTACTTCATGAATTCACGAATATCAATTTTCCGATAATAATGCAAAAAAGAAGCAGCCTTTGGGGCTCTTATGGTCAGAGAAAGAAGGGAATCTGGCGGCTCAGCTGTATATTGGTGAGGTCGATGGACACGTCGTACACCAGGATGTCAACTCCGTTTTGGTGCGCCTTTCTGAGCTCCTGCCCATAGACCGGGTCGATGTCATCGGCGGGACTGAAGCTGTCTGCATCCATGCGCTGGATCAGGAAAAACATGACCCCCCGGTTGCCCTCAGATACCAGGCGCTGGAGTTCCACCAGATGCTTGCGGCCCCGGGCGGTGACCGCATCAGGGAACCTGGCCACGCACCCTTCCACCAGGGTGCAGTTTTTTATCTCCACAAAACAGTCGCTTTTGCCGTCCTTTTCGAGCATGAGGTCGAGCCGCGAGCCATCACTGGTTTTGACCTCGGCCCGCACCCGGTCGTAGCCCTTCAGCGCCTTCACCTGCCCATCTTCCACGGCCTGTTTGACCAGCCTGTTGGGAACCAGGGTATTGACCCCCACCAGGGAATCCGGCATGTGGATGAGCTCCCAGGTGTACTTCAGCTTGCGCTTGGGGTTGTCGTGAAAGGAAAGGTACACGGGCCGCCCGGGCGCCGAACACGCCCGCATGGTCCCTGAATTGGGGCAATGCGCCGTCACCAGGCTGCCGTTGTCCAGCTGCACATCCGCCAGAAACCGTTTGTAGCGCTTCACCAGGGTTCCCCGGTACAGCTTCGGCCAGGGCAATCCACCACTTTTTACCAATATCTTATTCGTCGCCATGATGGTGTTTTATACATTAGAAACAATTAATAGGAAATACCTTTTGGTTCAAAACCAGCAGATGTAAGCCGATCTGGCTGAAAAATAAACGACGATTGTTTCTAATGAAGGCGTCCGATTTCTTTGACAAAAACTTTTTGATAATATATATGGCCTAGCATGATCTTTAAAAGCCTAGCAGACCGGAGCAATCTGGAACATATCCTCAACAACCTCAAGGAAGGGATCCTGGCCCATGACATGGAACGGAGGATTCTCTTCTTTAACGATGCTGCCGAGCAGATCACCGGGATAAAGCGGGAAGAGGTCCTGGGTCGTGACTGCCATGAGGCTTTTGGCGAGCCCTTCTGCGGGCAACGCTGCTCTTTCTGCAGCAACACCCCGTTGTTTAATGACAAGTGCGAGCACACCCTCAACCTGACCACCCCTGACGGCCAGAACCGCGTCATCGAAATGTCGGTGATCATGATGAAGGATGAAAACGACAACGAAGTCGGTGCCCTGGCCACTTTTCGGGACATGACGGAGCTCATCGACCTGAAAATGGACTCCGGCAAGCTGTTCAGTTTTTCCAATATCATCGGCCGCGACAGCAAGATGGTAGCGGTTTTTCGCCAAATTCGGGACGTCACCGAATATGACTTTCCGGTTCATATCTCCGGTGAAACAGGCACCGGCAAGGAACTCGTGGCCCACGCCATCCACAATGAAAGCCGCCGGGGCGGCGCCCCTTTCGTCCCCATCAATTGCGGCGCCCTGCCGGAAGGCCTCATTGAAAGCGAACTGTTCGGGCATGTCAAAGGCGCCTTTTCCGGGGCCATCCGGGACAAGAAGGGGCGCTTTGAACTGGCGGACGGTGGAACGGTGTTCCTGGACGAAATCTCCGAACTGCCGAAGCTCATGCAGGTGAAACTCCTTCGTTTCCTGCAGGAAAGCACTTTTGAAAAAGTCGGCGGTGAAAAAACAACGTCCGTCAATGTTCGGGTGATCAGCGCCACCAACAAGGACCTCAAGAAGGAGGTGCAGCGGGGAACCTTCCGCGAAGACCTATACTACAGGCTCAATGTAATCCCCATCGCCGTACCCCCTTTGCGTGACAGAAGAAATGATATCCCTCTTCTGGTGGAACACTTCCTGGGGCAGCTCCCTGAAATGAATAAAAAGGAAAAGCCCGGTATCTCCGACGATGCCCTGGCCGTGATGATGGACTACCGCTGGCCCGGCAACGTGCGCGAACTCCAGAATACCGTCCAGTTTTCCATTGTCAGGTGCCGGGGAGACGTCATCCAGCCCGGTGACCTGCCTATGGAGCTGAAAGAATTCATCGTGGAAAAACCCCGCCGGGGGCCTTCCCGCAAACTCGACGCAGCCATGGTAAAAGCCGCCCTGACCAAAACCGGGGGCAACAAGGCCAAAGCCGCCAAACTGCTGGGCGTCGGCCGTGCCACCCTCTACCGCTTCCTGGGCAGCCAGCAGCAGCGATAAAAAGCCAACCTCCAATATCCAACACCGAATATCCAATGTCCAAGGAGGCTGAATCGTGCCAGCCACTCGCTTTTATCTTGAACCGAAAGATTGATCATTGGACATTGATTATTGATTATTGGCTATTATAGTGTTTGCCAATATAACGTTCCGCCTTCCATCCGGATATTGAATCGGAACATACTTATGACAACAGGTATAAAAACAAAGGGCCCCTGATGGAGCCCTTTGCCGTGGAAGGAGCAGAAGGATGGCCGGCTTCCTGGGCCGGCCGGTTTCAGCCTGTGGTTACGCAGCATCCATTGCGCGACGGTCGGCCATATCGATCAGCACGCGCTCTTTGCCCTTGTCCAGGCCCAGCGCCTTGCGCTTTGTATCTATGTGGGCAATCATCATTCTGGCCATCTCGTAGGGGTCCGGGGTGAAGCCCCACTTGCCCAGGCCCTGCTCCTCGAGTCCGTTGAACAGGAGTTCGTGAAACTTGGTATCTTCCACAATCGGGAAGGTCACGCCGAAGACCGTGTAAACCCCCGAGGCCACGAAATACTGCCCGATGCAGATCGCCTTTTCACTCATCCATTCCGGCGCTGCCCCGGCTGCCGGCAGGTCGGCAATGCTGTCACCCAGACCGCCGATGCGCACCATTTCCGATGCGGCAATCAAAATCCGGCTGTTGTCCACACAGGAGCCGATCCCCAGAACCGGCGGCATGCCAACTGTTTCGCAGACCTCGCGCAAACCGTCACCGGCGAGTGCGGCGGCCTCGGGCGTTGTCAATCCGGCTTTGGAGAGGGCAATCTGAGAACAGCCGGTCTGCAGAACCAGGACATCGTTCTTGATCAGTTCCTTGACCAGTTCCACATGGACCCAGTCCTGCTTCATGCGCGGGTTGGTGCAACCCACAACCCCGGCCACCCCCCGGATCCTGCCGTTGATGATGTTGTCGTTGAGCGGCCGGTAAGACCCTCTGAACGCCCCGCCCAGCATGTACTGGATGTACTCGTGGGAAAAGCCGTGCACACCGATGTTTTTATGTTTGGGGATTTCGATGACCGCGGTCCGGTTCTTGAACCGCGTAACCGCCTTGATGACGATGTCATCCGTGCATTCGCGCGGTTTGTGCTCATGGAACTCCATGTGGGTGGCCCCTTCGATTTTGCAGCGCGGGTTGGTGGTGATCAACGGTGTTTTGTAGCAGTCCGCCACCTTGGCCAGCCCCTGTTTGATGCACTGCACGTCCACGGTCATGGCATCCACCGCCCCGGTCACCAGGATGGCCTCGGTAGACATGAAGTTGCCTGCATGGGGAATGCCGTGCCGCACCAAAACCTCGGCACCCGAACAGCACATGCCCACCAGGTTGATGCCGTTTGCGCCGGCATCTTTGGCCGCCTTCAAAAGGGAGGGCTCATTGACTGAAGCGATCATGGACTCGAACAGGTTGGGCTCGTGCCCGTGCACGATGATGTTGACCTCGTCTTCCTTGAGCACCCCCATGTTGACCTCGATACTGACAGGTGACGGCGTACCGAACAGGATGTCGGAAATTTCCGTGGCCACCATGGAGCCGCCCCAGCCGTCCGCCAGTGCGGTGCGGCTGCATTGCCGGGCAATATTTTCATAATCCTGGTCCACTCCCATGTGGCTCCGGTGCATGAGTTCCATGATTTCACGCATGGCACCACGGGGGACAAGACCGTATTTTCTCCATGTTTCAAGGGTCTTGGGGGGGACTCGTTTGGCAAAAGGAATTTCCCCGTCCACCTGGGTATAGGTTCTTTCGAGCTCGTCGTACAATTCCAGGGCAATCTCCTTGACCGACTTGCCCTCGATGTCGATGCCCACGGATTCGGCCACCGACTCCAGCTTGAGCGTGTCCTTTATCTCGTAATCCGTTATATTGCCGTTGACCACTTCTCGGAACAGATCCAGCATGCTCATGCCGTGGTCGGTATGGGCTGATCCGCCGGCTGCCACCATCCGGGCAAAGTTACGGGCCATGATCGTGTCGATGGTCGCCCCGCAGACCCCCACCTTGGCATAAGGTGTTTTGGCATTCAGGCGGCAGGGCCCCATGGCGCAGTGTTTGCAGCAGGCCGAGTCGGCTCCGATGGGACAGGCCTTCATGTTCAGCGCCCGGTCAAAGGCGGTCTCGACGCCGTCGCGCCTGGCTTTTTCAAGCATTTGAGCCGTGGCTTCGCAGGTGGTTACGTCGTTGATGATGATCTCCTTTTTTTTCGATTTTAGCTTTTTTGCATCCATTTTATCTCCCTTCGTGGAAAAATTGTGAATAATCAATGGACTCCTGATTGCATCAATCATTATTTACATACTAATAATAATGATTACTAATAAGGTATCAGGTTTTCTTTCTGCCTGTCAAGCGTGAAGATCGTGTACCCCGCTAAGATAAAGCACGCGTCAACCGCTTTCATGCGGTGTGCATTCGTAGATACCCGGGTCCAGAGGGCACGGCACTACCTGCACAAAGTTCTGGAATTTTAATACTGAATTAAAAAAACAGTTGTCGTTTTTACCCGCAACTTATACAAATAGGTTCCTGGATGGTGAAACGCAAAAAGCCAATGTAATGAATTTGAACGAAAAGGATCTCTCATGACGGATAAAGATGTAAAGCTCTACACGCTCAGCACCTGCAGCCACTGCAAATCAACCAAACGGCTGCTGGCCGAATGCACCATAGCGTATGAATTTGTAGACGTGGACCTTTTGGAAGGCGAAGAACGCAAGGCCATTCTCGAGGATATCAAAAAGGTCAACCCGCGATGCTCTTTTCCGACCCTCGTCATCGGGGATAAGGTGGTCGTGGGCTATAAAGAAAAGGAAATCAAGGAGGCGCTGGGGCTGTAATGGATGCTCAAGATCTGTTTGAAAAACTGAAAAAGGTTCAGGAGCCCAAGGGCTTCTTTTTCAACAAAGACCGCGAAAGGGTTTTCGATCTCCTCGAAGCCCTATTGGCCAACAAGGAACGCTACGGCTACATGGCCTGCCCCTGCCGCCTGGCTTGCGGCGACCGGGACACCGACCGCGATATTATCTGCCCCTGTGAATACAGGGAACCCGATGTGGCTGAATTCGGCAGCTGCTACTGCAACCTGTATGTTTCCGAAGCCTGGAATGAAGGGAACGCCTCCGAAGAGTATATCCCTGAACGGCGTCCGGCGGAAAAGATGGGCTTTTAAATCCATTAACTGTCGTAATACACTCCGTAGAGAAATAGGGGACGTATATGAAATTATGAAATTCGAGCTTGTTGTGTATCAAATTTCATAATTTCATATACGTCCCCTATTTTAGATTGGAATGAAAGGCATTCTGGAAAAGCTTCTAACTGAATTTGTCGAACTTGATCATCTCCGGCTCCACCCCCAGACTGTCCAGCATGTCCTCAATAGCCTGAACCATCATGGGCGGGCCGCATAAATAATACTCTATTTCAGTGGGATCCTCGTGTTCCGCCAGATAGTGATCGTGAATGTTCTGGTGGATATAGCCTGTCATGCCCGGCCAGTTGTCTTCCGGCTGCGGATCTGACATGGCCACGTGGTATTTGAAGTTGGGGAACACCGCTTCGAGCGCATTGAATTCATCTTCGAAAAAAAGCTCCTGAAGCGAACGGGCGCCATACCAGAAGGAAAGTTTTCGGCTGGTGCCAACGGTCTTGAGCTGGTGAAAGATCTGGCTTCTCAAAGGTGCCATACCGGCCCCGCCGCCGATGAAGCACATCTCGCGGTCGCTTTCATTCACAAAAAAATCACCGTAGGGACCGCTTAAGGTCAACTTGTCGCCCTTCTTCAGATTGAAAATATACGAGGAACCTGCTCCGGGAGGTGCCGCCTTGGCCCCCGGCGGTGGGGTTGCAATGCGGATGGTAAAACGCAGAACCGTGTTCTCGGCCGGCGGGTTGGCCAGTGAATACGCCCTGAAAATGGGCTCCCCGCTTCTGGATTTCAGGCCCCACAGGTTGAAGCGGTCCCATGCCGGCCTGAACTTGGCCCCGACCCGTTTGCGGAATTCCGCAAAGGAAAGCGTATATTCGGGAATGTCGATCTGTATGTAAGCGCCGGCAGTAAAATCGAGAGATTCACCCGGGTCCAGCTCCATGGCCAACTCTTTGATGAAGGTGGCCACATTTTCATTGGATAGGACCGTAGCGCTGTACTTTTTGACATCCAGGATCTCATCAGGAATACGGATTTTCAGGTCTTCCTTCACTTTGAGCTGACAGGCCAGGTGGATATTTTTCTGTTTTTCCTTCCTGTTCACATGCACGAGCTCGGTGGGCAGGTAGGTGTCCACACCCTCCTCGACCCGGCATTTGCACATGCCGCATGACCCCCCGCCCCCGCATGCCGAAGGGATGAATATCTGGTTGTTGGCCAGGGCTTTCAAAAGGGTCGTCCCCACCGCGGTTTCCAGGGGCTTGTCGTTATCCTGATTGATAATGATCTGGGAATCGCCTTTGCGGACCACCCTGGCTTCCACCAGCAGCAGCATCCCCACGAGGAGCATGATGACACCGGAAAAAACGATTATGGAGACAGCGTAGATCATAGGGTAATTCCACTGAAGAGCATGAAGCCCATAGCCATCAGGCCGGTTGCGATCATGGTGATGCCAAAGCCCTCGAGGCCCTCGGGTACATTTGCATAGCGCAATTTGATCCTGATGGCCGACATGGAAACTATGGCCAGAAGCCACCCGGTGCCGGACCCGATACCGAAAACCAGTGATTCGGTAAACGTGTAATTACGCTCGACCATGAAAAGGCTGGTCCCCAGAATAGCGCAGTTCACTGTGATCAGGGGTAGAAACACCCCCAGGGCGTTGTACAAAACCGGCGAAAACCGGTCGATAACCATTTCCACGGCCTGCACAATACCGGCAATCACGGCGATAAAGGTAATAAATTTCAAAAAGCTCAGATCCATGCCGGGGTATCCGGCCCAGGCAAGCGCCCCGGGTGCCAGCAGGTAACGATAGATCAACCAGTTGGCAGGCGCCGTGATGGAGAGCACGAAAACAACGGCAAACCCTAAGCCGATGGCCGTGTCCATGTTCTTGGAAATGGCCACAAATGAGCACATCCCTAGAAAATAGGCTAAAAGGATGTTGCCCACGAAAACGGAATTTAGAAAAATGCTGACGAGATTTTCCATAAATTTTAGATCATTCTTTGTGTTCTTTGTGTCTTTGTGGTTTAATTTTTCAAATGTTGTGCTTTTTGTAATCTTCGTGGTTCACGATTTGGTCAACGATTTCTGCAGCCACACCAAAAGGCCGATGATGATGAAGGCCGCCGGGGCCAGCTGCATGAATCCCATGTTTTCATAGCCTGCCCGGTATAAAAAGTCCGGTATAATCCCCACCCCCAGAAATTTTCCCGCCCCCAGGGTCTCCCGCAGCAAGGCCACGAAAATCAGCACCGACCCGTACCCGGCGCCGTTCCCCAGGCCGTCGAGAAAAGAAAGGCCCGGTGAATTGCCCAGGGCAAAGGTCTCTGCACGCCCCATGACAATACAGTTGGTTATGATCAGCCCCACGAATACGGAAAGCTGCTTGCTGATGTCATAAAAAAAAGCCCTGAGTACCTGGTCGGCGATGATCACCAGGGTGGCGATGACACTCAATTCCACGATCATGCGAATATTGCGCGGAATGATATTGCGCATCAGCGATATGCTTAGATTGGAAAAAGCCAGCACAAAGGTGAGGGAGAGCGCCATCACGATGGCGGTTTTCATCTGCACCGTCACCGCCAGGGCGGAGCAGATTCCCAGCATCTGCATGGAAACAGGGTTGTTCTGGATCAACGGCTCAGAAAACGCCTTGAAATGTTTTGATTGCGTAAGCTTCATTGTCCATCCTCTTGTGCTTTGGGCTCCTGCGGCTTCAGAAGCATCTCTTTTGACCGGAACCGGATGGAAACCGGCTCGTATTCACTCAGGATTTCCTTGAGGCCGGCCGACAGGAAACGTCCTGTGAGCGTGGCGCCGCTGATGCCGTCTACATAGTTGGCTTTTTCCGCCTCGGACATGGCTACGGTGACCGAAGGTTTGGCAATGCCGATGGACACGAAATTGCCTTCATGATCCACGATACGCTTGCCTTTGAAATTCTTCTGAAACCAGCTCTTTTCGATCTCGCCCCCCAGGCCGGGGGTTTCCGAGTGCTGATACACGGTAAAACCGGACACCGTGGAACCATCGCTCTCAAGGGCCAGGTAACCGTATATCTTACCCCAGAGGCCACGACTGTCGATGGGCAGCACATAGGCCTGGATTGCCTCGTCCCGGGTGAACAGATAGATGGGGAGCACGGTACCCGCCGCCCTGTCCGCTTCCACGATACGCCCCTCTTCATCGACGTACATGCTGGTGATGTTCTCGGCATACATGGATTTAATGGCATCGAAGGTGTATGCCCGTCCATCTTCCACCAGGCCGATGGATTTCAAAATGTTCTTTTTCCTGTCCACTTCGATATTCTCCTCCTGAAAAGGCTTCAGCCCGGAGGAAGCCGCTGTCAGAAGCAGACTGCAGATAACCGCTGTTGCCAGGGCAAAAAGAACTGATTTGAAATTGTCAGACATTGATCACCCTTTTTTTAATCTTCAACCGGATTTCGATATGATCCAGCAGCGGTGAAAAAAGATTCATGAAAAGGATAGCCAGCATAATGCCTTCAGGATAAGCCGGATTGAACACGCGTATCAAAACGGTCAGCATACCGATAAAAAAACCATAGACCCACTTGGCCTTTTCCATGCCCGGGGCGGTTACCGGATCAGTGGCCATGTAAGCGATTCCAAAGGCGAACCCGCCCATCACCAGGTGGTAAAAGGGGTTGAGGGACAGCCAGGCGGACGATGTGTCTGCAGCAAAAAAATTCAGCAGATAACCTGTTGCCAGCACCCCCAGAACACCGCCGACAATAACCCGGTAGCTGGCGATCCCCACCACTACCAACACAGCCGCGCCGGCAAAACACAAAAGCGCGGACGTGGCGCCAATACTTCCCGGATAAAGGCCCAGCAGCAATTTGACAAATGGATAGTCGGCTGCCTGGAGCACGGCTTCAATTTTTTCCTGGATATTGACCAGGCCGGCAATGGCAAGTGGGGTGGCCCCGCTGAAGGCGTCCACAGCTCCCGTTTTAGCGCCGTCAACCACCGCCCATACCGTATCCCCGGACATCTTGGCCGGGTAGGCAAAAAATAGAAATGCCCTGCCGGTCAGGGCCGGGTTGAGAATGTTCCGGCCGGTGCCGCCGAACACCTCTTTGCCGATCACCACACCAAAGGATATCCCCACCGCAGCCTGCCACAGGGGCATGGTGGGCGGCAGCGTGAGCGGGAAAAGCAGGCCGGTCACCAGAAATCCTTCGCTGATGGGGTGCTTGCGTATCACTGCAAATAGTATTTCCCATAAGAAGCCCACACCATAGGAGACAATCACCAGGGGGAGAACAATGAGAATGCCTTTCAAAATCACCGGCAGCAGTTCCAGGCTTGCACCAGTTGCCAGGTTGGATTGATAGCCGGCATTGTACAGCCCGAACAGAAAAGGCGGTATAAGCGCCAGGATGACGAAGCTCATGAAGCGCTTGACATCCAGGCTGTCGCGCACATGGGCATCCGCCCGGGTGGTCAGCCCCGGGATGAAGAAAAAGGATTCCGTGGCTTCAAAAAGCGGGTGCCATTTGGCCAGTTTTCCGTCCTTTTCGAAAAGCGGCCGGCTTTTATCAAATATGTCGGCGATGAACTTCAACGGATCTCCTCGTAATAGTCGGCCTTGGCCCCCTTCAGAACGGCACAGATATCTATTTTCGAAGGGCAGACAAAGGTGCACAGGCCGCAGCTTACACAATCCAGCAGGCCATGGGCCAGGGACTCCTCCACCTCGTCGGCCAGGACGCTTTTCAGGGCAAACTGCGGCAGAATGTCAACAGCACAGACATCGTCACAGTAGCCGCAGTTGATACAGGCCCGCTGCTCGCCGTGGAGCCCGCAGTCCACCGTAAAAGGCGCCTTGCTAAGGCTGGACAGAAAGGTTCGGGATCGAGTCGGCTTGTCCAGCCCCGGCCTGGCAAAACCGAAAAGCTCTTTCTTGTCCCCCTCGGGAAGAATGGTGAGCGATGTTGCGTAAAGGTCCAGAAATGAATCCTTTTCCGCGGTATAGCCCCTGAAAATCCCCCCTACAATATAGCGACTGCGGGGTGGGTTACCGGTGTCTTCCCCGGCAATATACGGCAGGGGTGCCCCCAGGCGGGTGCTGACGTGCAGCTGCTCCCGGGCCAGGCTGCCGCCCAGGGCGACCGTCCTTTCCACCGGGTAGCGGCCGGTTTTGATCAATTCAGCCAGCAGCAGCAGGTCCTGTCCCCTGATGCACCAGGCCCTGTTCTCCTCGGGCGCCTTTTTGGTGCGATATAACAGGACACCGCCATCGCCGGCCGGGTACGGACCGCTCACGCGATGGGTGACCAATCCATCGGACAGCCCAGTCGGCATGTCGCTCTCCTTATGGATGGACACGTGCACCGCGGCAGACAGTTTCTCGAGGATCTTCATGCCCGCGGCCAAAAGATCCTCTTTGCCCTCCAGGTAAACCGCGGGATGGGGCTGAAAAGGCTCCCTGGAGTCAAGCGTGATGATGATGGAGGGGGGGGCGGTTTCCGGATCCGGGATGTCGCCAAACGGCAATTCCCTGAAAAGGCACCAGAGCCCGCCCTTCAGGATGGCTTCCACAAGAGAGGCTCTGGACGCATCTTCCAGTTGGGAATCTGTAAATCTGCTAAAAGCGACCCGCCCTTCCTCCGCATCCAATTTAATAACCACTTTCTTGATGACCCGGCGCGGGCCAAAGGCGATCTCCTGCACCATACCACCGCCCGGGGACAGAAATTGAATGGCCGGGTTGCGTTTGTCTTCGAATATCACGGAACCGACCTGCACCTGATGGCCCTCTTTGATCTTGAGCCTGGGCTTGACAAACGGCATTTTTTCAGGCAAAAGCGCCACAAACGCGGGCGTCTCCCTTGATGACGTTTCCGGCAAGGGGCTGCCGGTGATAGGCAAGTCAAAACCTTTTTTACTGTGAATGGATATCATCTTTACGCTGAAGACCGCTATCGTCTGACCGGGGTTAAAAGTTGAAACGGCTCCCCATGGGAAAAAGCAATAACCGTGCCCGTTTTGATGTCGATGTGGAACTTCGTGGTACAATTATCGTTTTCTAACACGAGAGCCACAGAATCAAAATAGTTTTTTTGTTTTTTGTATTGAATCTTGGTGCGTTAATTGGTTTAATTGCCCAGCACGATGTATGAATGCCCCCAGGGCCGCATCACCCTGGGAGTAAGCTATGAGCAACACAGAAACAAATTTGGAAACCCGTGGACTATCGAAGCCATGAAGCAAGAACAGCCCAGAGAAAGATGCCTCAGAACGACCCAGCAAAGGATGGTTATCCTCGAAGAGCTGAGGAGTCGCAATGATCATCCCAGTGCTGATGAACTGTATGCCAGGGTCCGGCAACGCCTGCCCAGGATAAGCCTCGGCACTGTATACCGCAACCTGGAAGTGCTGTCGCAGCTGGGTGAAATACAGAAGCTCGAGCTCAGCGGCTCCCTGAAGCGGTATGACGGCGTCTGCAGCAAACACTACCATATCCGTTGTGTGCAGTGCGACCGGGTGGAGGATGCGCCCATCGCCCCCCTGAATCAGATCGAAGATGAGCTTTACAGCACAACGGTTTACGAAATTATCGGCCACAATCTCGAGTTTACCGGCCTGTGCCCAGACTGCACCCAGAAAAATCTGCAAAACAAATAAAAAATATCACCACTGTTTCAAATATTTTTGATACATAATTGTCTCAATTTCTATTGTTTGTGAAACATTCATAGACCATTCTGGCCGAACAACATCTGCTTTGTACCTGCGGAAACCGTAACAATCATTCAAATAAATTGCCTGGATAGCTGTTTTTAGATTTTCTGGCATGAAAATTGGTTATTGTAGTTTATCCTATGAATTATCGAACAACATCCCAACCAGGCGTGAGGTGACCCATGGTAGAAAAAGTGATCAATACCGGATTGAGAGGCATAACCATTGCCAGCACAAAGATCAGCGATGTGGACGGCGCCATCGGCAAACTCGTTTACCGGGGTTATCTTGCCAAGGATCTGGCCGGAAAGGTATCTTTCGAGGAAACCGCCTACCTTCTGCTCTACGAAGAGCTGCCCAATGAAGAGGAACTGACCGATTTCAAAGAGCGCCTTGCCCAGGAGAGAACTGTTCCCGATGAACTGATCGCCTTTCTCGAAACCAGCCCCAAAGATGCGTTGCCCATGGATATCCTGCAGGCCTCGGTTTCCATCCTTGCCCAGTTTGACCCGGATCTAAAAGAGGCCTCCCGGGAAGGGTCCGCCCGGATGGCCATCCGCATGATCGCCAAATTCGCCACCATTGTGGCTGCCTGGGACCGCATTCGCAACCGCCAAAAACCCATTTTACCGAACCCCGACCTGGGTCATGCCGCCAATTTCCTCTATATGCTCAATGGTGAAGTGCCGGACGACGAACTGGCCGGATATTTTGACGCCTGCCTTGTGCTGCATGCCGAGCACTCGTTCAACGCCTCGACGTTTGCGGCCAGGGAAGTGGCCTCCACCAGGGCGCACATGTATGCCGCCGTGGGGGCGGCTGTCGGATCGCTGTCCGGCGCCCTGCACGGCGGCGCCAACACACGGGTGATGCAGATGCTGCTCGGCATCGGGTCCGTGGACAAGGTCGATGATTATGTGCGCGGCACCCTCGAAAAGGGGGGCGTCATCATGGGGTTGGGTCATGCCGTCTACCAGACCGATGACCCCCGGGCCCACATCCTTGCACCCATGTCCAAAGCCATGGGAGAACGCGCGGGCAACACCCTTTGGTACGATCTTTCCAGGGCCCTCGAAGCCAAGGGCAAGGCCGCCTTCAAGGAAAAAAAGGGCCGGGACATTTATGTCAATGTCGATTTTTACAGCGCTTCGTTATATTATTACATGGGTATTGCCGTGGACCTGTTCACCCCGGTTTTTGCCGTTTCCAGGATCGCTGGGTGGTGCGCCCACGTGCTGGAGGAACAGTTTGCCGATGCCGCGCCCAAACCAGCGCTTTACCGACCTGAATCAGACTACGTCGGGGACTACTGCGGACCGGACGAATGTGCTTTTGTGCCTATAGAAGACAGATAAATATTAAGTGACCTAAAGTGAGAAGTGATCTAAAGTTGCGGAATCGCTCGCGCAGCGCAGGTGCTTGCGCCGCGTGTCGCTCTGCCTTTAATAAGATGGTTAGAATACCTTAACTTTAGTCACTTAAAACTTTAGATCACTTTATTACTTATAAACATGGAGGAGATACACCTATGGATATATCAAATAATGGCCCGCTGGACAGCGCCGAGATGGAACGGGCCCAAGTGGAACAGGCGCAAATGGAGAGGGCGCAGCAGGAAATCGCACACCTTTTTCAAAATTTAGAAGAGGAAATCCCTATTTTTCTTTTTGCCCAGCCGGGGGTCAACGACGTCTTTGCTGACGCTGCCCGACAGGCGATCCGGTTTTTCCGTCAGATGACAGACAAGATCACCGTGCGCGAATATGACCTGGGACATGAACAGGCCATTGAATGGGGCATCCATAGTTCGCCGACGATTGTGCTGGCGCCGGAAAAATATAACGTGAAATGGCTCGGAGCTCCCCTTGGGGAAGAGGGCCGCATTTTCCTGGAGGCCCTTTTGCTGATCGGCGCCGGAAACAGTCAGCTGAGCCCGCAGGCGCTGCAGGTTGTCCAACGCATCGACCAGCCCCGCGACATCAAGGTCTTTGTCAGTGCCTCATGCCCCTACTGCCCGCAGCAGGCATTGAATACTCTCAAGGCGGCCATTGAAAACCCGGGACAAATTTCTCTCGAAATCATCGACATCCAGGCCAATCCGGAACTGGCGAATCAGTATGCAGCCCAGTCCGTGCCCCAGACCTACGCCAATGACATGCTCATCGCCCAGGGGGCCCAGACGGAAGAGCTTTTCATGTCCTCCCTGGAAAGAATGGAGCAGCAGACCGTCTTCATCCCGGAAAGCCAGGAAACGGAAATCGAAACCGACCTGGTGATCATCGGCGGCGGGCCGGCGGGCCTGAGCGCCGGCATTTATGCGGCCAGGAGCGGTCTGAAAACCGTTGTGGTGGAAAAAGGTGTGCTGGGCGGCCAGGTGGCCCTGACACCGGTGGTGGAAAATTATCCGGGCCTCAAACAGGTGGGCGGTAAAACCCTGGTGGACATCATGGTTACCCACGCCCTGGAATATGTGCAGATATTCCCCGGCGAAGAGGTAGTTGACATCCAGCCGGGCGAGCCGGTTACCGTCCAAACCAGTCGCCGTAAATTCAGCACCCGATCCGTCTTGATGACCACCGGCGCATCCCACCGCCACCTTGGCGTTCCCGGTGAAAACCGGCTGGGGGGCCACGGCGTCAGCTATTGTGCCACCTGTGACGGCCAGCTTTTCAAAAACCGCAAAGTCATCATCGTCGGCGGCGGGAACAGTGCCGCTACAGAAGCGCTTTATCTCAAGAATGTGGGGGTGGACGTTACCGTGGTTCACCGCAAGGATACGCTCAAGGCCCAGGACGTGTTAGTCCAGAACCTGAACCAGAACAACATCCCCATTCTGTTCAACACGGAGGTGCAGGCCATCAACGGCAGGCACAATGTTGAATCCGTAGATCTTCTGAATAACCGGACCGGGGAAACGTCCAGCCTGGAAGTGGGCGGTGTGTTCATGGCCATCGGCTATAACCCCACCAATGACCTGGCAGAGAAGCTGGGCCTCGAATTGAGTGAAGAGGGCTACGTCAAACACGACAATTACCGAACCAATGTGCCCGGCATCTACACGGCCGGAGATGTGGCCGGCGGATACAAACAGATCGTCACGGCCGCGGGCCAGGGCTCTGAAGCCGCCACCGTTGTTTTTGAAGATCTGATCGATCCCTACTGGAAATAACAAAATGGCCTTTTGGTTCCGATGGAACCGGAAGGCCATTTTGTTATGTGACGCGGCTTCGCCGCTAATTTACCCTAATTCTTTGTGTCCTTTGTGCCTTTGTTTACCCAGTGAAATTCATGATAATGAGGAGCGCAGCGGATTTCACAGGGGTGGTTCTATTATGTCCGCCCGTAAACGAAACAGGAGTGGTCTTATGGAAGCAAAAAGTGTTGAGAACAGCAGCGTCATCATGCGGCACATGGTGTCCCAGCACGATGCCAACCTCGCCGGCATCATGCATGGCGGGGTAGTGATGAAACATATCGACGATGCTGCTGGCGTCGTGGCCATCAAGCACACCGGCAGCAACGTGGTGACGGCCTCCATCGACAGGCTCGATTTTCACAATCCGGTGTTCATTGGCAACCTTTTGACCGTCAAGGCCTGCATCAACATGGTGGGCAAAACCTCCATGGAAATCGGTGTGCGCGTGGAGGCCGAAGACATCATCAGCCAGACGGTCCGTCACACGGCATCCGCTTATCTCACCTTTGTGGCCCTGGACCAAGACAACCGACCGGCATTGGTGCCGCCCATCGAGATCACCACGGATGCCGAAAAAAGGAGAAACCAGGAGGCCATGGACCGGCGGCAGGTGCGCCTGGCCGAAAAAACCAAGGAAAAGAGATGCCGGGAACAAAAAGATCCGTGTTAAGTGACTAAAGTGAACTAAAGTGACTAAAGTTAAGGAATTCTATCTTTTTTATAAATGGTAGAGCGAAGCGATTCATCAACTTTAGATCACTTTAAAATTTAGGTCACTTAAAACTTCAGGCCAATTTTTATGCATAGAAAAAGCCCTGCCACAGTTAAGTGCGGCAGGGCTTTACAGTTTCTTTCGAAAGGGGCTTTTTTAGTCCCCTTGTTCGGCCATGAAATCGTCGTAAATGGTTTCCAGAATCTGTTTGTGCTTGGCCTCCTCCTGGCAAAGAAGCTTGAACACGTTTACAAAGTCTGCCTTGTCCGCCTTGCCGGCCAGTTCGTTGTAGAGTTCCAGGGCCTTTTCCTCACGCTTCATGGCCAGCCGCAGGATGTCCGTGTAGTGCATTCCCGGCTCATACTCCACATCCACCATGTAGTCGCTGCGTTTCATGTCGGGTATCCACTCGAATTTGTACTCCGCGATCGTCACCTTGTCGTTGCCCAGGTCCTCCAGCAGCTTGACGTGCTTTTTTTCCTCTTCGGCGAACTGCGAAAAGGTCTTCTTGGCGGCCGCGAAGGTTTCGTTCTGGCTCAGTTCCGTGTAAAATTCCACGGCCTCTTTTTCTTTGCCCAGGGCATATTCGACGATCTCTTCCACTGAATTGAAATTCATTTCAACCTCCTCCTTGAATTAGTAACGCATATAACTTGTAAAATCCTTTTTCCACATTCTTAGCATCTATTCAACCGAAATCCGAGTTTAAATTATCAGGCGGCTTCCAGCTCCTGCTTGAGCCACTCACGAACGTCGCCTTCCAAGGCGTAAACACCTTTTAACGAACCGTTTTCCTTGATATACGCCTCTTTGAGGCGCCGGGGCATTCTAATCTCCGCCAATTCCTCGGCTTCCTCGGAACTGCGGCGTATCAGATAGATGACCGGCTCTTTTTTCCATGTATTGACAACAAAGTAATGGCTCACATCGTCTTTGGACCTGATCACATAATTACCGCGTGTCCAGTTATTGCCCCATTCCAGGTAAAGCCGCACAGCCTCCTCAGGGGTCATATCCCAGTCGATGAGATCCACCAGGTTCTGGTTATTTTTGATATCATTCAGTTTCATGATTACGGCCTCCATGCTGTCGGTTGTGTCATATAAATTAAAGTATGAATGATTGCACCGTGTTTCAAGAGGGCAAAACGATGATTCTTCATCTGAATTCATTCTGCCGGTGTATATTTTGGCAACTATTGTTGCTAAAAACGTGCCAAAAATCATTTTTGACCCGCATCCTGCCGCAAACCTCATTTTTCAGCCTTCTTGCGCTATACCTTGAAATGGTGTAGTTCACCTTTACCGGCTGCCTTATTTTGTCTCAAGGTGCTAATAGCATTTAACATTATTGTTTTTGGGTGGGGAATACGAACCGTAAATTTAATCCATCCAAACGAATTGCCCAAAGGAAACTGTAATATTGAAGGTTGAAATACAAACGCCATATCGTGAGACATTTGTGTATCAACTGAATTTGCAGTAGAATTGACATGTTTTTCACAAAGCAAAGCCGCATCCAAGCCCCTGTCGAGGAAGTGTTCCAGTGGCATGCCAGACCCGGCGCCCTGGAAAGGTTGAGCCCGCCCTGGGACCCCCTGGAGGTCATTGAAAAAGGACCCGGCATCGACGAGGGCACCCGTGTGGAAATGAACATGAAAGCCGGGCCGCTGCCGCTAAAAATCAGGTGGATTGCCGAACACACCCACTATGAAGAAAACAGCATGTTTCAGGACCGGCAGGTCAGGGGGCCCTTCAAGCACTGGGTGCACACCCACACCTTCGACAACTGTGAACAGGGGGGCGCCACCCTCAAGGACCGTGTCGACTTCAGGCTTCCGTTTCACCCCCTGGGGAACTTTTTCGGCGGCCGGTCTATTCTGAAAAAGCTGGAAAGAATATTCCGCTACCGGCACGCAACCACGACAGAAGACATTGAGGCCCACCTGTCGCGGAAGCATAAGGAGCCGCTTAATATCCTCATGTCAGGGGCCAGCGGTGTGGTCGGTTCGTCCCTGATCCCCTTTTTTACCACTGGCGGTCACCGGGTTACGCGTATGGTGCGCAGAAAAGACCTCCGGGATGAAAACGAACGATTCTGGGACCCGCAGAATGGGATCCTGGAGATCCAGGACAACGACAACTTCGATGTGGTGATCCATCTGTCCGGAGAAAACATCGGCGAGGGATGGTGGACCCCCCGGAAAAAGAAAAGAATCATAGAGAGCCGCAACACCACCACATCCCTGATTGCGGAAAGGATTGCCGGGCTCAAGACCCCTCCCCGGGCTTTTTTATGCGCCTCCGCCATCGGATATTACGGCCACCGGGGCAACGAACTCATGACCGAAGAAAACGAGTGTGGTGCGGATTTCATTTCCGGTGTTTGCGACGAATGGGAGCAGGCCGCCGCCCCTGCCTTCGAAAAGGGTATCCGCACGGTCTTCCTCAGGATCGGTGTGGTCCTGAGCCCTGTTGGCGGTGCACTCCAGCGCCTCTTGCCCACGTTTAAAATGGGCCTGGGTGCCAAGGTGGGATCCGGCAGACAGTACATGAGCTGGATCAGCATGGACGACCTCATCGGTACGATTTACCATGCCATGGACGACGACAGCCTGTCCGGGCCGGTCAACCTCGTAGCGCCCAACCCAGTAACCAATCTTGAGATGGCCCGCACCCTGGCTAAAGTCATTTCCCGGCCGGCCCTGTTTACCATCCCGGCCTGGTTGATAAAACTGGTTTTCGGGGAAATGGGAAAAGAGGTTCTGCTGTCGAGTACGCGGGTCAGCCCGGAAAAAATCCTGGCCGCCGGATATTGTTTCCGCCACCCGGATCTTGAAGGGGCGCTACGGCATCTGCTGGGAAAGTAGATACCCGTTCCCAAAAGGTTCGGCACCGGGTCCCCGGAATGGATTATCTACATCAAGCAAGTAAGTGTCTAAAGTGATCTAGAGTGAAAAGTGACTAAAGTTGTGGAGTCGCTTCGCTCCATCGATTAGGAAATAAACATGGACA
>JBDLJD010000020.1:0-41260 GCA_039714495.1 Thermodesulfobacteriota bacterium
ATGGAGATACGATAATGCGAAACTTTCAACTGCCCGGACGATCCCCTGTGTATGCTGCCAACGGCATGGCCGCCACGTCCCATCCTCTGGCAACCATGATCGCCATTCAAATCCTGGCCCAGGGCGGCAATGCCATGGATGCGGCTGTGGCAGCCTGTGCCGTGCAGGGCGTGGTGGAGCCCCAGGCAACCGGCATCGGCGGTGACTGTTTTGTCCTGTACGCCCCCAAAGGCCGGGGGCCGGTCATGGCCTACAATGGCTCGGGCAGGGCGCCACAGGCTGCAACCGTGGAATGGTACATGGAGCAGGGCATTCGCAGCATAGAAGACCATTCGCCCCACGCGGTCACCATCCCGGGCGCGGTGGAGGCCTGGGCGCGTTTGGCAGAGGATCACGGCACCATGGGGTTGGACAAGCTGCTGCAGCCGGCCCTTCATTTCGCGCGTGACGGTTATCCGGTCCATTCCCGTGTGGCCTATGACTGGCTGCGGGCTGCGGACATTCTTTCCAGAGATGCAACAACCGCGTCCATATTTTTCCCCCGGGGCAAGGTGCCGGCAGCCGGTGACATGCATGCCCAGCCCCTTTTAGCCGAAACCTTGAGCCGAGTAGCTGAAAAGGGCCGGGACGGTTTTTACAGGGGAAGGGTGGCAGAAGACATTGTAGCATACCTCAACAGCCTGGGTGGCTTGCACAGCATGGCTGATTTTGAAAACGCCAGGGGTGAATATGTGGATCCCATATCCACCGCTTATCGGGGTTTTGAGGTGGTACAGTGCCCTCCCAACGGCCAGGGCCTCACCGCGCTGATCATGCTTAATATTCTGTCCGAGCTCGGCGCCCCCGGGTTGGATCCCTTGTCAGTCGACAGGCTGCATCTGGAAATCGAAGCCGCCCGTATGGCCTTTCAGGAGCGCAACCGATATGTATCTGATCCTGCCAGGGTGGATGTACCCATAACGGAACTTCTGTCCGTTGACCACACCCGCCGTCTTTGTGCGTGCATCGACAGGGAACAGGCCATGGTGTCTCTGCCGCAGATCCAGCTTCCGGTTCACGGTGACACCGTTTATCTATGCGTGGTGGACCGGGATAACAATGCGGTCAGCATGATCAACTCCATCTACACCCTTTTCGGGAGCGGACTGACGGGACCGACTTCCGGGGTGCTGCTCCAGAATCGCGGCACATCCTTTTCCCTTGACCCGGACCATGTCAACTGCATTGCCCCCCAAAAAAGGCCCATGCACACCATCATTCCGGGGATGCTGAAAAAAGATCAAAACATCGTCATGCCCTTCGGCGTCATGGGGGGGCAGTATCAGCCCATGGGCCATGCGCACCTCTTGAGCAACTTTCTGGATTACGGCCTGGATATTCAGGAATCCATTGACCTGGCCCGGGTCTTTGAGACCCCCGAAGGTTATGTGGAGGTGGAAGACGGCATCCCCGAACCAGTCAGGCACGGACTGATAAGCCGCGGCCACAATTTGATCCGTGCGGAAGCCCCCATCGGCGGCGGCCAGGCCATCTGGATAGATTGGAAAAAAGGGCTTCTTGTGGGAGGGTCGGATCCCAGGAAGGATGGGTGTGCGCTGGGGTATTAAAAGGATTCAAGGGGTCGGGGGACAGTATAGATTGGGCTGGAACGGATTTTAGTGATGGATGAAAAAAGATGAACATCCAACATCGAATGATGAACGAAAAAAGGCTCATTTTGGGTTGAAGGCCGTATATCCAAAATTGGCTATCCGTGTACGAAAATGCTTGATTAATAGATTCCTTGGTAGTACATTCAAAGGTACAATAAGAGGTGAAAAATGGGCAAACTATCAAATATAATACCGGTGAGTGATTTGAGGCAAGATGCTGCCAAGCTATTGAAACAATTGAAGAACTCTAAAGATCCTTTGATTATTACACAAAGAGGCCGTCCAACAGCGGTGATGATCGGTGTCGACGCATATGAAAAATTTGAACATGAAAAAGAACTCCTGCATCTTTTGGCCAAGGGAGACAGGGAAATAGAAACAGGCGAAGGATATGATTTAGAGACCGTTCTTGCCGAAGCTGATGCCCTTTTGGCCAAGGAACCCTTATGAAGGTTCAATTTACCCCTTCTGCCAAGGCCCAATTTCTTTCTGCACTATCATATATCCGCCGGGATAAACCTTCGGCGGCAGTCAATTTTCGGAATCGAACTGAAAAAATATTACGGAGGCTTGAAGACTTTCCTGAATCCGGAAGGGTCATACCGGAATTTCCAGAACTTCCCTACCGAGAAGTCATTATCTCACCGTATCGGTTTTTTTATAAAATAAAAGTCGATGTCGTTTGGATAGTTGCAGTGTGGCATAGCGCGCAGCTTCCAAAGGAACCCGCACCTTAACGCCAACAACCCGGTTATGCTTAAGGCATATAGATTTAAAAACAAATGAGCCGAACCGCGTTGGGGTTCGGCTCATTTGTTTTTAGTACATGGCCTCGATAAGGTCGCCAAAGGCCTCGTTGATGAACTTGCGCTTGACCTTCATGGTGGGGGTCACCTCCCCGTCCTCTTCATAGAGTTTTTTGGGCAGGATGGTGAACTTTTTGATCCGCTCCACGCGTGACAGGGTTTCGTTGACGGTTTTGATCTCCTTGTCGATGAGGGCCCGGACCTCATCGCTCTCGGTCAGGTCCCGGTAGGTGGAAAACTGGACTTTGTTGTCCTGGGCGAACTTGACCACGGTATCTTCGTCGATGATGATCAGGCAGCTCATGAACTTCCGCTTGTCCCCGATCACCACGGCATCATTGATATAGAGGCTGGCCTTCATCTTGTTCTCGATGTACTGCGGCGTGATATTCTTGCCCCCGGCGGTGACGATGATGTCCTTCTTGCGGTCCGTGATGGTCAGGTAACCGTCCTTGTCGATGGTGCCCACATCGCCCGAGTACAGCCAGCCCTCCACGATGGTTTCCGCGGTTGCCTCCGGGTTTTTGAAATAGCCCTTGAAGACTCCGGGTGATTTGACCAATATCTCTCCGTCATCGGCAATTTTGATCTGTACTCCTTCCAGCGGTTCTCCGACAGTGCCGAATTTTACCTGGCCGATTGTGCTGGTGGTGGTGACGCCGGTCCCCTCGGTCTGTCCGTAGCCTTCCACCAAGTTGATGCCGATGGAGTGAAAAAAGTGCAGAATTTCGGGTGCTATGGGCGCGGCGCCGGAATAGGCCACGCGGATACGGTCGAACCCAAGACGTTCCTTGAGTTTGCGGAAAACGGCAAAATGGACCAGTTTGTACTGCAGCTCGAGCATGGTGGGCACGGGCTTGAAGTCCATGATCAGGCTGGCCCGCTTTTTACCGATCTTAATGGCGTAGCCGAAGACCATGCGTTTGAACCAGGTGGCATCGGCCATGCGTATCATGATCGCGGAGTAGTATTTTTCCCAGATACGCGGCACGGCATGACCTACCGTGGGCGATATTTCCTTCATGTTGTCCGTGACGGTGTCCAGGCTTTCGATAAAGTTGACGATATGGCCTATGTCAAAATGAGCCAGAATAGAGAAAAGCTGTTCGAAAATGTGACAGAGCGGCAGAAACGACATGATTTCGTCCTGGCCGTACATGGGGTTGTTGGAAGTGATGGCCTTTCCCATCCAGACGCAGTTTTTGTGGGTGAGCATGGCGCCTTTGGGGGGGCCTGTGGTGCCGGACGTGTAAATGAGAACAGAAAGGTCTTCCGGTCCGATTTCTTCGATACGCGTATCCAGCACCCCCGGGTTGGCGTGCATTTCCTTTTCACCCGATTCCAGCAACTGGTCGAAGGTCATGACTTTGGGATCTTTGAAATGACGCAGCCCCTCGGTGTCCCAGACGATTACTTTTTCAAGCAGGGGGGCATTGTCACGAAAATGCAGCCATTTGTCGAGTTGTTCCTCGTTTTCCACGAAAAAGACTTTGGAATCCGAGTTTGTCACCACGTATTCCACCTGCTGCCAGGCATTGGTGGAATATACGCCGGCTGTTGCCGCACCGCAGCACTGTATTCCGATGTCGGCGTAGACCCATTCCGGGCAGTTGTCACCGATGATGGAGGCGCAGTCCCCCTTCTTGAGGCCCAGAGCCATCAGGCCATGGGCTACACGGGAAACGTTTTGGTCGTAGTCGTTCCAGGTGATGTCGTGCCAAAGGCCGAATTCCTTTTTGCGCATGGCCACTTTGTCGCCCCAGCGGGCCACGGCGGCCTTGAAGCGGGCCGGGACGGAGTAGTTGTTGTTGTCAGTCATAGAGTTTTGCCTTACATAAATCAGTAATCTTAGCTGTGTTTCATTATCCTTTTATCTATACTGGAATAATGGAATGCTGGAATATTGGTAATAAAATTACTCAGCGTTGGGCGGTCTCCCCTATCGAAAGTAATTTAGCGGCGTAGCCGCGTAGAATAACAACGCCGTAGGCGGTATTATCGCCAGGCTTTTTTGCGTTTCCAGCGTTGATAACCTTTGGCCGAGGCCTCAGACTTCACACCCATGTAGAATTCCTTGACGTCCTTGTCTTCCATCAGGTCGCAGGATTTGCCCTTCATGACAAAGCGGCCGTTTTCCAGGATCAGTCCGGTATCGGACACACCCAGGGCCATTCTGGCATTCTGTTCCACCAGCAGAATGGTGACCCCCTCGGCATGGATGGTCTTGATGATGTCAAAAATTTCCTTGACCAAAAGTGGAGACAGCCCCAAAGAGGGCTCATCTAAAAACAGCAGTTTGGGCCGGGTCATAAGTGCCCGGCCCATGGCCAGCATCTGCTGTTCGCCCCCTGAAAGGGTGCCGGCCCACTGGTTAACCCGTTGTTTCAAAATAGGGAAGTAGTCGAAGACCCGGTCGAGGTCATCATCGATGCCTTTTTTGTCCTTGCGGATGTAGGCCCCCATGAGCAGGTTTTCGCGGATGGTAAGCTCCTCGAACACCTCGCGCCCTTCAGGGACCAGGGTAATGCCCATGCGTACGATCTTGTCGGTGTCCATACCGTCGATGCGTTTGCCCATGAATTCGATGGTGCCTTTGTCCGGCTGGTCTTCGATCAGTCCCATGATGGTTTTTAAAATGGTTGATTTACCGGCGCCGTTGTTGCCCAGAATAGCGGTGATGCTGCCTTCTTCAACGGTGAGGGAAGCCCCCCGGATGGCATAAATCAGATCGTAGTAGGTTTCGATGTTTTTTATTTCAAGCAGCGCACTCACCTTCGTCTTCTCCTAAGTATGCTTTTAAAACTTCCGGATGCTTCTGGACATCCTCGGGTTTGCCTTGGGTAATGGGGCGCCCGAAATTGAGAGCCAGGATGCGGTCGGAAATGTCCATGACCATGTTCATGTCGTGCTCGATGAGCAAAATGGTGATGCCCAGTTCATCCTGAATATCCTTTACCCAGAAGATCATGTCCTGCTTTTCTTCGGAATTCATACCGGCGCAGGGCTCGTCCAGGAGCAACAGGTCCGGTTCCAATGCAAGGGCCCTTCCCAGTTCGATCTGTTTCTGGGTTCCGTAGGGCAGACCGCCCACCAGTTTATCACGGGCTGCCTGCAGGTCCAGAAAATCGATGATTTCCTCCACCTTCTTGCGATGGGCCACCTCTTCCCGGCCGGCAAAGGATTTTTTACCCCACAGAAAAGCACCCCGAAAAAGGCCGGTTTTCATGTAGAGATGCCGTCCCAGCATGATGTTTTCCATGGTGTTCATGTTGTTGAACAGCTCGATGTTCTGGAAAGTACGCGCAATGCCGGCTTTGGCCACCTTGTCCGGTTTTTTACCCCTTATATTCTTGTCCTTGAAGATAATACTGCCGGCGCTGGGCTGGTAGATGCCGTTGATGCAGTTGAACAGGGTGGTCTTACCGGCGCCGTTGGGGCCGATAATAGCAAATACCTCTCCCTTTTCGACTTCAAACGATATGCCGTCCAGGGCTTTTAACCCTCCGAACTGAATCGCCAGATCTTCAATTTTGAAAAATGCCATGGGTTGAAATTCCTTAAGGTGTCAGCGGTGGTAAACAGGAGACTGGAGAACAATTTGTTTTCCAGTCTCCCTTGGTTATGCGATATTAATGGTCCATGGGAATGAACTCGGTTTTATACCAGTCTGTTAACACGGTGGAGGTTCCGTCCGCTTCGGCTCGTACCAGAAAGACTTCCTGTTGTCCGATTCTGGAGAGCGGATCATTGGGGTCAAAGGGTTTGAAACTGACGTGGCCCATGGAACTGTAGAAATTCTGGATTTTTTCCAGTTCGGCCACCAGCTTTTCCCGGGTGAGGTCGCGGCCGCAACGCTTCAGTGCTTCCACAAAAGGCTCCACATAGCCCATGCCCGCGCAAAAGGTGGACCCCCAGCGTTCCTCTTTGGCAGCGAATTTCCCATAGCCGTCTTTCATGAATTTGACCATGGAAGGCAGGGTCGGGTTGTCATAATCTGCCTTGTTGCCGATACCCACGGCTTTGGGGTCCATCAGCCCGAAGGCGGCTGATATGGTTCCCGCATACAGCCCTTTGGTAATGGCCATCATCAGGGGGTGGTCCCCGCAGGTGGTGGAAGTCATCCACTGGGGCTCGAACTGCATTGCTTTACCGGTGCCTTGCAGCCGGGCAACGTGTCCCGGTCCCACGAACAAGAGAATTGCTTCAGCTTTGGCTTTACGGAATTTCATAATATGCGGTTTCATGTCGGTATCCGCCACGTTGACGGGAAGTTCGGCTACAAGTTTCATATTGAACTTGGCCAACTGTTTCTGAGCGCCTTCCAGTCCCTGCTTGCCGTAGTCGTCATTCTGATAGGCGATGGCAATGCGTTTGAGCCCCATGGTTTCAACAGCATATTTACAGAGCAATTGGGCGTCGCCCAGGTAAAGCGGATAGGTATTGAACAGGTACTTGTTGGGGGGTTGAATCCAGTGACGGGAACCGGCCGAAGGCCCTATCCATGGGATCTTTTTTTCCATGAGATAATCTTTGACTGCTAGGCCGGGGGCGGTGCCCACGCCTGAAACCCAGGCAAACATGCCGATGTCTTCCTGGAGTTGCTTGACACCGGCTTTGGTTTTGGCCGGATTGTAACCGTCATCAAAATAGTGGTGCACCAGTTTGCGGCCGTGGATGCCGCCATCGGCATTGATCATCTTGAAATAGGCGTCTGTTCCCCGTGAAACCGCTCCCCAGGGGGCGGCTGGGCCAGTCTGCGGGCCCCACTGGCCGATGTGGATCTCGGTATCGGTAACACCTTCCTCTGCTGCTGCATGGAAGCACAGGCCGAACACTGCGATTGTAATTACTGCCAAAACACACAAAAGATTCTTTTTCATGCCTCATCTCCTATTTAATGGTTTGTGAGTTTGTATTGGGTGTTTAGTGTGTTTGTATTTGCTTGTTGGTGTTAGATAATCGGTACGCCAGGTTTTCAACTCACCAAATACTAATTACAAAACACGAAACACTTCCTTAGACCTTCTTTACATAATGCCTGGCAAAAAGTCCGCTGGGCTTGATGCATAGCACGAGTACAATGATGGCAAACGCCACCACGGATTTAAATTCCAGGGAAACATATCCGCCGAAAAGGTGTTCCACAATGCCGACAATATAAGCGCCGAACACCGCGCCGGGCAGGGAGGTCATGCCGCCCACAACAGCCCCGGAAAACCCCTTGAGCATGGGATCCCACATCATGTAGGGTTCTAGCAGCACAGGGGCGATGAGCAGGCCGGCCACACAGCCCACCATGGAGGAGATGCCCCAGGTGACCATGCGGATCTGCTTGGTTTTGATGCCCATGAGGGCTGCGGCATTTTCATTCTGCTGGGTGGCTTTCATGGCAACGCCCATTTTTGAGAATTTGAAAAAGAGAAACAGGGACAACATGATAACCAGGGCCACCACCAGGGTGAGCATTTCCAGGGTGCTGATGAATAAGTCACCGATGACGATACTGTCGTAGGTTGAGATGGGAAAAGGCATGGCTCGCTGGTCGGCACCGAATTTCCAGGAGACAAATCCTAGGAGCATCATTTCCATTCCGATGGTGATGATGATCAGTCCTAGGACATTGGGTTCCTTGGCCCGCCGCAAAATGGCAAATTCCAGAAAACACCCCAGGAAAAGAGCAAAAATCAGGGTGACGGGAAAAGCAATAAAATAGGGAACGCCGTATGAGGACAGCAGCATGAAGGCGATAAACACCGGCAAAAGGGCCATTTCTCCCTGCACGAAATTGGGGACTTCCGAAGCCTTGTATATCAACACCATGCCGAGCCCCATCAGGGCGTAGGAACTGCCCACGGCAATACCGCTGAGCACCATCTGCAGAAAATCAACCATAATTTATCCTCTAAAATCTATAAAGAATCTATTGCGGAATTTCAAAATGCTAAAATTTGCTTTTAAAATCATTTTGTCCGGCAAAATGATTTTAAAAGGGCCACATCTTCCAGTATTTCTTGGTTCGGATCCACATGCCGAATATTCCCAAAGGCTCGAACAGCATGATCAGGACCAGAATCAATCCGAAAATGATCAGCTGAATGTTGGACACGCCGGTCATGGTGAACCAGCTCTCCGACAGGGCTTTTATCCACTGTCCTAAATAGGGTACTTCAAGAATGTTCCTGAGCTGCAGGTCGAGCAGGCCCAGCAGGCAGGCGCCGGCCACCGGGCCCATCATGGAGCCCAGGCCGCCCACCACGGCCATGGTTAGGAACATAACCGACATGAACATGTTGAATAGCTCGGGTTCGATGAAGCGCAGCACGAATGCATAGAGGCCGCCGCCCACACCCGCATAAAAGGCGCTCACGGCAAAGGCCAGGGTTTTGTATAAGGTGAGATTGACCCCCATGGTTTCTGCGGCAATGTCTGCATCGCGTATGGAAATAAAGGCGCGGCCTACCTTGGTCTTGACGATATTGCGGGCAAACAACACCAGCAGGATGGTAATGGGAATCAGGACGAAATAAAAATCCCTGTCAGTTTCAATGTTCCAGGGACCGATGTGCAAATCTGGAGCGTGCAGGCCCTGGCGTTCCCCGAACATCTTGATCTTGCCGATGATCTGGGTGGCGGTGACACCGAAACCCAAGGTGGCGATGGCCAGGTAGGGCCCTTCCAATCGCAGGGCCGGCAGGCCCAGCAGGAAGCCGAAGAAGGCAGCCACGAGCCCGGCGCAGGGCAGGGCCAGGAGAAAAGGAAAGTGGGCCTGGCTCATGAGGACGATGGTGCCGTAAGCGCCAATGGCGAAAAAGCCGGCGTGCCCCATGGAAATCTGGCCAGTGTAACCCACCAGAAGGTTCAGCCCGACCACCACGATCACGTTGATGGCCATGTAGTTGGCCACATACACGTAATAATTTTTGGCGAAAAAAGGGAAGACGGCAAGGGCCAGCAGCAGTATACCCAGCCAGAAGACAATGGTGCCGGATGTGAAGATTTGCACATCCTCGTAATAATCTCTCTTCATGTCCATGTGAAACACCCTTCTATTTTCAATGCCTGTTGCCTGAATCTGTAACCATCTATAGCTTTACGGATGGCCTTTGCCGGATAGTGACAAGAAATCAATTGCGGAAGGACTATACGAAATATCAGGATGGTGTCAATAGGGGTGACCATGTATTAAGGGGGAGGAATACCCCTGACGGGATGATCAAAGATTACGGCCTTGCGTGCTTGACTTGGTGGCTGGGCCGGAATACAAGTGATGTCAAAAAATGAATCAAAAAGAAGCGGCACTGCCATAGTTAATAAGAGCCATGCAGAATTATATTCAAATAGAGAAGTCTGAGGAAGCGTACCGGCATTTGTTTGAAAAATCGCCGGTGAGTATCTACATCACGGACCGTAGCGGTGTTTTGTTGAACATAAACCCGGCCTGTCTTCATCTGCTGGGCTATGCATCCCCCTCCCTTTTATGCGGCAAAAACCTCGAGTCTTTTTTTGGCGATTCCGAAGACTGGCATAAATATCTTGAAAGATTGGACAGAGACCAAGCTATTAAAGCGTTTGAAACCCGTTTAAGACAGCAAAATGGAAATATCATCAATGTCAGAATGACGGCGGCGGTGCGGGACAGTTTCACGGGCAAACGTTCGGGGTACGAAGGGTTTATAATCGATATTACGGAAATAAAACAAAAGGAAAAAGAGCGGTGGGAATCAGAAGAAAAATACCGTACCGTTCTCGATAACTCCCTTGCGGGTATATACATGTTCCAGGAAGGGGGGCGTTTTTCATATGTAAATTCACGCTTGGTCGAAATGGTGGGATATGAAAGTGCCGATGCCATCATCGGCAGACCTTTCTGGGAATTCGTGCACCCGGATGACAAGGAATTTGTCCGTGAAAGGGGCCTTGCCAGGGAACAAAACGAAATATTTCCCCGCCATTATCCGTTCAGGATTCTCAAAAGGGACGGATCCATCATCTGGGTGGACATGCGAGCGTCCCATACCACCTACATGGGACGTCCCGCCGTTGTAGGGAATTTCATCAATATCACCGAGATCAAACAGGCCGAAGCACAAATCAGAGAGTTGTCCAGGAAACTGATCGATGTCATAGAAGAGGAGAGAAAATCGCTGGCGGCCGATCTGCATGATGAATTCGGGCAGGCCCTGACTTCCCTCAAGTTCGACATGGAACGCCTGCAGCAGAAATATGCGGACGAAAACTGCGAAGAGGGGATGATCTGTGGCCGGGCCATAGAAAAGATTTCCAATCTCGCCGAAATCATCCGGGCCACCACTTCAAAGCTCCGCCCTGATCTGCTGGACCACCTCGGCCTGGTTCCGACGCTGCAATGGTATGTCGAAGACTTAAAAAAACATCGACCGGCCATCGACATCAGTTTTCAGGCCATGGGGTTTAAAAGAAGATTGGGGTCGAGCATCGAAATCGCACTTTACAGAATTTTTCAGGAATCCATCAACAATATTTTAAAACACGCCGGGGCGGACGAGATCAACATCAAGCTGATCTGCAGCCACCCCAAGGTGATTTTTGTATGCAAAGACAATGGATCTGGATTCGAAATTAATCAAAAAGGATTTCCACGGGATGAGGTGATGGGCATCGGTCTTTTAAGCATGAAAGAGAGGACCGAAACGCTGGATGGCAAATTCAAGCTTAAATCTGTAAAAGGCGAAGGCACCACAGTGAAGGTGGAACTGCCCATGCTCGATGAAAAGATCTCGACCCGTGTTAAATTCAGGAGATAGATATGGAAAAAATAAAGATTCTAATCGCCGATGATCACGACGTGGTTCGCAAAGGTGTCAGCCAGATCATCGGCAGCCAACCGGATATGGAAGTTGCCGGTGAAGCCTGCAGCGGTGTCGAGGCTTTGGAAAAGGCTAAGAAGCTGGCACCGGACGTTGTGCTGCTGGACATTGCCATGCCCAACCTGAGCGGTCTTGAGGCGGTCAGGTTGTTAAAAGAGACCGTGCCGGAAACGGGTATTGTCATTCTTTCCATGCATGCCAAGGAAAGCTTTGTGCACCAGGCATTGAGCCTTGGCTCGAAGGGATATGTTCTCAAGGACGCCCCCAGCACCGACATTCTGGATGCTATCCGTGCCGTCAGGGACGGGGAATATTTCCTAAGCTCTAAAATAAGAGCCGGCGTTATCGACAGTTACCTGCAAAACAAGAAAATACCACCCACTGTCAGGGGGTACGACCTGCTTTCGGAAAGGGAGCAGCAGGTGTTTCGGCTCGTGGTCGAAGGGAAGCCGACCAAGGAGATCGCCGACCTTTTGTTTGTAAGCCCAAAAACCATTGAGAAGCACAGGTCCAACGTAATGAATAAACTCGGCGTACACGGCAGGCTGGAACTGCTTAAATATGCCATTAAAATCGGGATTGTAGATCCTGCTCTTTGGGAAGCTTGATCCGTTAAAGCAAGCTCTGCAGAAGCTGCCAAAATGCTATCCCGGTTGTCATAAATATATTCCGCCTCTTACGGCATTCGGAATGTTATTTAGCTAACACTCTAAACGCGTTTACTAAAATTATTAGAACCAAATCCTTGGACCCTGGGCTATTTAATCCAACTACATTGAAATCCCCCGGCCATGCGGTACGATAATTTAGGGAAACCCCTCCCCGTTAATACAGGCCCCTCCCCATTGAACGTTTCACCCCAATCCGATAGCAGTTGGATTGAGTTTTCTAATTTTTCACGAAAAAGTGTCGTACCATAAAAAAGCCACGCTTTCACGGGTGGTCGTTTGCTCATTGCAAGAAGGGGCGCCATGCCCGTCAAAATAATCGAGACAACGCCAAGTGCCTATCGATACCCGTTATTGATCAAACAGTTGTTGAAGAACGCCCTGACCCATTCTTCCGGCAAAGAGATCGTTTACGGGGATCAGGTCCGCTATGATTATGACACCTTGTCAAGACGTATCGCAAAGCTTGCCAACGCCCTTGGCGATTTAGGCGTCAAACAGGGGGATATGGTCGCCGTGATGGACTGGGACAGCCACAGGTACCTGGAATGCTTTTTCGCCGTACCCGCAATCGGCGCTGTACTTCACACGATCAACACCGGATTGGCACCGGAGCAGCTTGCATATACCATAAACCATGCGGAGGATGACGTCATTCTGGTGAATGCAGATTTTCTGCCCTTGTTGGAAGCCGTCAAGGACAAACTCGATACGGTCAAGACCTTCATCCTCATTACGGATGAAAACCGGGCTATCAAATCGTCTTTAGCCATTTATGCCGAATTTGAAAAGATGATCGCCGACTGTCATCATGAGTATGAATTTCCCGATTTTGACGAAAATGCCATGGCCACCTGCTTTTATATCGTAGGCGCCACGGGGCTTCCCAAAGGAGTGTGTTTCAGCCACCGCCAGGTTGTGTTGCATACCTACGGTTTGATGTCCGCCTTTTGCTCCCCCAGGACAGATATGTCCCTTGATTCCGGAGATGTTTATATGCCCCTTGCACCCATGCACCATGCTCATGCCTGGGGCATGCCATATTTGTTTACCATGATGGCAAGCAAGCAGGTGTATCCTGGAAAATATGAACCGGATGCGCTGCTTAAGCTTTTGGTAAAGGAAGATGTGACATTTTCCCTTTGTGCCCCCGGCATTATTCGCATGTTGTTGAACAGCAGGGCAATCTGCAGGACAGATCTTTCCAAATGGAAGGTCGTCGTTGGCGGAGTGGCATTGCCCGAAGGGATGTGTGAAACCGCTCTGGAGAAAAATATAAATATATGCAGCGCTTATGGTATGTCAGAAAGCGGTCCTCTGCTGGCAGTGTCGAATTTGAAAGAGCATATGCTTGATTGGGAGAGGAGCAAGCAGGTAAGCGTCAGGTGCCGCACAGGGTTTCCAGCCCCCCTGGTCGATCTTGAAATCATTAACCCTTACGGAAAACCGCTTCCCCATGATGGAAAAAGCGTGGGCGAAGTGGTGGTGAGATCACCGTGGCTGACCCTTGGGTATTTAAACGACTCCGGTAAGAGTGAAGCGCTCTGGGAGGATGGCTGGCTTCATACAGGGGACATGGGTTTTATCGACTCGGAAGGGTATCTCCAGATAACCGGCCGGATCAAAGAGACCCGGTAGATGTCTGACCATCCAATATCCGGAGGTCAGAGATCAGGGGTCAAATGGTAAGAACAGAACCACAGAACTCCAGAGGACGGAGCCACAGAAGACGGATAACAGCGGCAAGGCCGAGGCAGGGCTAACGCTCAGGCCTACGTTCATAACGCTTTTATTGTTCATTGTTTATCGCCATACATCTCTTTGCCCGGTCATGTAGCGCAGGGTTTCAACCCTGCCAAAGCGGGTTGCGGGATAGCCTGTTAATCCCTGCTAAATTGTGTGCCGAATTCTGAATGTTTTATGCGGTGTGTAAAAGAAATCTTTGTGATCTTTGTGTCTTTGTGGTTCAAATTCACTTAACGAGCCGTAACCGGTGCGTTTTCTTTAACTGCCGCCAGATTTTCTTGATGATCACCATGGGGGGGTTGGATGCATCCAGCCCTTCCTCCAGGGCGGCCTCTTCGCAGGAACGCTTGAAGGTTTCGCTGGTGAACCACCAGGGCATTTGCTGGCGGATATACATGCCCAGGTTCAGCTGCAGGGGGGCGAGTTCCCCCTCGGTGAGGTTGGCCATGGCAGTCCGGTCCTTCAGGGTCATGCCTTCAACTATGTCGGCCACGGCAGCCTGGATATCCCGGGGAAGTTCTTTATCCACCTCACCGGCCCCAACATCCTTGGTTTGCATGGGGTTGTTCTCGGAAAGGTTCAGAAACGAAACAGCTTCGATAATGTCAATGGCGGCGCGATAGATATTGGGGTCGGTGCTGGCCCGCGGGCCGGCAACGTTCAGGATGCTGATGTCGTGATCCACCATCCAGTTGTTGATGACCACCGCAGCCTCAAAGGGGATTGTGCGGTTGAAGTCGAGGTGCAGCATGGGTTTCTGGTATTTCAGGGCCATTTTGCGGGTGAATTCGGATCCTCCGGTGAGCATGCCGTGTGAAAGAATCAGCGTGCCGTCCGATTCCCTGATATTTTTTTTGGTTCTTTCCGGGTAGCTTTGGGTGGGCATTTCCTTGAGGTCGTATTTGGCCGGCAATGGGCCGTCTTCGGTTAAACGCCCTTTGGGGATCCAGCCCCCGTGGGGGATGCCCAGTTTGATGGCCGCATCCAGAGCCGCCTGGTCGGCGCCCGTCTGACCGCCGGATATGATTTTTTCCAACATACGTCACCTCATTAATTTAAATTCACCCCGCTATTTTCATAGCGGGGTGAATTTAAATTATAAGATTCTGAGTTTGTGGGTAACCTGCAGCTTTTCCCAGAGCTGCTTGATAATGATCGCGGCCGCCTCATCCGGAAGCATTGCATCCACCCGGGCAGATTGCATGCAGGCCTTGGTCAACCTTCGGTTGCCGCTCAACAGGCCAAAGGTCTCTTTTATATACAATCCCAGCGTCGGGTGGAGTTCATCCAGTTCAAACGGTTCCATGGCCGAAATACGGGTTTTATCTTTCAGAAAAAGATCGGAAACGAGCCTCTCCACGGCCTGGTGTATGGTAACGGGCCATGAAGGGTTTCCACGAGGGCTGTTGTCTTCATGTGACTGCCGCAAAGGGGCAAGTGCCGGCCTGGTAAGGACCAGCATCACCGCTGCATCGATGATCTTCCGCGAGGGGCAGTAGGTACAGCCAAAGGCCTCGTCGTCGCTGCCGGTGATGTACACCCTGGATACACGGTTCATCTCCACCCAGGAGGAAATCAGGGAAGCGGCTTCGATATGGGAATACTGCCGCGGATCGATTCCCAAAAGCTGCAGCCCGCGTTTTAAAGTCAGGTGCCGGGCGTAATCCGAATCCCCGGACAGTTTTCCCGGAGCAAGAATGAGGGTCCCGTGGGCGTGGTCAATATTCTGTTGTATGGCCGCCCTGGGATCCAAAGCAGGGATGACTTTCAGATTGTAGGTGCCCAGCAAGTCATTCCGCTCTTCACTGCGGATATAGTGTATCCAGCCCGCATGGGGGATGCCGTACTTAAGGGCTGCATCCAGAGCCGCCCTTTCCGGGCCTGTGTGCCCGCTGGATATGATTTTTTCGATCACCAATCATTCCCCTCATCGAATTTCGTCTTGACCGCTTATGGTTGAGACAATGATAATATATACACTGCCAATTGAACAAGCAAGGGAGGCTTTATGGATAAGGAAATGAAAAACACAAAACCGGATACCCTGACCCAGCAGATCGGTGTGCTGGTACGCCGGGAAGTCGAAGCACGCATTTTAATCCCTGTTATCGAAGCACTGGGCAACGTTTTTGGCAGAGAGGATGTCGTCAGGGTCATCGGGGACGCCATCGTTGAAATTGCCCGCGGACAAGGGGCGGAGCTGGCGCAGGCCATGGGGGGAAATACCCTTGATCACTTTATGCAGTCTTTGCAGTTCTGGTCTCAGGACAATGCCCTCGAACTGGATGTGCTGAAAAATGATTCGCACAACCTGCATTTCAATGTGACCCGGTGCCGGTATGCGGAAATGTATAAGGACCTGGGCATACCGGAACTCGGCTGCCTGCTCTCCTGCAACCGGGACTACGCCTTGATCGAGGGGTTCAACACTGGGATCGAGCTGGCCCGCACCCAGACCCTCATGGAAGGGGCGCCGCATTGTGATTTTCGCTACACGGCGAAGAGGGTGTAAAACATAGGATTTTTTTCTAAATACCTTGGCCGATTTCCAGAGATCCGAGATCCGAATCCGTTAGTGGAAGACAGTAGGGAGTATGGCGTAGGCAGTAGGGAGAGTCCGGATTTAAGCGTTATCAGAAATTGGTTAAGGGTGGCTAACTGCGTATAGCTTAGAGCCTCCTGTTAACTGTTTTTTAGTCGAACTGGACGTGCCACTGGGAGGATTCTTCCGCCCTGACAGTGTGCTTCTTGATAAATCTTGCCAGTATTGCCCTTTGCCGGCGGGTCAGTTGGTCGAACTTGACCCCGCAGACCCTGTCGTGCCCACTGTCTGGCGTATAGTTAACCTCAAAATCCGAAATGATTTTACAGTAGATGTCATCCACGATCACCATGTTGTCGGCGTCGATGATCGCAATGTGGTCAAACGGACTGGACCATTTGTCGGGTGCGGTATAGCGTGCTCGCAGCCCTTCAGAGCTGATATCGATGAGAGCTGCCGTGTGAAGAATTTGAGGTTTGCCGATGATGCGAAACCGGGGTGTCTTTTTAAAGATAACGTACAACCCTGGACGCACAGCGCGCCTGGGCGCACGCCGCTGACTCTCATTGGAGGAGCGGTTTGCGAGAAGTTTTCTTTGATCGACGTTTGTCAGTCTTTGCATGGTACCAGTTCCTGTAAATGTGTACAATGGAGCATATAAATATTCTAAGCAAGCGTTGGTCTTTGTCAAGAACCTTAGCCGTTGGATATGTGATATATTTAAAATAATAATAATAAATAATTATAAAAATAATTAAATAAAAATTAAAATAAGAATAAATACATAGAGTCCATTAAAATACAAGATAATAATTAATGATCATTATTAATTATTATAAAACATCATAGTCAACGAAGGTAACGTTTGCTGTTGCAGGTTGAAAAGAGCATTAGCCGATTCATTGAGACTATCAATCCAGGTAAAGTGAAGGCCATGCTTGACCCCGGGCAGACAGACGTTATAAACTTAAATTGTTCTCTACAAGATTTGGTAACGCACGGAGATGCAAGATGATAACGGACCGCCTTATTGAAACCCTGCAGGCGATCGTGGGCAAGCCCCATGTGCTGGTGGGCCGGGCAGGCACAGAACTCTACTCCTATGATGCATCCCTGGCCTGGGGCCAGCCGGGTGTGGTGGTGTTCCCGGCCGACACCCAAGAGGCGGCCGCCATTGTGCTTGCGGCCAATCAGGCCGGGGTGTCATTCGTGCCCCGCGGTTTTGGGACCAATCTTTCCGGCGGCACGGTGCTGCCCGAAGGGATCATCATCTGCCTGTCGCGGTTCAACCGCATCCTCGGCATATATCCCCAAAGCCGTTATGCGGTCGCCCAACCAGGGGTGACCAATCTGGAACTTCAAAACGCCCTTGCCCCCTTGAATTTTTTCTATGCCCCGGACCCGGCTAGTCAGAAGGTGTCGACCCTGGGCGGCAACATTGGTGAGAATTCCGGCGGCCCGCGCTGCCTCAAGTACGGTGTTACTACCAACCATGTTCTGGGCCTGGAAATGATCCTGCCCGATGGTGAAATCATACATACCGGGGGGGCGGCCCTCGACCCGCCGGGGTATGACCTGCGGGGGGCCATAACCGGCAGCGAGGGGACGTTCGGTATTGTCACTGAAATAACGGTGCGCATCCTGCCCGCGCATGAGGCCATTATCACCATGCTGGCCATCTACGATGATATTGCCGCAGCCGCCCGGTCGGTGTCTGCCATCATCGGTGCCGGTATCGTGCCCACCACCCTGGAAATGATGGATGCTCCCATCATCAATGCCGTGGAGGATTCCTATGCCTGCGGGTATCCGCGGGATGCCGCTGCTGTACTCATTATCGAAGTCGAAGGCCCGTCCGCCGGACTCGAACACCAGGCCCAAAGCATTCGTGAGCTCTGTACGCAGAACGGCTGCCGGGAAATCAATGAGGCCGGGAACGACGCGGAGCGCAACCGCCTCTGGGAGGGCCGGCGCGGTGCCTTTGGCGCCGTGGCGCGCCTGTCGCCCAGCTTCCTGGTAAACGACTGCAGCGTATCCCGCACCAAACTGCCCGAAGCCCTGAACCAGGTAACTGAGATTTCCGAGAAGTACGGCATACCCTACGGCAACGTCTTTCATGCCGGGGACGGCAATCTGCACCCCCTGCTGCTGTTTGATGCAAGGGATGCCGAACAGATGAAGCGCGTTAAAAAGGCGGGCTGGGAAATCATGGAGGCATGCGTTGCGCTGGGGGGAACCATATCCGGCGAGCATGGCATCGGCGTTGAAAAACAGGCAGCCATGTACATGGTTTTTTCACAGGAAGACCTCGATTTCCAGCAGGGTTTGAAGGATGCGTTCGATCCTAAGAACCTGTTGAATCCCGGCAAGGTCATTCCTCCCAAAGGCCTGGATAGCGAGGCAATGAAGGCCCCGGCTGATACCGGCGGTAAAGGGGATGCGCTTGAAGCCGTCGTTCAGGCAGTACAGTCTGCCGCTGCCCAAGAGCAGGCGCTGGTGCCGACGGGAAACGGCAGCCGCCAGGATTTTGGAAACCGTTTATCCGGAACGTTCGCACTTTTGGATAGTTCAGGCTTCGATGATATTATCGAATATGACCCTCCCAACCAGGTGGTGACCATTGGTGCCGGCCTGAGCCTGGAAAAGCTGCAGGCAGAACTGCAATGCCACAACCAGTGGCTGCCGCTCAGACCGCCCTTTGCAACCTGGGCGCATTCTTTGGGCGGCCTGGCGGCAACCGCTGCCTGCGGCCCGGAAAGAATGGTTTACGGCAGTGTGCGCGACCTTATGCTCGGCCTGCGGTTTGTCGATGGCAGGGGGCGGTTTATCTCCGCAGGCGGCAAGGTGGTCAAGAATGTTGCCGGCTACGACATCACCCGCCTCATGGTCGGGTCTGCCGGAACCCTGGGGATGATCACCGAGATGACCCTAAAGGTGGCCACCCTCCCGGAGCGCTGCTGCTCCATTACAGCCCATGGCACGCTAAATGACTGCGCAAAGGCCACTGCCGACATTATCCAATCCAATCTGTGGCCCACCTGCATTGCTGCGGTACCGGCAGAACCAACAGGACTTGACCGGGACGCGGAACATTGGGAACTGTCCATCGGGTTCGAAGGGATCGCGAGGAGCGTTGCATCCCAGGTGAAACGAGCGGACCGGCTGCTGCAGCAAGGGGCAATGCAATCCATTGGTGTTAAGGATTACGATCCCATCGAAGGCAGGTTCGCGGAGTCATACAAGCTGCTCGATGATTTTGATTTTCTTTTGCGGGCCGATGCCCCCATCAATCAGCTTGCGGATCTGTTTGCGGCTTTCACGCCATCCTTGCCCATGCACTACCCTTTTCTGGATTTGGGCAATGGCAGGACTTTGGTGGGTCTGGAAACGATGACCGGCGACGATTGGATCAGGCTTGCAGACTTGTCCGCTGAACAGGGGGGCCATGCCTTTATGGAAAAAGCGTCCGGGAAATTCAAAAAGGACAATGACGTGTTTGGCCGGCACCGGCCGGAGTGGGACATCATGCACAGATTGAAAACTGTTCTGGACCCGGGGAATATATTTTCTCCAGGGCGTTTGCCGGGGAATGTATAGTGGATATCGCGGCTTGTTACGACGACATTTCCCAGTGCAACAAATGCGGCTTCTGCCAGGTGGCCTGCCCGATTTTCCGATCCACCGGACATGAATCCGGCGTGGCCAGGGGTAGGCTGGCCCTGTTGCGGGCTATTATCGAGGGCCGCCTGGAGTGGGGCCCGGATATCGAGGAGCCCCTGTTTGACTGCCTGCTTTGCGGCGCCTGCACGGCCAACTGCTTCCCGGCCATCCCCACTGCGGACCTGGTATTGAGAGCCCGGTCGGAATACCTGGACAGGGTCGGTCGCAAATCCATTCACAGGTTGCTTTTCGACCACCTGCTGCCGTATCCCCAACGGCTGCACTGGGCTGCCCGGGCCGTGGCCCTGGGAAAAAATTCAGGGCTTTCCGATGTGGCCCAGGCGCTGGGCCTTTTGCGGATATTCGGACGCAACCTGCCCAAGGCCAATGAGATTGTGGAACGGTTTCCCAACCGGGCGTTTAGGGATAAAAACAAGCCGGGTGTTTACAAGGGCTGGGGCGAATCAATGCGCGTGGGCTATTTTGTGGGTTGTGGCGTGGATGTCATTTCCCAGAAAGCCGGCAACGCCACCCTTGGGCTGTTGAAAAAAACTGCCAAAGAGGTTCACATCCTCGACAATGGCTGCTGCGGTCTGCCGGCCTGGTCCTACGGCGATATGGGGGCCGCACAAAGACTGGCTGAAAGGAATGTGGACATTGTTGTGGCCAGGGATTTGGATGTCATCGTTACCGACTGCTCGAGCTGCGCCTCGTTTCTGAAAAAATATGCGACTATTTTCCCGGAAGGGCACAGGCTGCACGACATGACGGTTTTGCTTGTGGACCGGGTCAGCGACATGGTGACGCTGTTGTTTGAAAACCAGCCCCTACCGGCTGCAGAGAACCACCCGCTCACCGTGACATACCACGACCCCTGCCACGCTGCACGCGGGCAGGGACTTGTCCGGGAGCCCCGGGAGATATTGAAAAGACTACCCGGAATCGATTACCGGGAACTGCCGGAAGCGGACTGGTGCTGCGGCGGCGCCGGTTCATATGCCGTGGCCCACCACGACCTGTCCCGCCGTGTGCTGGACCGCAAGATGGACAACCTCAAGAAAACAGGGGCCGATATCCTGGTGACCTCCTGCCCGGCCTGTGTCATCCAGCTCTCCTTTGGCGTGCGCCGGCACGGCCTCAATACCCGCGTGTGCCACATTTCCGAACTTGTATAAACACGTGTAAAGGTGCTTGAAAAAAAGCCATGGTTTATCGTACGGTAGATTTAGCTTTGGAGAATCGGAAACGCTATGGTTGAGCACTACAATGTCATTATTGTGGGCGCAGGGCCGGCAGGTTTGGAATGCGCCCGCGTTTTGCAGGATTCGAACCTGTCGGTTCTCATTCTGGAAAAAAATGACTGCATCGGGCCCAAACCATGCGCGGGCGGTATCGTGGAGACCGTGGAACTGCTTGATCTGCCGGAAACAGAGGCACGAATTTTCAATGCCGTGAACGTCTTTGTGCGTGACAGGCGATATGCATTTGCTACCACGCTTTTCATCAAGATAATCGACCGCAAAGCACTCGGCCAATATCAGGCTAAACACCTGGACAAGGCCGACAACGTCTGCATCAAGACGGGAACTGTCGTAAGAAAGATCGACAGGCATCATGTGGCTACCAGTGCCGGCAAGTTTGGCTACCGCTACCTGGTGGGTGCGGACGGGTCCACTTCCATGGTGAGGCGGCATCTGAAAATCGACTCCCAATACATGGCGGGCATATATTATGATATAGACGAGATAAAAGATCACATGCATTTCCGGCTGGATGGGATTGCTTTTAAAACAGGATATATATGGGAGTTTCCGCATAAAAAGCTTACCAATATCGGTTTTTACTACAATCCAAAGCAGTGGAAATCCAGGGATGCCGTGCGGATTCTCAGAAATTACATGGGGCGCAAGGGCTACCCCATGGACAGCGAGACCTTTCGTGCCTTCCCTGTCAATTGTTTGTACAAAGGCTGCCAGTTCGGCGAGAACAGGTTCCTGGCCGGGGATGCGGCTGGACTGGCGTCGAAGCTGACCGGTGAAGGGATTGCCCCTGCGATCATCAGCGGCAGGGAGGTTGCCAGGAAAATCATGGACCCGCTTTACCATATGCCCAAGCTGGAGGAGGTCGTTGTTCATAAGCGGCGGCAGGACAAGATGGTCAATCTTCTTGAAAAAATTCCCATTGGCCTGAATGCCATTTATCACCTGCTCATCAAGGCTTTGCAAACGCGTTTTCTAAGGTGGCCGGGTTGAAGGAGAAGGACGATTAAAATCCGGCCGGAAAATATCAGTAAATAATTCAAGGGTCGGGGAGTTTTAACGTATAACCAGCGTCATTCCTGCGAAGGCAGGGATCCAGAAAGCGGTGAACCCTAAGCCCTGGATACCCGCCTGCGCGGGCATGACGTGAAAAACACCCCGATCCCTGAAATAATTCTTTACGTACTTTGTGTCTTGTGGTGAAAAGATACCCGGCCAGGATGCAAACCACAAAGGCACAAAGGACACAAAGGTCAGTCGTCAGAAGTCAGACGATTCAGGGCTGAAGTCCTGGCCTACGTGCCCATTCCTCGAATCAACCATGTAGCGCAAGGATTTATCCCTGCTGGGGCTGGTTGCATTACACCAATTGCCCCAGGATCGAACATCTAAAAAACCAGTGCTCTTGACTTAGATCAATTTATTGATGTGCGAGACAATATATGCTACAATGTAGTTATCGAAACGTTTCCACTTCAAGGGAGGCCGGCATTGGAAAGCGTCGTAAGCAGTAAAAGGATTTACCCCAAGGGCGACGGCCCTCTCATCCCCCGTACTGAAAACAGAAGAGCGGTGGATGAGGCCTCGTCGGCCGGAATGCAAGCGTGCTGGACATGCGGCTCGTGTGATTTTGAGTGCCCGGTCAATATTTACACCCGCACCTTACGGCCTCAAAAAATCGTGCGCATGGCAAACCTGGGTCTTTTGGATGAATTGCTGTGGCTGCCGGAAATCTGGTACTGCATCAGTTGTCGCCGCTGCGGGCATGTCTGTCCGAATGTGGTCAAGCCTTGGGCCATGATCGAATATGCCCGCAGGGCGGCCATATTCAAAAAATATGTGTCCTGGGAATCGGTTCAACACATGCAGCGCCTTTGGATGTATTTTCAGAAAATCCGCTGGCACGCGGTGGCGGTCTGCATTCAGGGAGGGGAGATCGAAACCCTTTTGGATGGTCAGGTGGAAGCATGGCTCAATCAGGAAGACTACCTGTCTGATGCGGTCATACGCCAAGGTGTGGGGCAACTCTATCCCGACACTTTAAAATTACTGAATAAATCTTGTTCTACAACCCATTGTTATACGTGCAGTGAGTGCAGCAGCGCTTGCCCGATATCCGGTAATAAACGCCTGTTCGACCCCAGCGCCATCGTGCGCATGGTCAATCTCGGCATGGTCACAGAACTATTGAATACACCCGCCATCTGGCTATGCCTTGGATGCCGGCGCTGCTCCGACTGCTGCAGTCAGGGTGTCGATGGCGCCAGTTTGATCCAGGATCTTCGAGATTTGGCCTTGTCAAGCGGGGCAGTAGATTTCGAGCTGAAAATCAGGATGGAGAACTCATTTCGAGTCGTTTACCAATACTTCCTCCGGGAAATAAGACAGATACTGTAGCCTAATGGTTTGCAAAATATTATATTCGAGACCCGTATTGAAAGGGTATTTGTCATGGTAAAAGCCAAACGAAAGCAGATCAACGAGATTTCAAAAATGATTGATCCGTATAAAAAAGTGCTCAACGTCGGCTGCTGCGGGTGCTCTGTTTTTCCCCTTTATATCAGGTATACGACCCGATGATATAAATGGTCGAACTCACCAGGATCCCTGTAATAAAACTCAAATAGGAAAACAGAACGAATTTGTATTTATTCTGTGCCAGATAGTGCCCCATGCTGTATATTTCCCTTATTTGGGTTTCATACACCTTGTTGGGATCGCTCATCATGGTTTCCATGGCATTTTCGTACTCGCTGTAATCCATACGTGTAAAAGAACCAAAAAAGAGAAGGTTGAAACTGGTTTTATCCTTATCGACCTTCGAATTTTTATGGTTTCCTATTTTTAACTTAGGCATTGCGGCATAGGCTGCCAGCACTATGGTGAGCACGCAAAATCCAATCAGGGTTACCGCCGCCAGGTGAGATTTCTCTTCATACAGAAACCTTGTGGAAAGGGGAATCATCAGGGATGCTATGGTCAGCATCATGTTGGCTTTTTTGTCTGCCAAAGAACTCAAACTCACATGATGCGCGCGCGTCTGGCGGATCATCTGGTCAAGGTGGCCTGCTGGTTGTTGAATGTCCATAATATTGCTCCTAAATATAATGCCCTAATGTGAGCGATTCATCCGGAACCATTGACAAGCGTTCGCAGGACATCCTCTTTGCCCACAACGCCCGTAACTTTACCGTCTTCGACAACGGGCAGGGTGTGAAGGTTGTTATCCACCATCAGGGCCGCAATGGTTTCAATGCCGGTATCAGGCGAAACGCTTACAGGATCTTTTGTCATGGCATCTTTTACGGTTGTTGCGGCGATTTTCTGGGCCTCTTTTTCGAGAGATTTCATGGAACTGAGGCTGATCAGCCCGTCCAGAAACGTAAAGAAGGAAGGCAAAGGCAGTTTTTTCTGCTGGGCGATGAGATCGCTCTGGCAGATGATGCCCACAAGCCTGCCGGCATCATCAATTACCGGAAGCCCGTTAAATCCTTTTTCGATCATGATGGTGGTTGCTTTGCTGACGTCCCAATCCTGTGTTGCCACGACAGGGTCGGAGGTCATAATGTCTTTAGCCCTGATCATAATTTACCCCCAGTGGTCTGTATAACCATTTATAAATAAATCAGATATTTCTATGGCCGTATCACAAAGGTTTTGCAATCCCTTTTTTCACGGAATACCGTTTCAGACCTGCTCTCACAGATTATAACCTAAATTGGGCCTCAATGTAAGCTTGATTCCATGATAGTTACCATGATACGGGATTTTTTCCTTATGCATGGCGAATAGAGAAAAAAGTATGCAGAACGCGAACAACAAATTCAAGTATAGCATAACCTCCGGCTTTGCAAAGGGATGGAGCGGATTTTTATGGATGCTGAAGATCATCTTGCCCATCTCTTTTTGTACAGCGCTACTTGCCTGGTCTAACGTGATAAGCAAGTTAGATTTTATGTTGGAGCCTGTTATGGGGGCGATCGGTTTGCCTCCCATGGCAGCCATTCCCCTTATTGCAGGAGTGCTCACCGGAATCTACGGTGGGATTGCAGCCATGGTCCCCTTAGCGCTGACCGTGGACCAGATGACCCTTATAGCTATTTTCCTGATCATTTCCCACAACCTGATTCAGGAAGGAGTGGTTCAAAGCAAATCAGGGCTCCCGTTTTTTAAGGCTACGGTCATTCGCATGGTCGCTTCCATATTGGCGGTGATGGTCGCCTCCAGGTTTTTAGGCCATGACACAGCGGCAAATGCACTGGCGGATGCCCCGGTCATGATCCAGGCGACGTTTTTCGCGATGGTCAAAACATGGACCGTAGCGACCCTGATCCTTTCAGGAAAAATGTTGGCCATCGTCATGATATTGATGCTCATTCTTGAATTCGTGAAAAATTACAATCTGATCGATCATGTTGTCAACATGCTGGCACCGGTCTTGAAAATATTTGGACTCAGCAAGCAGACCGGCTTTTTGTGGATCACCGCCGTAATGTTCGGATTGACATTCGGCGCAGCTGTCATCGTAGAGGAAGCCAAAGAAGGAAAATTTACAAAAGACGAGCTTGAGCGCCTGCAGCTTTCCATCGGCATCAATCATTCCATTATCGAAGATCCAGTCCTGTTTCTATCTCTGGGAATAGGCACTTTCTGGTTATGGGTGCCGAGATTCGTCGCTGCCATCATTGTTGTTCATCTTTTTATAATTACAAAAAGGTTGATATCCCTTCCAGGTTTTCCCAAGTTTTTCTTATGGCAAAAAAGATGATCGGGATTTTCAAGGGAGATCGATAAACTGTTGCTTTCCACGTATCCTTGTGACTCAATAAGCGTGTGCCCCCTTACCCTCAGGTAACTTGAGAGGTTATATGCCGGGGCTTATTGCGGGGAAATAATGGTACGGGTGGCACCGTTTCCAGTGCCACCCGCTATGACGCTAAGCTATTTGTTTTAATACCTGCGTGAAAACAACCCACCATTGTTTATATTGTTGTCGGCTATCCATCCGGGTAACTATCAATCTTCATCCTCAGCCTCTCTTCCAGATACACACTGGCTGGTGCCAGTTCCCGGTGTATCAGCTCAGCACCCTCTTTGTACCGTTCAATCTTCTCGTCATTCCAGTGACTGGGTGGGGGCTGAAGGTTCGTAATACGATCTGCCAACTTCACCATCCAGATTTCTCTTGGCTGTTTCTTGATACGATGCAGACTGTCTTTAAGTTGTAGCCAATGACGTTTATGTTCATCCTCAGAAATCCCCACAGCTCCGTCTTTTGATAGCGCCAGCACACCGTCAGCAACATAGCCGCCAAATTTATTCACAATTTCATCATAGATGATATAAGTATCCTCAAGGCAGTCGTGCAACAAAGCGCACTGCACTGCAATGTTTGGCCTATCAACCTCTTCCGCTGTCAAAGCAGCAAGGATTTCCATTGCAACAAGACTCGCATGAACCACATATGGCAGATCGGTTCCCGGCATGAGCTGACCTTTATGAGCCTCAGCTGAAAACTTGAGGGCTTTGAAGTACTTTTCACGAGACCAGTTGCCCATTATCACCCTTCCTTATATCACGCAGCCACATGAACCTTAAGGCGTCAAGTCTGCTCTCAAATCTACCTTCCAAAGAGCAGGGTGTGCAAATAGTGTGCATTCTGACCGTTGTTACCTCCCGGTCTCTCACCTGTATATGTCTATACCACACCATCAATTAAATGCCCAGATCTGAATCCGAAATCAGTATTATGCCAGCATTGCATCCACTGTAATATCAACTGGTAGCAAAGAAAAAACAAACTAAAAAATAAAAAAATAAAATTATGTTGACAAGTAGTTTTGATGATTAGTATACTAATAACCAAAATATAGAACGAATGGGCAAACTCGTTGAAAGGCGGGGACGCAAAGCTACGGGTCTAAAGCTTATTAAGCTAAGACAGCCGGGCTGCCGAAACTAGCTGTCAAAGCCTTTGGGAGAGTCTGCCCGGAGGCTTTCTGTTTTTAGGCTCCAAATGGTGTCATCAAAAATGAGATATCTTCTTTAATTAAAAGGTGAAAAAATGGGAAAATATTTTGGGGGATCAAAATGACGCGAAAACTTGCCGGAATTATGATTATTGGATTTGCAATATTTCAAGGGATATGGATTGGTTTCAAGCTAATAATTGAAAACGCACCCGAGTTTCCGAATCTCATTTTACCACTTGGTCTTATGGCCATAGCTGTCGGGCTAATAAAATGGTCTGACGAACCGTATTCAAATTAATTACTGGTAGTGATAAATAGAAACACTAAAAAGGAAAAAAGGAAAAATAGTTGACAAGCAATTTAAAAGACTAGTATACTAATTACAAAAATATTGATCGAATGGGCAAACTCGTTGAAAGGCGGGGACGCAAAGCCACGGGTCTAAAGCTTATTAAGCTAAGATCGCCGGGCTGCCGAAACTTGCTGTCAAAGCCTTTGGGAGAGTCCGCCCCCGGAGGCTTTTTGTTTTTCTGGACAGTATCATTGCTTATAAAGTTTAGGGAATTAATGATTTGATGGGAAAAAGTTCACTCATAAGTTGGCATAGAATAAATAAATCCAACTGTCCATTGCTATCGTCATATCAATTCTTGTTAGCAACGCTGATCCTCATTGCTTTGATGATAGGAGTGCCATCGGTTGTTAACGCTGACCAGGCCAATTGTTCTGATGCCCCATACAACGGAGTGATCGATGGCAACATCTATCCCTATCCTGATAATATCAAAATAGATACCAACTGTAGTATCATAAATTATCCAAACGGGATGAGCACCAATTTCAGCTTTGATAATAACGATCCTACGCCTTATCTGGTCATTTTCGATAATGTTCTCCACACCGGGCAGATGGCCTGCAACACCGTTGCCGGCCATACGATCTGGTTTGTCAACGGCTCCTCCAGCGCGATCCAGGAAGGGTGCCAGAACCTTTTAATCCCTGTAGAGAAAATTGTAAAGCAGAGCCCTGCACCGTCTGCTACCATCGGGATACCCTTTACGTACACACTCACAATACCGGTCCTGTTTGACGCCGGTACCGGGGCCGTAATCAACTCCAGCGGATCGCTGAACGACTTGCACAGTATCATTCTGACCGATGACCTCAATGCTACAGGTGCAGCGCTGACCTATGTTGGCCATAACGCGTACTGGGAGGAGAGCGGCACGCCTGTGGCGCCTGTATTCACAAATGCGGGCGGTGCACTCACCTTTGACTTCAATAATCTTCCTATTATCCCTGCGGAGCAACAGATTGTCCTCGAAATCACGGTGGTCCTTGATGACTTGCCGGCAAATGCACCCGGGACGGTCTTTACCAACACCGCAAAGTGGTCGTTCGGGAGACTTATCGACGGTGTGTTCTATGAGCCTCTTCCTGGCGAATGGGGAATTTCTGAGTCCATGATCATCGCCGTACCCGACCTTGTGGTGACCAAAACAAGCAGCGAAACAGCTCTGAATCTCGGTGATACGATCACTTATTACATTGACCTGCAGAACATGGGCGCCAGCGATGCCTGGAACACCACTATCCTGGACGAGATACCTGCGGAGATGTGCGATTACGACCCCTCGACAGCACCAGGATTCAGTGTGCAAATATTTGCCGCTGACGGTATCACCCCGGTTTCAGGACTTTTAACTCAAGGCGCCGACTATTCGGTGTTGTATACGGATACTCCTCCGTGCCAGCTCAGCCTGACCATGGTATCTGCGGCAGCCGTAATCGGTCCCTCCCAACACATGGTTGTCACTTACCAATCTCAGCTCAATGCCGACGTTACGCAGGACGGGCTGGCTCTTACCAATTTTGCGGGCGCGACCCAATGGTTCAGTGGCAACAGCAGTTTTCCCGGCCGTCGCCAGTACGACCGGACCCTAACAGACGGCACACCTGGCCTGGAGGATTTCCAGGATAGTGAGACGGTAACCACGGCACTGGCAGGCTATTACTTTCAGAAAACCGTTTCAAATATTAACAGCGGCATGGACCCTGCAGCTACCGCTGCACCGGGTGACAGGCTGCGTTATCGGGTACGCCTGTTCAATGTCGACCAGACAATCAACGGGATCAGTATCAGTGATCAGTTGGACCCGGCAAGTTTCGATCTAGCCACTTTTGACATGGTGATCCCGCCGCCAGTCGGGGCCATCTACAATTACAATACCGGCACAGGTCTGTTGGAGATAAACGGTGATGGGAACCCTCTGAACGTGGCGGTCGATGACGAGCTCGTCTTTGAATTCGAGATCACCCTGCGAACAACCCTCAACAGCAACACCGTGGTCGAAAATCAGGCAGCGCTCGAGGCCACCGGTATCACAGCCTTAAGCGATGACCCGTACATAAACGGCATCGCCGCACCCGGTGACCCTGCCGATCCCACCACGGTTATAATTCAGGCGCCAGGCCCGCTGTTGAAGGAGAACATCCAGGGGAGCGCCACAATCGGCGAACAATTCAACTATCAAATCAGAGTGCCGGCAACCCCCATTGCCGTGCCCCTTTACGATGTCAGGATTTTAGACGATCTGAGTCTGCCAAATGCCGACATGAACTTCGTGAGTGCAACGGTTGTGTCTGGCGGCGTATGGGGTCTCAGCAATACTGGCAATGCCACCAACCTGGTTATTGAGGACGCGGCAACCGGCATCGATATTCCTCCCAACGGCCAGGCGGTCATCAACATCACAGTAGAGCTACAAAACACAATGCCCAACCAGAGCGGTTTACTCTTTGCAAACAATGCATCGTATACCTACAACCGCATGAACGGCAACAACGGGACGCAAATGGCCGGCGGCACCGGCGGCACTCCGGACATGACCATAGTCGAACCGGATCTTTCCGCCGTCAAGTCGGTAAGTTTCGTCTCGCCGGCCAGTAAAATGCCCGGAGATCCGGCCACGGTGGGTGATGTCCTCGAATACCAGATCACCATTACCAACAATGGCAGCTCCACTGCCTATGACACCAACATCGTCGATACGCTGCCCACGAACCTGTCGCTGGTTCCCGGTTCAGCCATTGCACAGATCAATGGCGTCGACGTTACCGGTTTTGTATCGATACCAACTGCCTTCCCGGGTGGCAGCCTTGCCTGGGGCCGCGAAAACGGCGACTTCACGCTCGACATCCCGGTCGGCCAGATCCTGGTGATGACCTATCAGGTGACTTTGGAAGCGGTGGCCGGCACAGACATCGAAAACAGCGTTTATGTGGATTGGACCTCGCTTGACGGCGGATCCCTAACGGAGCGCACCGGTGGCGGTTGTCCGGCAAGTGATCCCCTAAATGACTATTGCTTTGGCCCGGCTTCTATCTCCATTGCAACCATCGACAACACGTCCATGGCCAAAGTGGTTTTCGAAGATACCTATTCTGAAATACCGCCCAGTACCGCCGATCCGGTTATCCGTGTCGGTGACACCGCGAGCTACGATTTGACACTGAGTCTTCAGGAATACACCACCGGCAATGTGGTTGTGGAAGATGACCTTCCGCAAGGAATGGCATTGCAAAGCTTCACCATTATCGGCGGCGCCAATTTCAATTACACTTTGGCAGCGCAACCTGCTGCCGGCGCAACTGGAACCCTGCGATGGGAATTCGGTGATATCACCAATACGCCGAGCAATGACGGAACACCGGTCGATGCGCTGGTGATTCGGTATGTGGCCGGCGTAGTCATCGACGCACCGCCTGTGGGTGTGGATTATGCAACCAGCATACAACGCAGTAACCTGGCACGGCTCTCCTACACTGGCGGCGATCCGGTTGTCCATTCCGGCCGATTGACAGCGACGGAAACGGTTGAGGTGCGTCAACCACAGATGGGCGCCATAAGTAAGATCGATCAGGGGACAGGTCGCATCGGCACCGGCGTTGCGTGGGATCCTTACCAGGTCAACATTGCGACCGATGTAATGAATTTCCGGCTCTCGTCGTGCAATGATGGCCTTGCACCCGCCTACGGCGTGGTGATCACGGATCAGCTGGCGCCGCAGTTTGACGAGAGCCACCTTGCCGTCAACCAGCCGGTGGTAACCATCGGCACAACTATCTTGAATTCAGGCGCCGATTACACCATCACCCTGCCTGCCCGCGGCGGCGAGATGCGGATATCGCTGCTGGACAGTGCCCCCATAAATCCGGGTGAATGCCTTTTCGTGGATTACGACATCGGTTTCCACACGGATCTTGCGATTTCGACGAGCTGGAGCAACCAGGCCAGGTTGGTCGAATACAGGTCGCTGCCGCTTTCCAGGCCGGGGCGTATCTACTCCCCGGGGGACCTTGCGGGAGTGTGGATGGCAAACCTGGTAAGCGACGAGCAGTTGTTGAAAACCCTTGTATCGCCGGAAGAAGCAACTGTCGGCGATGAGGTGGTTTACGAGATCAGAGTTCCCGCAGTGCCCATAAACACTGCCATGGACAATGTAGTGGTTGTTGACAGCCTGCATCCGGCGTTGGAATATCTCAGCGCCAGCGCAGTGGATGCAGGCGGCACTGCGGTAACGCTGACCGACAGCAGCGTAGCACCGGGGGATGTGCGCCTGGAGATCTCCAATATCCCGGCCGGTGAACAGGTCATCATCACACTGAGAACGCGGGTTGTCAACAATGACCAGGCCAATGCAGGTGCCAGCATCGTCAATACGGCCTCCTACACGTATGCGAACATGCCGGCAGGTTTGGATACTGCCTCTACCAGCGCTCCGGTGACCATCGTCGAACCTTCTTTGGCCATTGCCAAAACGGTGACAAACGCGAGCAACCCCGGTGTGCCGCCAAGTGCCGGTGATATTCTGCGCTACAGCCTGAGCCTCATCGCGGATGGCGGTGCAACAGGCGACAACTTTTCGGACGCCTTTGATATTCTTATTGAAGATACGTTGAGTTTGGGATTGGCCTATCAGGGCGGGACCACACTGGTGGACGGCATGGGCAACACCATTGCCGACCCGATTGTTTCAGGAGATGGGGTTAATACAGCCCAGGCATTGATCTGGAGTTCGGCAGATGCCAATGCAGACATCGACGTAGCCGAAGGCACGGTGGTCACCGTGACCTATGACGTACGGGTGCTTGCCGGCGTACAAGCTGGGCAGGAACTGACCAATAGCGCCATCACCCAATGGACCGGTCTGGACGGCGACAGCGCTCTCGAGCGCACTGGAACGGGCACGCCGGCGGTGAACGACTACTTTGCCGGTCCTGCGACCCAGACGGCGACTACTCGGCTCGAAGTCTCGTTCATAAAAACCGTTGTCAACGCGACCACAGGAGAGGATCCGGGGGCAAACGCCCAACCCGGCGATACGCTGCGCTACACCCTCGTTCTCACCAATCAGAGTATTGTGGCTTTGACCAACACAGCGGTGGTTGACGATCTGGCTGCGCAGTTTGCTCCCGGCAGCCTGCAAATCATCAGCGTCTCCGACAATAACGCTGATACCACCAACACTGACGACATGGGCGGTGCCAACGGCACGGGTATCGTCGACATTCGCAATCTGGCCCTGGATGCCCAAGGGGGCGCCGACGACACAGTGACCATTGTGTTCGAGGCAAGACTGGCAGCCGTGATCCAAAGCGGTCTGACAGTGCTGAACCATGCCCAGCTGACGGCGGACAACCTGGCTTCCGCAATAAGCAACCAGACCGCCACCCTGATCAGTTCCTCGCCGGCCTTCGAGATCTGGAAAACGTCCCAGGACATGACCGGCGACCCCGATGATCTGGTGGCCGGCGATACCCTGCGTTATACCATCACCGTCAAGAATGTCGGCAGCGAGAACACCATCAACACGATCCTGCGGGACCAGATCCCGATCCACACCACCTATGCCCCCGGAACAACGCACCTGAACGGGGTGCCTGTGGCCGATCCGTCGCCCGGCGTCTCTCCCCTGCAAAGCGGCCTGCTGATAAACGCCCCCGAGAACGCTACCACGGGTTACATGCGGGCCGATTCCACTGCCACAAGCACCAATGTAGCCTTCATCACCTTTGAGGTGGTGATTGACAGTGATGTGGTTGACGGCACGATCATTGCCAACCAGGGCTTCGTCAATGCCGACGGCCAGGGCAGTGGCCTGATGCCGCAAGAGCCGTCCGATGACCCGGCAACTGCAATTGAGGACGACCCGACCCGGAACGTGGTAGGGAATTTTCCGCTGGTGGATGCCCACAAGACAGTGCAGCTTTCAGAGGATCACAACGGTGATGGATTCGTGGACCCAGGTGATGAACTGCGCTACACCATTGTCATCTCCAATATGGGGGCCGCCCCTGCCACCGGAGTGGTGATTACCGACGCGGTACCTGCAGACACAACCTATATCCCCGATTCCGTCTATCTGAACAACCTCCCGGTAGGGAGGCCTGACGGCGGAAATTCTCCTCTGCTCGCCGGCATCGACGTGAGTTCTTCCGACCTGACGCCGCCGCTGCCCGGTTCGGGCAACGGTACGCTGTCCATTGGGGCCACTGCCGTGGTCACCTTCGATGTTCGGGTGGATACCGGCGTTCCACCTGCAACCATAATCAGTAACCAGGGGGTTGTGAGCACCAGCGAAGCGCTTGACGAGCCGACCGATGCCGACGGTATTGACGCCAATGGTGATCAGCCTACCCAGATCGTGGTGGGCGATGAACAGTTGTTGAATATTGTCAAGGAAGTTTTCATAGTCGGCGGTGGTACGGCGACCCCGGGCAGTGAGCTAGAATATGTGATCCGCGTGAACAATATCGGCAGCCGGCCCGCCACACAAGTGGTGGTGACCGACGACCTGAGTTCCATGGCCGGCCTTGTGCGCTACATCCCTGGCTCGGCAAGTCTGAATGGTTCACCGGTTGGCGTCAGCTACTCTGGGACGGTCCTTTCTGCCGATTATGCTTCCCAGTACGGGAGTTTGCCAACGGGCAGCTCTGTCGTGGTGCGGTTCCGCGTGCAGATCGATCCGTCGGTGCCCATAGGGACGACGCTCACCAATACCGGTGTTGTACGGTGGAACAACCCCGCCCAGACAGAAACCGCTGCAGTGAGTTTGGATGTGGGCGGAACGCCGAGCAGCGCCACCTTCAATGGTGTCGTCTGGCATGATGCCAACCTGAACAAACTCGATGAAGGCAACGAAAGTCATCTCGAAGGCTGGTTGGTCGAGTTGTATCGCAATAATCAGCTGCTCGCAACGGTCCGGACGGGTGCCGAAGGTACCTATCGACTTGCCGGTGTGGCCCCTAACGCGGGGTCTACCGAGTTCTACGAACTGCGCTTTTATGCGGCCGGTGCCAGGCCGAATGCCCCTTCGCTCGGATATGCCGATTCCGTATTCACCAACGGTCCGCAGCGCATCAGCGGTATTACGGTGACCTCAGGCGGAATTCTAATGAATTTGAATCTCCCGATTTGGCCCAACGGTACTGTATACAATTCGATCACCCGTGTTCCGGTGTCCGGCGCGTCCTTGTCTTTGGTGAACGCGCTAACCGGAGCGGCGATTCCGAGCCTCTGTTTCGATGATCCACTCCAGCAGACCCAGATCACGGCTCAGGACGGTTTCTACAAGTTCGACCTCAACTTCAGCGATGCAGCATGCCCGCCAGGCGGCACCTATTTCATCGAAGTGACACCGCCGGCTAGCGGGTACATGGCAGCGCAGTCCCAAGTCATTCCTCCTGCCAGTAATGCGGCTACATCGCCGTTTTCTGTGCCGGCCTGTCCCGGCACGGTCAGCGATGCGGTCCCGGCTACGTTGGATTACTGCGAGGTGACACCTTACGCCGGAGTACCGCCGGTTTCGGTCCAGCCACGCACCGCAGGAACCGTCTATCATCTGCACCTTGTATTGGACGATGCCAGCGTGCCCGGTCAAAGCCAGGTTTTTAACAACCCCATTCCCATCGACCCGGTTCTTGACGGAGCCGTGGCCATCACCAAGACCTCATCCCTGATCAATGTGACCCGTGGGGAGCTGGTGCCCTACACGATTACGGTAAACAATGTGTACGGCGTACCATTGTACGACATCAGCGTCGTCGACAGCTTCCCGGCGGGCTTCAAGTACGTGTCCGGTTCCAGCCGATTGAACAACAACCCGCTCGAGCCGCAGATCAACGGTCAGGAGCTGGTTTGGGAAAACCTCGAACTTCAAGTCAACGATCTACTCACATTCCAGATGCTGCTGGTCGTCGGCTCAGGTGTTTCCGAAGGTGAATATGTCAACAGTGCTTATGTGCTCAACAGCGCCATTGGCACTAGAATCTCGGGGGAGGCGACAGCCACCGTGCAGGTCGTCCCCGACCCGGACATCGACTGCACTGATGTGATCGGCAAGGCATTCGACGACCGCAACCTGAACGGGTGGCAAGACAGCGGCGAATTAGGCTTGGCCGGTGTTCGTGTAGTGACGGCCCGCGGTCTGATCGCAACTGCCGACAAGCATGGACGCTTCCACATCACCTGCGCGGCAGTACCCGACCAAGACCGCGGCAGCAATTTCATTCTCAAACTGGACGAGCGGAGCCTGCCGTCAGGTTATCGCCTGACCACTGAAAATCCGCGAGTCCAGCGGGCTACCCGCGGTAAAATGCTGCGCTTCAACTTCGGCGCCACCATCCATCGAGTTGTCCGCATGGATATAGCCGACGGCGTGTTTGAGCCCGACAGCAGTGCAATGCGCCTGCAGTGGAAGCCCAGGATTTCCATGCTGATCGAAGAATTGCATAAGGCGCCGTCCATCCTGCGCTTGTCTTACCTTGCCGATGTGGAACGAAAAGGCCTGGTCAAAAAGCGTATGGCTGCATTGAAGAAGGAGATTGGCCGGAAGTGGCACCAGTCTGATGGCCAATACCGCCTGACGATTGAAACTGAAGTTTTTTGGCGGCGAGGGGCGCCGGTTACTGATCGTTAATGTGAAAAAGATGGAACGAAAATCTCTCATATCATTCCTTTCTATGAAGCCGATGCTTAATCGGGTCGTGGTTGTCCTATGCCTGAGCATTTGTAACGCAGCGGGAGTTGGAATGGCTTCGGCCCTGGAACCGGGTATGAGAGAATCAGGCGCTCCAGGCGAACCAACCGAAGTGCACCTGCCGGCCGACCAGTCCTCCACGGCATGGATCCACGATCCGGCAAAATTCGAGGAAGATGAAGGGGACCGCACGGAAATTCGCGAGGTCGTCGAGCAGGATTTTAAAACGGTTAAACTCGACAACCTAGTGCCTCCCGTTTATTTTGGACTGGGAGATGTGCAGATAACGGAGGAATACATAAATCTTCTGCAGGAAGTGCTGGACAGCATGCGTGATAGAACCAATTTGCGGTTGCATTTTATCGGACATGCAGACTCACTTCAACTCCACGGCGAGTTGAAAGCACAGTACGGCGACAACCTCGGGCTTTCGCGGGAAAGGGCGGGAACAATCGCCGAGTATTGCCAGCAAGCGCTAAATCTTCCGCCTGAAGCCATTTCCTACGAAGGGCTTGGCGACAGCCGGCCAGTGGCCGACAATGCAACCGAAGAAGGGCGTCAGCTTAACAGGCGTGTGGAAGTACAGGTCTGGTATGACGAGATTGTGGACAAGCGGGTCAAGAAGGAAGTGGTCGTTCCGCGCCAGGTAAAGCGCATGAAGATATGCCGCACCGAAACGGTGTGCAAATTGCGCTACAAGGAAGGCCATGCCCACCGTGCGTGCGTGAAGAATCTGGTTCAGCCCCTGCAGTATGACCAGGCCATGGCGGATGTGCCTGCGCCGTTTCTGCAGCAGATCCGCCAGGCAATGACCAATCTGCGCGGTAAACAGAACCTGATGGTCAAATTTAACGCGTATACGGATAACACGCCGTTGAAGGGTCGGGACAAACGCATCTACGGCGACCACAACGGGATCTCCAAAGCCGTGGCGCGGCGCACTGCGCTGGCTGTCCAGGAAAGTCTGGGATTGCCCGACGGCGCTGTTGCCAGCGAGGGCAAGGGGGCGTCGCGACCGGTGGCATCGAATGATACCCAGCGGGGTAGGGCGCTGAACCGGCGCATAGAGGTTGAATTCTGGCACGATGACCCCCTGGAGGACCTGCCTGACGAACCTCAATTGTGCCCGGGCGCTGCCGGCGCTGAAACCGTTACCCGCGTGTACGATTCCCCTAGCGGAAGCATTGATGCAATCCTGTTCGAGAAGGGCAGGCCTGTCATACCGGATGGGTACACCGATAAACTGCAGCGCTTCATGAATGAAATCAACGATAAGAGCCATGTGCGGCTGAAGTTTGTCGGCTATACCGACAACAAACGTTTGGATCGGCGTACAGCAGCGATTTACGGTGATGACATCGGTTTGTCCATGGCGCGCGCACGCCGGGCCATGCAGGCGGTCAGTGAACAGATGGGCCTGAGCACAGAGCAGGCCGAGTTCGACGGTCGCGGGTATGTTCAGTCCGACGACGTGGTTAATGCCGGCTTTATCGAGTCCGACATTTCGCGTGTCAGGGTGCAGGTGGTCTACGATGAGTTGATCCAGCTTGATGATTACGAGGGTGTTGAGGTCAGTCCATTGACCCGCGAGGTTGAAACGGAAGATCCTCTTGCCTTGAATCAGATGCGCATCACGGTGGACGGCGCACCACTCGACGATCCCGGGAAATGCAGTGCGGATGTCCAGCGCTGCACCGATGTGGCCCTGGAAAACACGCAAATCCAGTTCAAATTCGACAGTCTCAAGGTTGTTCCGAGACTCAATGTCACCGCTTGGCCGGCCACGATAGGTTACCAGGATTCGCCGGATACGGCGTTTGTCGAGAACTTGGTGAATTTTCGCCTGTACACCAACTATCGCAGCTTCATTGAACGCGCTGAGGTAAGAATATTCAAAGAAGAACAATCGGTCCATGATCAACCTTTGGCGATTGTAGAGATGGATGCCGACGGTATGGCGCAATGGCAGGCACAGTTCGATTCCTTTGGTGCGCCGAACATCAGGCTGCAGTACCGGGTAAGGGTGTACGATGCCGAGGGGCATTTTGACGAAACAAGCAGCCAGCCAATGTGGGTGGTCGACCATATAGATCCGCCGGGTGCCGAGACGGATTCCCAACAGGAACTTCTGACAGGCTATGGTGAGAGCCGTATCGAGACCCGCAACATTCCGATTCGCGGAGGTACCGTGCAGGCTCACGGCCACACAATTCCGGAGGAGCATGGCGTTTGGATGGCCGGATACCGGGTTCCTGTGGACAGCGAGGGTCGTTTTGTGGCTGAAGAAATCCTGCCCGACGGAATGCACACCGTAGAATTGGCCGTGCTCGACAAGTTTGGCAACGGCGAGTTGTTTTTACGTGACTTGGTTTTGAAACCGAGTGACTGGTTCACCGTGGGCATTGCCGACCTCACTATATCGGGTAATGATACCAACGGCCCGGCGCCTTTGCTTGCTCCGGATGTGCCGCGCTACAGCGAAGATTCAAGCATCGAAGGACGGCTGGCTTTCTACTCGAAAGGTAAATTCAACAATGGCTGGCAGCTCACAGCCAGCGCCGATACAGGTGAAGGCCCTTTTGATGAGATCTTTTCAAATTTCATGGAAAAATCGCCGGACGCCCTTTTCCGGCGCATGGACCCGGATTACCATTACCCGACCTTTGGCGATGACAGTACTGTTACGGAAGATGCACCGACAAGCGGTAAATTTTACGTTAAGATGAAAAAGAACGAAACCTACGGGCTCTGGGGCAACTACAAGATCGGGTACACTGATAATGACCTGTCCCATGTGGACCGCGGTTTGTACGGCGCCAACCTGCACTTCCAGCCATTGGAAACCACCATATTCGGCGAGCCGCGGCTCCTGGTTGACGGCTTCGCAGCCGACCCCGGCACCGTGGCCGGACGCGATGAGCTCCGTGGTACGGGCGGTTCGCTCTATTACCTCAGTCGGCAGGACGTTCTGCCAGGTTCAGAGCGCCTGCGTATCGAAGTGAGGGACAAGGATTCCGGAGTGGTTTTGGGGGTAAAAAACCTGGTGCCGGCCCTCGACTACGACATAGACTACCTGCAGGGGCGCATTCTGATGGCGCAACCCCTGTCCACCACGGCTGATGACAACCTGCTGGTTGCCACCGAATCCATCAGCGGCAACCCGGTTTTTCTGGTGGCACGCTATGAATTCACGCCAGGGTTTGAAGATCCGGATACGCTGGCCGCAGGCGGGCGGCTCCACTACTGGCTCAACGATTATGTCAAGATAGGCTTTACCGCCAATCAGGATGAGGAAGCGGATACGGAAAACAGCTTGCAGGGCGCGGATCTAACCCTGCGCGGATCATCCGAGTCTTGGATCAAAATAGAAACCGGCCGCACCGAAGGCCCGGGAGGCCGCGCAGCTGACTCGGATGACGGCGGATACATCTTTGACGCGGCAGACCCTTTAGATGACAACGAAACAGAAGCCTCGGCTTATCGTATCGATGTCAGTTTAGGGGTCAAGGATATCATCGAAGACGGACGCGGCCGGGTTACATTTTACCGGCAGGATAGAGAAGCGGGCTATGCGGCTCCCGGCCAAACCACTGACAGGGATGTCACCCAATACGGTGGAACAGCGGAAATGCCGCTTGGAGAATCTTTTGAAGCACGTGCTAAATTGGACAAACAGGTCCAGCAGGAAGGGCTCGAAACAGATGCCGGTGAAGTGAACCTTGACTACAAAATGACCGAGAAATGGATCCTGAGCACGGGTGTGCGGCACGACAACCGTGAGGACAACTCGGCCAGCCCTCCCCAAACGCAGGAAGTGGGCGAACGGACCGATGCGGTAGTCAAAATGAAATACGATTCGCTTTCACGCTGGACGACTTATGGCTTCGTACAGGAGACGGTCAACACCACCGGTAACCGCGATGAAAACGGACGCGCCGGTGTCGGCGGTGATTTGCGGTTGACCGAACGGCTCAATCTAGTGGGTGAAGTCTCCGAAGGCGATCTTGGACCGGCCGGCAAGATCGGAACCGATTATCTGTTTTCGGATAAGACTACGCTGTATCAGAATTATACCCTGGAAAATGAACGTTCGGACAATGGTTTGCTGGCCAGGAAGGGCAATCTGACATCCGGTTTCCGCACCCGCTATTCAGACAGTATGAGCGTCTTCCTCGAAGAGCGCTACAGCCACGGTGATATTCCGACCGGACTGACCCATTCCACGGGCGTGGACCTGGCTGTTACAGAGCGGCTCAATTTAGGGGCGAATCTTGATTTTGGTTCTCTCAAGGATCCACAGACCGCTGCTGAAATCAATCGGAAAACCATTGGTGGAAGTGTTGGATATGGATTTGATCATGTAAAACTGGCCAGTGGTCTGGAATACAGGGTCGATGAGAATGAGCAGCCAGACACCAGTTTCACCAAGCGCACCACGTGGCTATTTAAAAACAATCTCAAGTACCAGATTTCGCAGGATTGGCGACTTCTCGGAAAATTCAATTACAGCCTGAGCGAAAGCTCTCTGGGAGATTTATTTGACGGAGATTATACCGAAGCCGTATTGGGATGTGGATATCGCCCGATTTATCACGACCGTCTGAATGTACTGCTTAAATATACCTATTTCTACAATTTGCCTCCCGCAGATCAGATGCCTGACGGGAATACATCGGTTGGCTATATCCAACGCAGCCACATAGGCGCGGTTGATCTGATGTACGACCTTACATCCCGCTGGACTGTGGGTGGCAAGTACGCCTATCGCCATGGGGAGGTAGCTACGGATCGAGCACAACCTGATTACTTTAAAAGCCGCGCCCATTTATATGTGCTGCGGGCGGATTGGCACTTTATCCACCGCTGGGATGCCTTGATCGAAGGGCGTTGGCTTGATCTGCCGGATGCGCAAGACAGACGCAGCGGCGCACTGGTAGGTTTATATCGACATGTGGGCAACCATGTAAAATTTGGCGTCGGCTATAATTTCAGCGATTTTTCAGATGATCTGACGCAACTGGACTACAGACATCAGGGCGTGTTCATCAATATTATCGGAAAGTACTAA
>JBDLJD010000021.1:0-40381 GCA_039714495.1 Thermodesulfobacteriota bacterium
AGAACTGTTTCTAATAAACAGAAATTAGCTTGTCAAGAAAATTTTACCTGATTCGGACGAACCTGAGGCGTCCATATGCGGCGTTGCTAAGGATTCGAAGTAAAACACTACGACTTCACCCTTAGACGCCTTGTCTATGAACACCTCAGATCCGTCTATAAAGCAAGTGTTATCGTCCGCCCATATCGCCAAAACGATACTGCATGAGGACAGCCGCCGCAATTGCAGCGGTTTCCGCTTTGAGGATCCGGGGGCCCAAGGACATGGTTTCATATCCCAGGGAGGTCGCCAAATCGATCTCCCGTGCTGAAAATCCCCCTTCCGGCCCAACAACAACCATGAGGCTCTGTATCTGATCCGCCGCCATGGGTACAGCTGCGTCAGTTGAGGACGATTCGCATTCCCAGAACATGATTTTACGGTCACAGGCCTGTCCCGTCATCAACACCTCTTCCATGGACGTGGGTGGGAGAACCTCCATGAAAATGTCCCTGCCGCACTGTTTGAGCGCCTCCCGGCTGATCTTTCCCCACCGCTCCAACCGGGCCGCCAGCCGTTTGCGGTCCGGTGTGGGCACGGACCTTTCCGAAAAAAAAGGGGCCCACCGTGATATGCCGAGTTCCGTGGCCTGCCTGATCAAGGTGTCCATTTTCTTGCTTTTAAGCATGGCCTGGGCAAAGGTGATGTGAACACTGGATTCTGTTTCAGAAACGCTGGCTTTTTCGACCATTGCGGCCACCGCATCGTGGGATACCGATGTTATGCGGCATTCAAAGGCATGCCCCCTGCCGTCAAAGACGGCTATCATATCACCGGTCTTCAGGCGCAGCACTCTGGAAATATGCATGGCATCCGAACCGCCGATGACAACCGATTTACCGGCCTCGAGTTCCTGGGGGGAGAAAAATCGTCTCAAAATATAAAATCGCTTCGCGCTTTTATGAAACGCGGCTTCGCCGCTCTAACACACTTTTTTAGCTCGCCTCTAATCCTGATTACGACTTATCCCATGAATTTCATTTTTTTTCAACTTAACGAAATATCTTAATATATTGACATGATAGCTGCTATATGGTATTATTTTTAAATTAATCTTTATACTGTGTCCATCACTTGAAATCATATAAAATACACCTATTATAAATGGCTGTAGTCATTTCTGATTCCAGTAAACGGGGACTGATATGGAAAAAAACAACGATCCCTTTGGCAAAGAAACGGAAAAAGACAAAGACATCTTAGACCTTAACGATGAAACATCGTCATCGGATGATGATATCATCGATCTGTCCGACACCGCCGATCCGTCTGCCCCGGAATCAGGCGAAGACATTATAGACCTCACCGAAGCTGTCCACGAGGAAGATAGCGAAGACGAGGAGGTTCTTGATCTTCTGGAGGTCGTGGAGCCATCTGAGGATCAGGACGACGTGCTCGACCTTGTGGATGCTCTTGAGCCAGTCCAAGACTCGGACAAGGTCCTCGACCTTACTGAAACGACCGACCAGGGCGACTCCGGAGAGGACGACGCGCTCGACCTTTTGGACGCGGTTGAGCCTGACGATGACCAGGAGGAGGTCCTCGACCTCACCGAACCGGTCGACCAGGACGAATCCGGAGAAGACGACCTTCTTGACCTTTTGGACGCAGTAGAACCTGACGAAGTCCTCGACCTCACCGAATCGGTCGACCAGGACGAATCCGGAGAAGACGACTTGCTTGACCTTTTGGACGCAGTAGAACCTGACGAAGCCCCGGACGAAGTCCTTGACCTCACCGAACCGGTCGACCAGGACGCTTTCCAAGAGGACGATGTGCTCGACCTTATGGACGATGTTGAGCCAGACAGTGAAGAAGATGACTTCCTGGATCTCTCCAATCTTGCTGATGGCGGCCTGGAGGATGCCATCTCATCTTCCGAAACGGTGGAGGGCCTTGAACCGGAACAGGAAGACCACATTCTCGACCTGACCGAGGAAACCGCCGAAGAAGGCGACATCGTTTCCGAAGAAGCACCATCAGTCGCTGTTCCCGGGCCGTCCGACGACCAGGAGATTCTGGATTTGATCGACGATATCCAATCCACACTGGATGAGACGGACGGCACTGCAGAAGAAACAGCCATGGAAGAACAGGACGCCGTGGATGCATCCTTGCTGACGGATGCATCAGATGAAGCACCAGAAGACTCCGCCATCCTGGTGGACAACGGCGAATTGATCGATGAAGACAAACTGATAGAACCCGAAACAGACCTGGTGGACAATCTCGGCCTCGACCTTACGTCCGAACTGAATCGGGACATCTTGAACGGTGACGACGACACAGAATCCACGGCCGGCGAAGCAGAGGATGTTCCCTTTGAAGCTGCCGACAGCACGCTGGGTGAAAGGGTGGAAGCGATCGTCGAAAGGATTTTACAGGAAAAGCTTGAAACCATCATCAAACAGCGGATCGAAGACGCCGTGCAAAAAGAATTTGATAAGCTGAGGAAAGATATATTAGACTGACTTCAGAACCTATACAAACAGCGCCGGAGGACCCCGTCCGTGAGGGCGGGGTCCTCTGCAGTTTTATAAAGCTATAAATACCAAACCTGGATAAACCGGAAAAAAAAGATCATTTATCACGAAAACACGAAAGTCCAAAAACACGAAAAGGACCATGAAAATTTTCGTGCTTTCCTGATTTCGTGTTTTCGTGATTGATTTTATTTTTTGCCATTAAAAACATAAAAATTACAATTAAGGTACTAAGTTGAGCGATTGTCGAGGTTGCCGCAGGTACAAGGAGAATACAAACCTATGAGTTCCAATTTGATCGATAAGGGCTATGAACCCCACGAAGTGGAAAAACGGTGGTATGCCCACTGGGAAAAGGAACAGCTGTTTGCCGCCAGCGATGAAAGCGACCGGCCGAGCTACTCCATCGTTATCCCGCCCCCCAACGTGACCGGCGTACTGCACATGGGCCACGCTTTGAACAACACCATGCAGGACATCATGTGCCGCTACCGAAGGCTGAAGGGGGACAATGTTTTGTGGATGCCGGGCACCGACCACGCAGGCATTGCCACCCAAAATGTAGTGGAAAAGAAACTGGCCGCAGAGGGTCTGGACCGGCACCAGGTGGGCCGTGAAAAATTTATCGAGGCTGTCTGGGAATGGCGCAAGGAGTACGGCGACGCGATCATCAACCAACTTAAACGACTGGGGGCCTCCTGCGACTGGAAGCGTGAACGCTTTACCATGGACGAAGGCCTGTCCCTGGCAGTGCGCAAGGTGTTTGTTCAATTGTACGAAGAGGGGCTCATCTACCGCGGACAATACATCATCAACTGGTGCCACCGCTGCCACACGGCTCTCAGCGATCTCGAAGTGGAGCACGAGGACATCGACGGGAATCTCTACCACTTCAAATACCCGTTTGCAGACGGCAGCGGCCATGTGATCATTGCCACCACCCGGCCGGAAACCATGCTCGGGGATACAGCCGTGGCAGCCCACCCGGATGACGAAAGATATCTCGATATGGGTGACCGCAAACTGATCCTGCCGCTCATAGAGAGGGAAATCCCCTTTATCAAGGACAAGTATGTGGACATGTCTTTTGGCACCGGCGCTTTGAAAATCACGCCGGCCCACGACCCCAACGACTTTGACATCGGCGGACGCCACGACCTGCCCAGCATCAAAGCTATCGGTGATGACGGCCTCATGACTGAGGAAGCCGGTCGTTTTGCAGGGATGGACCGCTTTGAGTGCCGCAAAGCCGTGGTCGAAGCCATGCAGACCCAGGGGCTGGTGGAAAAGATAGAACCCCATGCCCACAGCGTCGGCCACTGCTACCGGTGTAAAACCATTGTCGAACCCAATCTTTCAAAGCAGTGGTTTGTCAAAGCCAAACCGCTTGCCGAAAAAGCCATAGAGGCGGTGGAAAGCGGTAAAACGCGCATTATACCAGCAACCTGGAAAAAAACATACTATGAGTGGATGTACAACATCAGGGACTGGTGCATCTCACGGCAGATCTGGTGGGGCCATCAGATACCGGCCTGGACCTGTGACGCCTGCGGCGAAGTGATGGTGCGCATGGAAGCGCCGGACGCCTGTGAGGCCTGCGGCAAAAAGGCGCTCACCCGCGAAACCGACGTGCTCGACACCTGGTTCAGTTCGGCCCTGTGGCCTTTTTCCACCATGGGCTGGCCTGAGCACACGCCCTTGTTGAAAACCTTTTACCCGACCTCCGTACTGGTCACCGGTTTTGACATCCTCTTTTTCTGGGTGGCGCGCATGATGATGATGGGGATCCATTTCATGAAAGAGATCCCTTTCACGGATGTTTACGTGCATGCCCTGGTCAGGGATGAGCACGGCAAAAAGATGAGCAAGTCCAAAGGCAACGTCATCGACCCCCTGAACATCATCGACAAATATGGTACAGATGCGTTTCGTTTTACCCTCGCAGCTTTTGCCGCCCAGGGGCGCGATGTCAAAATGTCTGAAAAACGGGTGGAAGGGTACCGCAATTTTGTAAATAAACTGTGGAATGCGACCCGCTTTGCTTTGATGCATCTCAAGGAAGGCTTCTCCGACATTCCTGCAGACCAAATATCCCTGGCAGACAGGTGGGTACTCTCCCGCCTGGGCAGAACAGCAGCCAAGGTGTCTGAAACCCTCGATGATTACCGTTTCAACGAAGCTGCCAGCGCTGCCTACAATTTTGTCTGGCATGAGTTGTGCGACTGGTACATCGAAGCCGCAAAGCCGGCCCTGTACGGCAAGAAAGGCGAGGCCAGCCAAAAAGCCACCCTGTCTGTTCTGTGGCGGGTGCTGCGCGACACCCTCATCATGCTGCATCCCTTCATGCCGTTTGTTACCGAAGAGATATGGCGCAAGCTGCCGGGGACCGAAGGGTCCATCATGAAAGCCGTATATCCCACGGACACGCCCGAAGCCAAGGACCTGGCCGGGGATACGGCAGCCGAAGAGGCCATGCAGGTTGTCATCGATGTGATTACCGGGGTAAGAAATATCCGGGGGGAAATGAATGTGGCTCCCTCCCTTGCCCTCGAGGTAACCCTCCGCACCAGGAAAGAGCGTATTCGCAAAGTGGTCGAAGCCAACACGGACTTGATCAAGGATCTGGCCAAACTGGAGACTTTGCATATTGAAGCGTCCGGGGAAAAGCCCAAGGCATCGGCAACTGCCATTATCGACGGGGCCACCATTTTTGCATCCCTGGAAGGGATCATCGATACGGACAAGGAATCGGCCAGGCTGCAGAAGGAAATCGACAAGTTGGAAAAGGAACTGGCCGGCGTGTCCAAAAAACTCGCCAACGAAGGTTTTTTGAAAAAGGCGCCCGAGGAGATCGTCGCCAAGGTCAAGGAAAAGTACGCCCAGTTGTCACAGAAAAAGGAAAAGTTGCAAATGAATCTAGACAAACTAGCTGATTTGAAATAACATAGATGCAGTCAAAGGGTTCGAGGAGTCAATTCAACAAAAGTGAAAAGAGTATTCGGGGGGAGATCCGATAAATGGTAGGAATGATTCCACAAATCGATAGACTCATAAGCCTTGCCATTGAGGAGGACATCGGCCCGGGCGACATCACCACCGACAGCCTGGTGCCGGCGGACCAGGAAGGCAGGGCCATCATCCTGGCCAAGGAATCCCTTGTCCTGGCCGGCCTGGAAACTGCTTGCCAGGTGTTCCTGCGATTTGATGACCAAACTGTCTTTGAAACCACCCATAAAGACGGCGATCGCATTCCAAAAGGGACCACGTTTATCAAACTCGAGGGCCGGCTTGCCGCCCTGTTGAAAGCCGAACGCATTGCCCTCAATTTCCTGCAGCGGCTGTGCGGCATTGCCACGCATGTGCGGACCTACATGGATGAAATGGAAGACAGCCCGGTCCGGCTGGTGGACACCCGCAAGACAACACCCGGCTGGCGGGTCCTTGAAAAATATGCCGTCCGGGTAGGCGGCGCCGCCAACCATCGCATGGGACTTTACGACGGGGTGCTGATCAAGGACAATCACATTGCCGCCTGCGGCGGTGTGAAACAGGCCATTGCCCGGGCCCGGCAGGACATTTCCCACCTCGTCAAGATCGAAGTGGAGGTTTCCACCCTGGATGAGGCCGGGCAGGCGGTTGCAGCCGGAGCGGACGTGATCATGCTGGACAACATGAATGTAGAGGAAATCCGGCAGGCGGTTGACATGATCGGCAGCAGCGCCCTGGTGGAGGTATCCGGCAACGTCACCATGGAGCGCCTCAAGGAACTCGCAGGAACCGGCGTGGACCTCATCTCCATAGGGGCCCTGACCCACGCGGCCAGGTCGGTTGATATCAGCATGCAAATTAAATAATGGCCAGCGCGATGCGCTGGCCATTATTTAATTTTTATCAGAGCAAGCGCCCATGATTCCCATTCGCGACACCGCGCAATCTAAAAATTATCCAGTTGTCAACACCGCCATTATAGGCTTGAACATCCTGGTTTACTTTTTCCAGTTGTCCAAAGGGGCCGGCCTTGACAAGTTTATCTACACTTACGGACTCGTACCGGCACGCTACACAACGCCGGAAGTGTCCGTCTATTTCACCATCGGGCAGCAGTTGCTGGCGCCGGTGTCCTTCATGTTTCTGCACGGCGGCTTCTTGCACCTTTTGGGCAACATGTGGTCGCTATATATATTCGGCGACAACGTGGAAGACCGTCTTGGCCCCGTGCGCTACCTGATCTTCTACCTCCTGTCGGGCATTGCCTCCGGCCTGTTCCACATGCTGTCAGACATCCACTCCATGGTGCCCACCATCGGCGCCAGCGGAGCTGTGGCGGGCGTAATGGGGGCTTATGTTATCACCCACCCCAACTCGAAAATCCTGACCTTGATTCCCATTATCTTCATCCCCTGGTTTGTGGAAATTCCTGCCTTCATCTTTATCGGCATCTGGTTTGCCATGCAGCTGTTGAACGCTGCCGGCGGTGGCGGCGGGATTGCGTGGTGGGCCCACATCGGCGGGTTTATTTTCGGAATTGTGTTTTTAAAGGTTGCCCTGAGAATGCCCTCCACCGGCCTGACAAGCCCCTTGAGACGGGCCACCACCAAGAAAAAATCCCCCCGGCTCCAGGTCATCCACCCCACAGGCGGGGGGGACGACCCCAACCTATACGGCACCCTGGCCATCACTCGTTCCGAGGCCTTTCAGGGATCCTACAAGCTGGTCAACATTCCCTGGGCCTTCCATAAACGGCTGATCCGGGTGACGGTGCCCGCGGGCATATCAGGGGGAAAGACACTCAAATTGAAGGGACTGGGGAAGCAGATGCCGGACGGCCGCAAAGGGGACCTCTACTTAAAAATACGTATCAGGAAGTGAAGCCAGAAGACAGAACACCAGAGGTCAGAGCCACAGAGGGCGGAAACCGAGGCCAGATGGGCAGTAAGCAGTAAGGAGTAGGGAGATTTGTCATAGGTCGTGTAGGGGCCGGCCTTGTGCCTGCCCGTTCCACGAAAGACCAGAGGACAGAGGACGGAAGCCAAAATCCGGTGATCAGTAGTCAGTGGTCGGGGTTTGAAGTTTAGAAAAATAGAAAACCAGTAATGAAAAATCAGTAGTTCACGACCAATTTGTAGGCCTTTACCATCATGACGGGCTGATAGGAGCGCTTGGACTTGGCAATGCCGGGCATACCCATGTCGCTCTCTTTGTTGATATACGAAAACCCTTCGAACAGGCGCCGGGCACACTCCCTGTCCAGGTACTGATAGAGCCCCTTGACATTGGAAAAGGCTTTCTCGTACTGCAGCGTGGCCATGTCCTGCGTCAGTGCCGCAGAGATGCCGAAGGCGCTCACCACGCCATCCAGCCTCACCAGAATTCCTTTCAAGTCCATCTGCTCCAGGTTTTCGATGGTGGTGATGGCCGCCTGCTTTTCACAGGCCAGGTCACTGTTCACCGCACCGTCGCACCCGTCGCGTTCCGCACACCACTGTTCCAGAAACACCAGGCACTCATCGGCAACGGAGGGTCCCATTGCTTCAACCTGCACGCGTCCTTCAGCGGCGAACTCCCGTTCGAACTGGTGAATCAGGTTGCGTTTTTTGGAATACTTGTTCCCTTTTAAAGAAGCCAGGTCTTCAGTCATGAAAACATAATCGCTGTAGTCCTCATGGGGCACGATGGAAAAATAACGCGCCAGCTCATCGCGTCCATGCCGCTCGATATAGTCTTCAGGCACAAACCAGAACGTTTGGTACCCCAGCTCCTGGGCCAGTTCAAACAACTCCCTGGGACCGTACTCCCTTTTCGGGGATATGGGCAGGATGAGATGCCTGTGTTCTCGCTCGGTGGCAAACTCGGCCGCGACGATCAACGCATCGTCTGCAAATGCGCCAAAGGGCTGATACTCCTCGTTGCTCCAGGCTATGATGGACGACAGCGCGTAGCCGCACAACCTATATTGCTGGGCTTTGAAATAGGGTTTATACGCCGCAAAATCGGGCGGCACCATGTGTTTGAAGTTCATGTTATTTGTGTTTGGTGTTTCGTGTTTTAGGTTGCGGGTCTCAGGTTAGCGCCGATCAAGTCCCGATCAAAAGTTGTCACTTTCTATCAGAGTATTCCTAATATCTGACACCCTAATTTTTTCTGGATGTTCTATGCTGGATACTATTGATGTAAGGCATCCAGCCCCAGCAGGGATAAATCCCTGCGCTACATGGTTGATTTGAGGAATGGGCATGTAGGCCAAGGCTTTAGCCCTGCAAAGCCTCCTTCCACCGAAAACAGACTGCCAGCCACTCACTTAGGCATCCGGCAATAGCGAGCCGGCACAAGGCCTGCCCCTACAGGCATTCTCACCTTCTTACCCTCTGGTTCTGGGGCTCTGTGGTTCCGTCCTCTGACCTCTGTCTTCGGGCTCCCTACTGCTGTCCTCCGTCCTCTGGGGCTCTGGGGTTCTGATCTCTGTAGCTCTGGATCCTCACCATGGGCGTCGAATCGGGCATTACACTGAACCCCAGGCGTTCGTAAAAGGGGTGTGAGCCCCGCTCGGCAATCAGCCCGACCCAATTGACACCGTCCTTGTTGAGCCGTTCCAGCAGCCGCCTGACAATCTCCCTGCCGATGCCCCGGCCCCGGTACGCCGTGCCCACGGCCACATCCTGGATATAGGCATCGCTTACGCGGTCGCTGATGGCCCTCCCCATGCCCACCAACCGCTCCTCCTCCTCCACAATAAGGAAACAGTGGCTCCCGGCGACGATCCGTTGTACAAGATCAACGTCATCGCGGGATTCTACCCACCATCCTTCGAACTTGTAAAGCGCCAGAATCTGCTGGATATGCTCCGCAGTGGGGTTTTCGAGAAAGGAATATCGCATGAAAAGTGTTTTATTAAACCATAATTTTTATTTTCATGCATTCAAATTAAAGGCACAAAAAAAAGAATTCAGTTGCTATTTATGCTTTATGATTCGCTGGATACTTCAGTGCATGAAAATATGTCAGATGAATATGGCCGACACCTGGTCACGGCCGTCTTCCTTTGAGCCGTAGAGCGCTTTATCCGCCCGCTGAATAAACGCTGAAATATTTTCCTTGGGATTGTATGCGGTTACGCCCAGGCTGATGGTGATGGACTCGGGCGTGGAGCTGCCTTCCGGCGTAAACTTCTCCATTTTTACTGCTTTGCGAATCCTCTGAGCCACTGTCTGGGCCTCTTTGCCATCTGTCTCGGGCAGTATCACCGTGAACTCCTCCCCGCCGTACCGATAGGCGGAGTCCATTTTTCTTAAAAGCGGTTTGATGACCTGGCCGATCCTGATCAGAACCTTGTCCCCTTCGAGGTGGCCGAATGAATCGTTGAAAACTTTGAAGTGGTCGATATCCAGTATCAAGAGGGAAAGCGGGTGGTCGTACCGGTTGGAACGGTCGATCTCCCCGCGCAGCTGATTATAGAAATGCCGCGAGTTGTAAAGCTTGGTCAAACCATCGGTAATGGACAGTTTTTTCAGCTTTTCGAGCATATGCACCCGCTCGTTGGTAAGCTTCCTTTCTTTCAGCACCCTTTTCAGGCGCAGCAGCAGCTCTTCGAAGCGGGCAGGCTTGAATACAAAATCACTGGCTCCTTTGCTGATGGCCTCCTCATAGGAATAGTCGCCGCTGTAACCCGTCATCACGATGATGTCTACTTCGTAATCCGCTTTGATGGCGTCGGTCAACTCGAGCCCGTCCATGCCGGGCAGCATAATGTCCGTGATCACCACCTGGACCTTTTTGGTCACCAGCTGCTCTAAAGCCTCCTCGGCACTCTTTACCGCCGTGGTGCTGTAGCCGGAAACCTCGAGGAATTCCTGCATTGCGTCGCGGATTGCATCATCGTCATCTACGATCAGAATTTCTGTTGCCATTGCTTTGTCCCAATCGGATATGAAGCCTGGTCCAGAATTTACATCTCAGCTCAGAATCTGTATTTCCGCCGGGTTGACAGTTATAAATCAAATTTGATAGATATACTTTTTTACTGGCGGTTGTTGAGATACTATCGAATTTTCCGGTTCACAGCCCTTTTCAATCAGCCTGAAAAATAGACTCAAATAATAACGGCTGAGTATAGTTGGTTCGACCCAACATGTCAAGTATTTCGGACTCAAGAAAAGGTTAATATACACATACGCCCATGGACATGCAACGCATAAGAAACTTCAGTATAATCGCCCATATCGATCATGGGAAATCCACGCTCTCCGACCGGCTGATCCAGTCCACGGACATCGTATCGGACCGTGATTTCAAAGATCAGATACTGGACAACATGGATATCGAAAGAGAACGCGGCATCACCATCAAAAGTCAGACGGTTTGCCTGCCGTACTCGGCCGGGGACGGCGCCACCTATTACCTTAATCTGATCGACACCCCGGGGCATGTGGATTTTACCTATGAGGTGTCGCGGGCTCTGGCGTCATGCGAGGGGGCCCTCCTGCTGGTGGATGCCAGCCAGGGGGTGGAGGCCCAGACCCTGGCAAATCTCTACCTGGCGCTGGAGCATGACCTGGAGATCATTCCGATCATCAATAAAATAGACCTGCCATCGGCCGATGTGGAAAGGGTAAAAGGGCAGATTGAGGAAGATCTCGGCCTCGATCCGGAAACCGCCATCCTTGCCTCGGCCAAAGAGGGCATCGGCATCGAAGATGTTCTGGAAGGCATCGTAACCCTTCTGCCGCCGCCCGAAGGGGATGCGCGGGAACCTTTGAAAGGCCTGATATTCGATTCTCATTACGACCCCTTTCGGGGAACTATTGTCCACTTCAGGGTAATGCAGGGAACAGTCAAACCCGGCGACCGCATCCAATTCATGTCTAACAGCGCGGTCTACAAGGTTGAAGAGGTGGGCATTTTTCAGATCGTCCGCGTCCCCAAGAAACAGCTCACCGCTGGCCAGGTGGGTTACATGATCGCCGGCATCAAAACCGTCAGCGACACCCGCTGCGGCGACACCATCACCCTGAAGGGCACCCCCTGCGATGCGCAGCTGCCCGGCTTCAAAGAGGCCAAACCGGTGGTTTTCTCCTCCATCTACCCTGTCGCCTCCGATGCATATGAGGATCTGACAACCGCCCTGGAAAAACTGAAACTCAACGACGCTTCGCTCATATACGAAAAAGACTCGTCCGTGGCGCTGGGGTTCGGGTTCCGCTGCGGGTTCCTGGGCCTGCTGCACCTGGAGGTCGTCCAGGAGCGGCTGGAGAGGGAATACGACCTGTCCCTTATTTTAACGGCGCCATCGGTGCGCTACGTTCTCATCATGCAGGACGGTGAAGAGTTGATCATCGACAACCCGGCCCTCTACCCTGATCCGACGCTCATCGATAAAACCAGGGAGCCTTTTATCAAGGCTGCCATCATCATCCCGGACCGCTACATGGGCGCTGTCATGAAGCTGTGCCTGGACCGCAGGGGCATCAATAAAAATTACCAGTACCTCACCAACAACCGGCTGGAAATGATATTCGAACTGCCGCTTTCGGAAGTGATCTACGATTTTTACGACAAGCTGAAAACCGTCACCCAGGGCTATGGTTCGTTCGACTATGAGCTCCTGGACTACCGTGACACCAACATGGTCAAGCTGGATATCCTGATCAACGGCGAAAGGGTGGATGCCCTTTCCCAACTGGTCCATCAGGACAGGGCTGTGGAGCGTGCCCGGCATGCCTGTGATAAACTAAGGGAGGAAATCCCCCGCCAGATGTTCAAAATTGCCATTCAGGGCGCCATCGGCGGTAAAATCATCGCCCGCAAGACAGTTTCCCCTTTCAGAAAGGACGTTACCGCCAAGTGCTATGGAGGCGACATCACCCGCAAACGCAAGCTGCTCGAAAAACAGAGAAAAGGCAAAAAACGCATGAAGATGGTGGGCAAGGTGATGATCCCCCAATCGGCCTTCTTGTCGGTGCTCAAGACGGACAACGAATAACAACATCAGAAAGATTGACTTTAACTATAAATATTGTATCACCAGCATCATCGCATTTGATTAATAGTCATTACGCCTGCGGCTGTTATTAGGCCTTAGGCCAAATGACGCCCGAAGGGCAAATGAAATCCAAAGGATAAAGATATGGGAAAAACCATAGCCGAAAAAATATTCGACGCCCACGAAGTCGACAACCCGTCCGGCGACATCCGGGTCATCCGGCTCGATGCGGTGTTCTGCCATGAAATTACCACACCCATAGCCATCAATGACCTGGTGAAACGCGGCAAGGACCGCGTTTTCGATCCTGACAAGATCAAGGTCGTCATCGACCACGTGTCCCCGGCCAAAGATTCAAAAACAGCCATGCAGGGCAAAATTCTGCGGGAGTGGGCCCGGCGCAACAACATCAAAGATTTTTTCGACATCGGCAGGAATGGCGTATGCCACGCCCTTTTTCCTGAAAAAGGATTTGTGCGGCCGGGTTACACGGTGATCATGGGCGATTCCCACACCTGCACCCATGGGGCCTTTGGCGCCTTTGCAGCCGGTGTAGGCTCCACCGACCTCGAGGTGGGCATCCTCAAAGGGGTGTGTGCCTTTCACTACCCCAAAACCATACGCATAGACATCCGCGGCACCCTGCAGCCAGGCGTTTACGCCAAAGACGTGATTCTTTTTGTCATCGGCGCCATCGGCGTCAACGGGGCCGCCGGCAGGGTAGTGGAATTTGCCGGCCCCACCGTGGAGCACATGGACATGGCCTCCAGGATGACCCTCTGCAACATGGCCATCGAAGCCGGCGGCACGAGCGGCATCTGCCATCCGGACGAAACCACCCTCGAATACCTCTGGCCTTTTATCAAAGATGACAATGCCGACAAAGCCGCGGCCCTTGAATCCTTTCAGTCCCTGGCTTCCGACCCGGATGCATCCTATGATCAAGTTGTGGAAATCGATGTGAGCGATTTGACCCCCCGGACAACCCGCGGTTTCAAGCCGGACAATGTCGTGCCCGTGGAAGAAATGAAGGGCCGGGGCGTGGATCAGGTGTACATCGGCTCCTGCACCAACGGCAGGATCGAAGACCTGCGCGTGGCTGCCGCAGTTCTGAAGGGCAACACCATCAGTGAACATGTGCGGGCCATTGTCTCACCGGCTACACCGCACATTTTTCAGCAGGCCCTTGAAGAAGGGCTCATCAATATTTTCATGGAGGCGGGCTTCTGTGTCACCAATCCGACCTGCGGCGCCTGCCTGGGCATGAGCAACGGTGTGCTGGCCGAAGGGGAAATCTGCGCCGCCACCACCAACCGCAACTTCAACGGCCGCATGGGCAAAGGCGGGATGATTCATCTGATGAGCCCGGCCACTGCCGCAGCCACGGCCATTGCTGGAAAAATTACAAACTCAGATCTATATTCAGCCGCAAAGACTCAAAGCCCCTAAGAAATCTTTGTGCCCTTTGTGTCTTTGTGGTTCATTTTTTTAACGATAGGCGTAAATCATGAAAAACTTCAGCGGCAACATCCTGTTTCTGGACAGGGACGACATCAACACCGACGAAATTATCCCTGCCAAATACCTGACCGAGAACACCAGGGAGGCCCTGGCCCCCTATCTCCTGGAAGACCTGGATATGGAAGAATTCGACCCGGCAGTCGACCTTGCCGGCCGACAGGCCATTGTGACCCGGTCCAATTTCGGCTGCGGCTCGTCCCGGGAGCACGCCCCCTGGGCTCTGGAGGTAAACGGCATCAACCTGGTGATTGCCGAAAGTTTTGCGCGGATTTTCAGGCAGAACATGTACAACTGCGGTATGCTGGCGGTGGAGATGGACAGGTCGGTTTTGGACAGGCTGTTCTCCCGCTTTGCCGGCCTTACTACGACCGTGGAAACGGATTTTGAAGGCGGTATTTTTACCTTCACGTCCGGCGACCAGGAAGAAGTTGTCCCCTTCTCGATTTCCGGGTTCGACCGGGAGCTCATCCATGCCGGCGGGTGGGTGGATTACGCGGACCGTAGATATTAAACAAACCACCCGTTCACAAGGCGCTAAAAGCGAAACGTCATTCCCGCGAAGGCGGGAATCCAGACTGTCACCCTGGCTTTTTGAGAAACTACCATTTTGTCAGGCAAGTATTGACAATGCTGCCGATGCCTTCTACCCGGCACTCCACCACGTCTCCCGGCTTGAGGACAATGGGCGGGTCCCGGAAAATACCCACGCCCGACGGTGTCCCGGTCGAAATAATGTCCCCGGGCAGCAGCGTGATGTCCTGGCTGATATAAGCCATGAGATAGGGAATGGAAAAAATAAGATCCCGGGTATTGCCCTCCTGCATAACGGCCCCGTTCACCAGGGCGGCAAGGTCCAGGCTGCCCACGTCGCCGGCCTCATCCAGCGTGACCAGCGCAGGGCCTAGAGGGGCAAAGGTGTCAAAGGATTTTCCCCTGAACCACTGGCCGTCTCCAAACTGGGCATCCCGGCCGGAAACATCATTCATGACACTGAAGCCGGCAATATAATCAAAGGCCTCTTGTTCGGCCACTCTTTTGGCCCTTTTACCGACGACGACGGCAAGCTCCACCTCCCAGTCCACCTGGCGGCTGCTTTGCGGCATGCGGATCGGATCGTACGGCCCGTTCAGGGTATTGGGCGTCTTGGAGAACAGAACCGGAGATTCAGGCAGGTCGAAACCGCCCTCCTGGGCATGTTCGGCATAGTTCTTCCCCACGCAGATGATTTTCGACGCGCCTGCCACCGGACTTCCCAGGCGGACATCCATGGTTTCACCGGCAGCATCCACGGCAGCAACCTTTTCGAGCCAGCCTTGTTCGAAAAACCTCTGGTCTACATCGGGAATGTCGGGAAAGAGCTGCCTAAGGTCAACGATGCGCCCCTGGTTCAACAGGCCGGGTTTTTCATGTCCCTTTTCTCCAAACCGGATGATTCGCATAATTCTCCTTGATTGGCAAAAAGCAGGTCTCAATCCCTACCCTGCAATGCCCTGAACATGGCACCCTATTCTGTAGAAATGCGTGTCATGTGCCGGCCACGATCCTGGCAGCGATGGCATCCCCCATCTCAGCCGTGGTCACAGCGTTTGCCTGGTTTTCTGTCAGGTCACGGGTGTAGATCCCCTCCCCCAACACCTCTCCCACAGCCTGTTCCACCGCATCCGCGGCAGCCGGCTGGTCGAGGCTGAAACGCAGCATCATGGCCGCTGACAGGATCTGGGCCACCGGGTTGGCAATCCCCTGCCCGGCTATGTCCGGAGCCGACCCGCCGGCCGGCTCGTACAGGCCGAAGGTCTCTTCATTAATGCTGGCGGACGGCAGCAGACCGAGAGAACCTGTCAGCATGGCGCACTCATCGGAAATGATATCCCCGAACATGTTGCCGCACAGCAGCACGTCGAACTGATGGGGATTTCGGACCAGCTGCATGGTGGCATTGTCGATATACATGTGGTCCAGGTCAACGTCCGCAAACTCTTGGGCCACTTCGGTCACCACCTCACGCCACAGCACCATGGTGGTCAGGACATTGGCCTTGTCGATGGAGGTCACGTGCATTTTGCGTTTGCGGGCCATGGTAAATGCCGTGCGGGCGATCCTTTCGATTTCGGAGCGGGTGTATACCATGGTGTCGAAAGCTTTTTCCCGGGGGCCGTTTCCCTCCCGGCCCTTGGGTTGGCCGAAATAGATCCCGCCGGTCAATTCACGGACGCAGAGGATGTCGAACCCGTCGCCGACGATCTCCGGGTGCAGGGGGCTTGCACCGGCCAGGGCTTTGAATATTTTGGCCGGCCGCAGATTGCAGTACAAATTGAAATGTTCCCTCAGTTTCAAAAGGGCGGCCCGCTCCGGCTGTTCTTCCGGAGGCAGGGTTTCCCATTTCGGTCCTCCCACCGAGCCGAACAGCACCGCGTCGCTGGACGCGCACAGCTTCAGGGTCGCGTCCGGCAGGGCCTTCCCATGGTTGTCTATGGCACAGCCGCCCACATCAGCCTGTTCCAGGGTCATGGCGACGTCATATGCCTTTTCAACAGCCGCCAACACCTTGACGGCCTCAAGCATCACTTCCGGGCCGATGCCGTCCCCGGGCAGTATGGCAATTTTTTTCATCACTTTATCCTTTATCATATTATCCGGGTTGCGTTTTATCCGTCTCACCCGTCTGGTCACGCCCTGATTTGAAACCATCCTCATAGCATTTGCCGGCATACCAGTTGATCTGCCGGCATATTCCCCGGATGATGCTTACCTCCCGCGCCCGCAGCCGCATGCGGGTGAAGAAACGCCGCAAGTTGTTCATGAAATAATCCGGATTTTCCGGATTGATGTAGCTGATCCTCACCAGAATGTCCCGCAACTGGTCGTACATGCCATCCAGCTGTTGCCGGTTGGCCAGTTTGGGTGCATAGGCGGTCTTTTCTTCCAGCCCGGCCGAGTGCAGCGCATAGCAGATGACCATCACCGCCTGGGCCAGATTGAGGGATGAAAACCCTGCTGTGGGAATGTTCACCAGGGCATGGCAGAGCCTCAAGTCCTCATTGGAAAGACCCCGGTCCTCAGGCCCGAACAGCACGGCCACACGGTTATTCTGCGACAGGGCGGCCAGCTCTTGCGCCAGCTTTTCCGGCGAATGTAGAACCTGCCTCTGCTTTCCCAGGCGGGCCGTTGTCCCCACCACAAAGTGAAACGGCTTGAGCGCCTCGGGCAGTTCCGCATACACCTCAATGTTGGCAACGATGTCCGCAGACTCGTGCGTGGCCAGCTTGTTGACCCGCTCAAGGTTGTAATTCTCCGGCGACACAACCGACAGGTGCCGGATGCCCATGTTGCACATGGCCCGTGCCGCCGATCCGATATTCTCCGGATACCGCGGGCGCTGAAGCACAATGTGGATATTTTCTAAATTGACCGCCGGCATGAATGCAAAACGCTTTCAGATTACATTAGGAAACAGAACACTGCCCCCCCGATGTCAGGTATGAAAAAGCTAATCGAAAAAATCAATCACGAAACCACGAAAGAGATAAATCACGAAAAAAACGAAAGTCTTTTATTAATAATGGTTGTGGATATCTACTCATTACCATTAAGTTTTTCGTGTTTTCAATATTTCGTGATTTCGTGATGAAAGAATTTTTACCGCCTATTCTACGAAACTATTTCAAAGCTGTTGAAAAAATAATTGATTTCAAATGCAGCCGTTTCAGGCGCATCCGAACCATGCACGACATTTTTCTCGATGTCGGTGGCAAAATCTTTTCGAATCGTACCCTCTTCCGCTTCTTTAAAATTGGTGGCGCCCATCAATTTACGGTACTTGGCGATCACCCCTTCACCCTCCAGCACCATGACCACCGCCGGCCCGGAAGACATGAAGTCGGTCAGGCTGCCGAAAAACGGCCTTTCCTTGTGCACATCATAGAATCCCTCGGCCTGCTTTTTGTTCATATAAATCATCTTCATGGCCACGATATTGATCTGGCTCTCTTCGAGGCGTTTGACCACTTCGCCGATTACCCCGCGTTTTACGCCGTCCGGCTTGATGATGGATAATGTTCTTTCCATGGTTTCATCTCCTTAATATTGTATTTAATCCTGTTTATTCCAATCTTGCGGTTCTTTCACTATAATCCCTGTTTCATGCTTTGTCGTGGGCGGTCTAGCATGAAATTTTATAATATGTCCAGAAAAAATGTCCTCTGTTGCATTATTTGTTTGACATCCGCAGTTCTCTTTAATAATTTCTGTCTCTTTTTGTTTTGGCGGGTACTAAAAATACATTTGAATTACAAGGAATACATCAAAATGGACTCCGAGAATAGCCCTAAAGAAGAATTTCCAGGAAAACAATCCCGGGAACTGATCGATCAGCTGTTAGCCAAGGTCAAGGCTAAAAACTCCCCCTTACCGGTCATCACCATGTGTATTCAGCCCGGCAGCGGGGGTCACATGATTGCTGCGGAGGTCGCGCATCGACTGGGAGTAGAGCTTTACGACAAGAATATGCTGGTCCCCATGGCCAATGCTGTTGACGCCGAAAGCCAGGCGCTGGAGGCCATAGAACAAGAACGCCCCTCCGGCATTCAGGACTTCATCTCGTCCCTGTTGAAAAAAAACTACGTGTACACCGGAGACTACCTGCAATATCTCAAAGATACAGTTGAAATCATAGGGAAAATCAACAACGGTGTCATTGTAGGGCGCGGTGCCAACTTCATCCTTCCGTACAAGGGGCAATTCAGCGTCCGTACCATGGCCCCCCTGGACATCCGCGTCAAAAATGTGGCCTTCAGATTCGGCGTATCGCTGGATGAAGCCAAAAAACGTGTCAAGAACCGGGAGCAGAAACGGAAAAATTTCGTCAAGGAAGCCTTTCGCAAAGACATCACCGACCCCGAACATTATGACCTGATCATCAACACGGCGCGTATGGGCCTCGAAGCCTCAGTAGACGCCATCATCGGCGCGGCGCTCGGCGGTCAGACCGAGGGCGTCTTTGAAAAGGAAAACTCATACATATTGAGGAACCGAAAGTAAAGAGAGAGATTGACATGAAACTAGTTATTAGCGCATTGGCCCTTATACTGCTGCCTGGAACAGTCTGGGCGTCGGGAGGCCATGCAAGCGCAGCTGCAACAGGCTTTGCGACGTCCCTATATGGATACCTGGGATTGGTGCTGTTTATCGCGGCCTACGCCCTTGTTCCGTTTGAAAATAAATTCCATTTGAGAAAAAGTAAACCGGTCCTTTTGGCTGCCGGCCTCATCTGGGTCCTGGTGGCGCTGGCCTACAACAGCGTGGGGGATACCCACACGGCCCATCAGGCCATCAAGGAAAGCATGCTCGAATACGCGGAACTGTTTCTTTTCCTGCTGGCGGCCATGACCTATATCAATGCCCTTGAGGAGAGAAACGTGTTCCAGAGTTTAAGGGCATTTCTGGTTTCCCGGGGGTACTCCCTCAGAAAGATCTTCTGGATCACCGGCATTCTCTCCTTCTTTATCTCGCCCATCGCGGACAACCTAACCACGGCACTCCTCATGGGGGCTGTCGTTATGGCCGTAGGCGGGAAAAATAAAAAATTCATAGCCATTGCCTGCATCAACATCATCGTGGCCGCCAATGCAGGCGGCGCCTTCTCGCCCTTCGGCGACATCACCACCCTCATGGTGTGGCAGAAAGGGCGGGTGGAATTTTCCCAGTTCATGCTCATCTTCCTGCCCTCCGTGGTTAACTGGCTCATACCGGCCGTATTCATGCAATTTGCTGTGGACAAAGCGATTCCGGCTGTCAGTGACAAACAAGTATCCATGAAAATGGGCGCCGTGCGCATGATGCTGCTGTTTCTCGCCACCATCACCACGGCTGTCTGCTTTCACAATTTCCTGCACCTGCCGCCGGCCGCGGGCATGATGCTCGGTTTGGGATACCTCGGCTTGTTTTCCTTTTACGTAAAGAAAGCCGAAGGTCGCGAGGGGCGCTACGACAGCATCCTTGGGCAGCGCCCCCAGGAGACCCTTCATCCACTTTACAAACTGATCAAATCGCCTGAAAATATATCCAATAAGCTTCAAGACTACCCGGAGCCCACCTTCATGATCGACAACGACCATGTGGTGACACACTGGAATCCGGCCATGGAAGCGCTCTCCGGTATACCGGCCAAAGACGTGATCGGAACGCGACGGCACTGGTATCCTTTTTACAAAAAGGAGCGCCTGGTGCTTGCAGATCTGGTGCTCGAAAACTATTCAAAAAGGCAGATCGGCAAACACTACAAAGGGCACCACAGAACCATCGCCAATGTCGAGCAGGCCTACGAGACCGCAGCCTATTTTCCGAATCTGTCGGAAAACGGGAAGTGGCTGTCCATCGCAGCGGCCCCCCTCAAGAATGAAGGCGGCGCCGTCATCGGTGTAGTCGAAACCCTGCACGACCACACAGACCAGAAGTACCGGGCTGCCCATTTTGACCTGATGAAAAGGATCGCCCGGGCAGAATGGGATACGCTCCTGTTTTTTTACGGTGTCATCTTGTGTGTCGGCGGTTTGTCCCAGTTCGGCTACCTGAGCGTTTTGTCAGGCTATCTCTATATGGACATGGGCGCCACCCTGGCCAACTCCCTGGTGGGCGTTCTTTCAGCCCTTATCGACAACATTCCCGTGATGTTCGCGGTTCTGACCATGGACCCCACTATGTCCGTTGGGCAATGGCTGCTGGTGACCCTGACCGCCGGGACAGGCGGCAGCATGCTGGCGGTGGGCTCGGCTGCCGGCGTGGCCCTGATGGGAGCGGCCCGGGGAACATACACCTTCGGCGGTCATCTGAAGTGGACGCCGGTGATCGCCCTGGGATACATCGCCAGCATCGTCTGTCACTTGATCATCAATGCCAGGCTCTTTTAATAAATCTCCGGTCTATCTACCAATTAAAGGTAAGCGTTCGGTGATACGCTGATAAATGGGTTCGCAGTTTAAAAAATGCGGAATGTGGATTTCGGAATGCGGAATTGTCGTATCGCTTCGCTCTTTCATTTATACGCACATTTTGCGCGAATTCATGAAAATTTATTAACGTTGACAAACGAATGGTTGGAAATTAACCTCAATGTTGCAAAAGCTTGAGGTTAAGACTACCTGGAGAATTATTCATACATCATGTAGGGAATATTATGCCGATTTACGAATTTTTCTGCGAAGAGTGTAACACGATTTTCAACTTCTTCTCAAAGACCGTCAACACCAAAAAGCGCCCGCTCTGCCCCAAATGTAAAAAAAGGAAGCTGTCACGCCAGGTTTCCCTGTTTGCTTTCACGGGAAAAGCCAAGGAAAGCGACCCCATGGAGGACCTGCCCCTGGACGAAAGCAAAATGGAGCAGGCCATGAATGTGCTTTCCCGGGAAGCCGAAAACCTGGACGAGGACGATCCCCGCCAGGCTGCCAACCTCATGCGCAAGCTTTCGGACATGACGGGTCTTAAACTGGGCCCCAGTATGGACGAAGCCCTGGAACGCATGGAAAGGGGCGAAGACCCCGAGCAGGTTGAAGCTGAAATGGGTGACCTGCTGGAGGGCGAGGATCCCTTTATCCTCCCGGGAGCCAAAGCAAAGGCCGACAAGATCAAAAGGCCGGAACCCACGCGGGATGATACACTGTACGACCTTTAATACGCTATAGGCACGTATTTAAATTAGTTACATCTGTATTGACGAGCGATAGCGCAAATTACATCCCACTGGTAAATTGCACCCAGAGAATATCATCATGAAAACTGGCATATTTAATAAATTCAAAATCATACAGGGTGACATCACCCGGGTAGAGGCTGACGCTATCGTAAATGCCGCCAACAGCTCCCTTTTGGGCGGCGGCGGTGTGGACGGTGCCATCCACCGGGCCGCCGGACCGGAACTGCTGGCCGAGTGCAGAACCATCGGCGGATGCCCTGCCGGAGAAGCCAGAATCACCAAGGGCTACCGTCTGCCTGCCCGCTACGTTATCCACACGGTAGGGCCGGTCTACAGCAACGCCCCCTCAGATCCCCAGGTGCTGCGGAGCTGTTATGAGAGCTGCCTCGCCCTTGCTGTACAGCTCTCCATTGCCACCCTTGCCTTTCCGGCCATCGGCTGCGGCGCATACGGGTACCCCATTGATGAAGCGGCTGAAATCGCCTTAAAGACATCATTCATTTTTCTCAAAAATAACAGTATGATAGAAAAAATCGATTTTGTGCTCTTCTCAAAAGGCGATCAGGACGAATACACCCGTCAGTTGAATAGACTATAGCCCGCCTGACCCCCGGTCGTGGAAATGGTGTTATCGCTATGATATTTAATATTATTATAAAATATTGCCTATTCTTTGCCATGTTGTTTGTGCAACCTTGGGGTTGACAAACCTGCCTGCCATGAGTAGGTTCTCATACAATATTTTATATAGGAATTGCATTGGACAATACCAACCACAACTAAACAATCTATGTTTATACATAAAATTCCAAGGAGGAAATCATGGTCGAGGTAACTGCAGCAGCAACTGAACAGATTAACGAATATTTCAAGGGCAAGGAAGCTTCGCCTATCCGGATCTTTCTCAACGAAGGCGGGTGAGGCGGCCCGGGACTCGCGATGGCTCTGGATGAGCCCAAAAACACCGATCAAGTTTATGAAGTTGAAGGTTTCAAGTATATCGTCGACAAAGAATTCCTGGAAAAAGTCCAACCCATCAAGGTAGATTTTTCCATGTATGGTTTCAAACTCGACTGCGGCGTTGACCTCGGCGCAGGTGCCTGTGGCAGCTGCAGCACGGAAGGCAGTTGCTGCTCAACCTGAACCATGTAAAAAAATAAATGGCACTGTCCATCTGTGATGGATAGTGCCATTTCTTTTTAAAGGGAGGATATAAATGGGCGCCTTTGAGTATACGGTGGAGGACACTGTCGCCATCATCACCATGAACAGCGATGAAAACCGATTCAACCCGACCTTTCTGAAAGGCTTTTTAAAGGTATTGGATCAGGTGGAAAGGGAGAACCGCGCCAGAACCGTGGTGATAAGATCCGCCCATGAAAAAATTTTCTCCAATGGAATCGACCTGGAATGGCTCGTTCCCGTCATCCAGAAAAACGACGTGAAAACCGCCAAGAAATTCTTTTACCAGCTGAACGAGCTTTTCAAACGGCTCCTGACCTACCCCATGGTCACCATTGCCGCCATCAACGGGCACGCCTTTGCCGGCGGCGCCATCATGTCCTGTGCCTTTGATTTCAGGTTCATGCGCTCGGACCGGGGGTTTTTCTGCTTTCCGGAGGTCGATCTGGGCATCCCGTTTCTGCCGGGCATGAACGCCCTTCTGAAAAAAGCCATTCCCTATCACAAGGTCGAAGAGATGCAATATACCGGAAGCCGCCTCACAGCCCATGACTGCCAGGAACACCACATCATCCTCAAGGCCAGCCCCTACAACGAGCTTATGGATGACGTCCTTGAATTTGCCCACAGCCTCAAAAAGGATAGAAAAATCATCCGGGAAATGAAGCTCCGCCTGAACGGGGAGATCGTGAGGATCATGGAAGTGGAGGACGCGCCCTATATCGATTCCGGGCAGTATAACATTGCATAAATTACGGCCGCCTGCGCCTATTCCTTCACCGCCTTCCGTCTATTTACCGTGAACGCAATCACAACCTTGCCGTTGGTTGCTTCCTCCACCTTCAAAGAGGCCGGATTCAACGCCAGGTTGACGGACAGGCGTCCTGTTTTATTGATATTGTCCAGGGAAATCTTTTCAGTGTAGATGGTGGTAATTTTTTCCAGTATCCTGCTGCCGCCAATCACGGTAACAATTTCAGGTTCCACTGTGACGGCTTCCAGGATCAAGTTATCCGTCAGCTTTCCGATCCAGTCGATCTGCACGGGCAATTCTTTATTGATAGGAATGTCCAGGGTCACATCCACCACCTGCGGCTCTACTTTTTTCAGGGTAACGCCCGGTGGCAGGGAAATATTGTCCTGGGTAATGGTAAAGGTGTTGAGCCCCACAACGGCTTTACCCAGGCCGAGCCTAACCTTTACCTGATCGGATGTTATGGATCTCAAGAGCGCCCCGGCACCGCTCAGGTGCACCTCAACGGTGTTAAGGGACGATTCCAGAAGCTCCATGCCCGGATCCCGGTTCTGATACTCGATGGGCACTTCAAGTGACACAAGCGTCTCCAGACCCCGTGAGAAAGTAAACCAGATGCCGGTTACGCAAATGATCAGAACAAATGCTGCAAAACCGAGCTTGAAATTCTCTTCCCGCCGTACCCCCTGGTCATCCGTGGTTATGCCGCTGTGTTCCCGCAAAGCTTTTTGAAGTTCCAGGTTGTCTTTTACTTCGGTAATTTCGCCATGTTTCACGACCATGACACGGCCGGTTTCCTCTGATACGATAACAACCAGCGCATCGGTTTTCTCGGACAATCCCAGAGCAGCCCTGTGCCGGGTGCCGTAGTACGACGGCAGGTCGCTGCGCCGGGACAGGGGAAGAATCGCTCCGACTTCGGAAATGCGCTTGCCGCTGATAATGGCCGCACCGTCGTGGGCCGGGTTGTCCGGCCAGAACACGCTCAATATCATCTCCTTGGAAAGGATGCCGTTCCAGGGAATCCCTCCCCGGGTGACCTCCTGGAGGTCGTCCTTGGCCGGCAATACCATCAGGGCGCCGATCTTTTTCTGGGCCAGCGCATATACGCTGCTGGTGATGATCTCTTCAGGTGTTAAAAAGGCCTTGTGCGATACCCCCCAGAGGATCGCCCCCACATCCTTGGCCTGCAGTACATTTTTGATTTCATTGCGAAATACGATAATAATAATTATGGCTGCAAAGGCGATGATGCCCTGCATGGCCCATGATGTCACGACCAGGCCCAGGTAGGTGGCAAGGCGTTGAAAGACCCAAAGAAAACCGATGCCGGCAATGACCCGGAACACATAGGTTCCCCGAAAGAGAACATACAGGCGGAACAGAAAGTAACTGACCACCAGGATGTCGATGACATCCCGCCACCCGATGGAAGAAAGCTGTGTGAAGATAGCACTCATGCAAGTTATTCCGTGATGCTGAATTTGATAATTTTAATAATCCCGCCGTTGTGGTCCTTGACCTCCACACGCCACGGCCCCTTATCCGCCTGCCGCAGCTGAATCGTGCTGAACACGGACCATTCAGGCGTTTTGAGCGACAGCCTTCTGGTAGTGATCAACCGGTCTCTGCGATACCAGCTGTGGTAGATATACATGTTGCGCGGTACCGGATTGAAGGCGGTGAAGCAATACACCTTGCCCGTAGAAATGGAAAAAACCGCTGCCTTGTTGTGCGGCTCGTAATCTTTAATCTCCTCACACATGACAGCCTGGGTAACGGCCAGCTCCTTTCCGCTGCTGTCATTTTCCTGGGCAAACGCTTCCGTAAGACCCGCCGCCCAGACGAAAAGCAGCAAAAAACCCGCCATGAATTTACCTGGTCTCAATGATCGTATCAAGGTATGCATAAACTCCTTTTATACAGTAATGGATAATGGCGGCCGAGGCTTCATAGGCCTCAATGCCTTCGCCCATGGGGTCCGGGACATCATATGGCCGCTCCTGGTTATCCTCATACGCGGTGAGCATGCGCGCCCGGGCCGGGCAGAGCATGGATTTCAATTTGACCAGCCGGAGATGAAACTTTTCCATCACCAGGATCAGATTCGAAGACCTGACCAGCGTGTTACTCATTTGCCGGGCACGGTGCCCGCTGATGTCGATGCCCACCCCTTGCATCACCTCTATGGCATGCGGCGAGGCCATGTTCCCGTGAAGCGCGTGCGTGCCTGCCGAAGAGATCGCCACGCGCCCTGCCAGCCGTTCCGGCAGGTCCTTTTTCAGCATGCCTTCGGCCATGGGGCTCCGGCAGATATTGCCGGTACAAACCACCAGTATGTTGTAAACCTTGTTTACCATGGGCAGTCAACCGAGAGTATAGTATAGTTTTCGGTAATCAAGAAGATTGCTTGTCATTCTCAAGGATTTTATACGAAATAGTAAAAACTTTCAATACTTATCTATTATTTGTCATGTTGTTTATGCAACCTTAGGGTTGACTTAATAACTATAATATTCCATAATATCTCCTCATTTTACCCAAAGGGCAATGGCTCTATCGGTAACGCAAGCAAGGAATGACAACATGGCCGAATATGACGAGTATTCAAACAGCAACAGTATCATTCTCAGGCTGATGGAACTGATCCTCGCCATGAACCATGAGCAGCGCCTGGATTTACTCAGCAAGCTGGAAGAGGTGCCGGCGGAGGACCTCAGCCTGGGTGATCGCAATGATGTCCGCAAGGGTTTCCAAAAAAATATCAGCTTCTCCGTGAAGGACCGCGAGTACAGTGCCATCTGCAAGGATATCAGCAACGGCGGCATCTTCATCCAGACCGACGAAGTATTTACCGTGGGCCAGACCGTCGTTCTCAACATCCCCTTCAGTGACGGCAGCCGTGAAATAAAGGTGCCGGCTGAAATCGTTCGTGTCAGCGCGAACGGCATCGGCCTGAAGTTCATGAAAAAAGATGTATGACACCCTTCAGCATCCCTTCCGGACAGCTAGAAGATCGGCTGTCTAAACTCCAGCAAGAACTCAGGGTCAATCGACTGGACGGTGTATTGATTGTCCAGCGTGTTGATTTGATATATTTTGCAGGTACGGCCCAAAACGGCTGCCTGTACATACCGGCCCGCAAAGCCCCCTTGCTGTTCATCAAACACTCCCATACCAGGGCCCGCCAGGAGTCCCCTCTGAAAAACGTGCTCCGGATTCAATCCATCAAAGACGTCCCCGGTCTGATTCAGGACCATTATTCAGATCTCCCAAAACGGCTGGGCCTGGAATTGGACGTCATGCCGGTCAACCAGTTCAGGTTCATTGAATCGCTGTTTCCGGAATGCCGTCCGGCTGACGCGTCCGGACTGATTCTTGCCATTCGCATGATCAAATCGGATTGGGAGATCGCCCAGATGGAACGAACCGCCGACATGTCGGCTAAAACGTTTGCCTACATGGAGACGGCCCTGCAGGAAGGCCTGGCGGAAATGGAGTTCGCCGGAATGTTCGAAACCTTTGCCCGCAAGCTGGGGCATGGCGGGAAGATCCGCATCAGGGACTACCAGACCGAGGGGTACCCCTGGCATGTATTAAGCGGCAAAAGCGGAAGCCTTTCCGGTGTACTGGACTCGCCTGCCAGCGGTCAGGGGACCTCTCTGGCCTTTCCCTGTGGGGCCGGCCAAAAAGAACTGCTGGCCAATGAACCTGTCATGGTGGATTTTGCCGCGGTCCTCAACGGATTTCACATGGACGAAACCCGCATGTTCGCCATGGGCTCTATGCCGTTTAGGGCCATGCAGGCCTGTGAAGATGCTATCGATATCCATGACTACATTCTTGAAAAGACCGGTCCCGGCATGTCGTCCAACGAACTTTTTCAGATGGCTGTGGACCGTGCCGCATCTTTAGGATGTAGCGACAGCTTCCTCGGCGCTCCAGGAAGCAAGGTCCGGTTTATCGGCCACGGCATCGGCCACGAACTGATCGAACCCCCCATCATCGCCCAGGGGAAAAAGGATATCCTGCAGCCCGGCATGACCATCGCCCTGGAGCCTAAGCTGGTGGTAAAAAACGAATTCACCGCCGGTATCGAGAGCGTCTTTGCCGTCACCCGCAATGGTACCCGCCTGATCAGCCGCGTTCCGGTTCAAATTTTCACCTGTTAGCCCTTTTTCCCTAATCGGCAAATGTCATTTACGATAACACATTTAATCCATTGTCATTACGCCTGCGGCTGTCATTTGCGCTATTGCGCGTTATTTGGCCTTCGGCCGTAATTTACGCTGACGCGTGTTATTTGTGCTGCGCACGTCATTTGTTGTAGCTTTCAGCATTAAGCGATTGGCAACAATAAATTACAGCGAAGCGAATTACACTCAATTACGCGCGCAGCGCTAATATCGGCCGCAGGCCTAGTCACGTGCGATAGCGCTAATATCGGTAAAGCGTTTAGGGCTGGACATCCCCCTAAACCGGACTTATTTTATAGTCTTGAACAATGATGGAGGATAACATATGTTTGATACGAACCTCAGCTTCGAGACTGGTCCTATTCGCCCGCCCAACGAAGCCCGCAGCCTTTTGCTGCGGCTGACACGCAACTGCCCATGGAACCACTGCCAGTTCTGCCCGGTGTACAAAGGCAGAAAGTTTTCATTGAGGCCGGTGGCCGACATCAAGGCCGATATCCAGGCTGCCAGGGACATGGCAGACGACATCCACGAACTCTCCGAGAAGCTGGACCGCGACGGCCACGTGGATGATCACGTCGTCTCCTATATTTTCAATAATGCAGGCTACAACGACTGCTACCGCAGCATCGCCGCATGGCTTTACTACGGCACCGATGCCTGCTTCCTCCAGGATGCCGACAACCTGATCATGAAAACGGACGACCTGGTGGAAGTGCTGACTTACTTGCGTGAACGCTTCCCGAACATTACCCGCGTGACGACCTACTCCCGCTCGAAGACCGTTTCCAAGAAATCCGCCGAATCCCTGAAAAAGATCCGCAAGGCCGGGCTGAACAGGATCCACATCGGTCTTGAAAGCGGGTACGACCCGGTCCTCAAGCTCATGAAAAAAGGCACCACCGCAGCCATCCAGATCGATGCCGGGAAAAAAGTCATGGCTGCCGGCATGGAACTTTCCGAATATGTCATGCCCGGGCTTGGCGGCCAGGAAATGTGGGAAGGCCATGCCAAGGAAACTGCCAGGGTGCTGAACCAGATCAACCCCCACTTCATCAGATTGCGCAGCCTCAGGGTGCCGGAGCGTGTCCCCCTGTATGAAAAACTTAAAAACGGTGAATTCACCCTTCAGACGGATGACATGCTGACCGAGGAAATCCGGGTGTTCATCGAAACCCTGGACCACATCACCAGTACCGTCACCAGCGACCACATCATGAATCTTTTAGAAGATGTCTCCGGAAAATACCCCGAAGACAAGGCTGCCATGCTGGAGGTAATCAAAAAATACCAGGATCTTTCCGATCATGACCGGCTCATTTACCGCACCGGCCGGCGTGGCGGAACCTACCACTCCACCAAAGATTTGCAGAATGATCCGGCCACATACAACAAGATTCAGAATCTCGTCACCGACATCAAGATCAAGGAAGGCGAGGACGGCCTGGAAACGTTCATTACGGGCCTGGCTGATCGGTACATATAACGGCCAGCGGAGTACCAGAGGACAGAACCACAGAGGACGGAAGACGGAAATTTTAAACCACAAAGGCACAAAGGACACAAAGAAAATCCAATAATAAAAGAAGCTATGGACCTTAGGCCTGAGATCGGATGATAACAGATGAACGTCCAACATCGAACATCCAACACTGAACATCGAACCGTTGGCTCTTGGCTGAATGCAATAAACTGACAAACCACATTCGACGTTGGATGTTGAACGTTGGATGTTCGATGTTCATTTTTGAATCAAGAGATATAAGGCAGGCGACTTGAAACCGATTATTCCAACACTCCAGTACTCCAATTTTCCATCGCTCCATTGCTTCAGCACTTCACCTACCAATTGAACCAGATGCCATTGGTCACCTGGCAGTCAATGGCATCCAATACGATGTGAATAACCAGCCCCAGGCCGACCAGTCGCGTTTTCCGGTGAATGCACAAAGCGATGTAAAATAATATCGGCAGCAATCCGTGCAAGGGGTGAAACCCCAAACTGCAGCGCTGCGGGTCATAGATGGGGTCTGCAAACAGATGGTCCAGATCGATCAGCATGGCTGCCATCAAAATCAGATAGGCAGTCAGCCACTTTTTCCGGTAGAAAACAGATACCACGGCCGCAGGAACAATGAAATGCAAAGCAATATGTAAAATGGATATCCCCCAAGGATAAAAAAATGTAGAGGAGCCCTTCAGGCCGGATGATAAAGGTCTGTAATTTCAGGTGCAACAATAATCATGGGTTAAAATTCTCTTGGGTAATCTTCTGCCATAATCTCTAAAACAAGTAACCCTAAATACCCAATGAAAAGGCCGCCAAAAATAAATAACGTCCAAAACAAAACATTCATTTTCACACCTATTCCAATGATTACAGTCTGTTATAGATAGACAATCCGCTCTATATCCATCAGGCCCATTGCCAAAGGATCGCTCATTATCTATTTATTATGCAATCAAGATGCCAGATCTATCAATCAGGCGCCTTCCAGAACAGCGGCAATTCCCAGGCCGCCGCCGCCGCAAATACACTCCAGCGCGAAACGGGCATGACTGCGTTCCATTTCATGGAGCAGGGATACCAGCACCCGCACTCCGGTACAGGCAATGGGATGCCCCAGGGAAATGCCTGAACCGTTGACATTCACCTTCCCATAATCTTCAGGCCCCACCCCCATTTGTTTCAGGTCGGCCAGCACCTGGGCGGCAAATGCCTCCTGAATCTCAATCAGGTCCATTTGCTTGGTAGTCAGTCCGACCGTTGCCAATGCTTTATCCACGGCCTTCGGCACGGTGCGGTAGGCACGCCTGGGATCGTCCCCCACCAGTGCGCAGGAGCGAAACAAGGCCATGGGCTCGATGCCCAGGTCCTGCGCTTTTTCCGAGGACATCACCACCACCGCTGCGGCTCCGTCATTTTCCGAAGAAGAATTGCCTGCCGTGCAGACACCGCCTAAAACCGGTTTCAGGCGGGAGAGCTTTTCCATGGTGGAACCCGGCCGGGGATTTTCGTCCCGGTTGAAGACCATGGGCTCGCCCTTGGGCTGCGGAACCTCAACAGGAACGATTTCCTTGTCGAACTTTCCGGCGTCAACTGCTGCACAGGCTTTCTGGTGGCTTTCAACAGCCCATTGATCACACGCCTCCCGGCTGATAGTCTCTTCTTTGGCCGCCGTCTCAGCCCAGGTCATCATGGAGGGCAGAAGGCCGTAGCGCGACTCCGGCTGGGACATGACCCGCGCCCGCTGGATGCGGTCATAAAAGGGCAGCCCCCATATGGACATGTCCCCATGCCCCCGGGGCATGCCAAGGGCGCCGCCAACCCCCCACTTGATACTGCCGGGAAGATAGAATTCGGCGTTGCTCATACTTTCCGCACCACCGGCCACAACGATATCGGCCTCTTCCGAACGGATCAGCGCGGCCGCATACCGCACCACGTCCAGTCCGGTACAGCACCGGCTGTCCATGGATGTTCCCGGAACCTTTTCGGGCCAGCCGGCGTTAAGCAAGCCCATGCGGGCAATGTTTACCGACTCCCCGTTCTGGTAGGATTGCCCCATGATGACCTGATCCACCTGCGCAGGCTCGAGACCGGCCCTGTTGATAACCGCATTCAGGACCACGGCCGCCAGATCATGGGCCGCCACGGTCTTGAGACCGCCCAGATAACGGCCCACAGCCGTTCTTACTGCACTCGCGATGACTACGTCTCTCATCTTTCCTCCCTTATATTTCACCTACTTTTGCACGAGTCGGAGGCTTTCATAGGCAAGGCGCCCAAGGGTGAAGTCGTAGTTCTTTACTTCGAACGCTTGGCAACAAAGCATATGGAAGCCTTCGGCTCGCCCGGAGGGTGAATTTTGATGATTGATTATGCAAAATCAGGTATTAAAAAGCATTGTCCGGTATATCCAAAATCTCCCTACCCGGCCGCAGACATGTTTCGATGGTGGCCAGTGTGTGCGGGAGGGTTGTATCCACGAAATAGGTTGCCTGGAATACCTTGCCCCTGTGGAAATCGTACTTTTTCCCTTTCTTCCCGGCAGCTTCTTCGGCCAGAATGGCCATATCCAGAAGGCGCCAGGCCATGGTCACTTCGCCGAAGGCCATCAGGGCAGGGTATGTGCTGCAGGCCCATTGCAGAGAATCTGCAGAGCGTCTTCGGAGCATCTCTTCCACTGCCTCCCATAGCCTGTGAATCACCCCTTCCAAGGCACGGACCCGGTCGCCCAGGGCATCATTCTCCCTGTGTTCGACACAGAACGATTCCAGAGCCTTTTGGAAGGACGCAAAACAGGCCCCGTCCCGGATGATCATTTTCCGTCCCATCAAGTCCATGGACTGAATACCGTTGGTGCCTTCGTACAGCGACATGATCTTGGCATCGCGAAGATACTGCTCCAGGGGATAGTCCTTGCAGAAACCGTATCCGCCAAGACACTGGACAGCAGTCTCGCACACCCTGAATCCCATATCCGAACAATAGGCCTTGATGATGGGGGTAAGAAAGTCGACCAGATTCATATAGGTGTTTTTTTCGTCTCCGTCCGGCATCTCCCGGGACAGGTCCTCCCAGAACGCACCGGTGTAGATCATGGACCGCATCCCGTCCACTGTGGCTTTCATCCAGAGCAGCATTCGCCGAACGTCCGGATGATCGATGATGGGCACATCACCTTTTTTGCGGCCGGCCAGGTCGCGCCCCTGGACCCTTTCCCTAGTATACTCGAGAGCATTGCGAAAGGCTGTACTGGCCAGGGACATACCGCTCACGCCTGTGTTGATCCGGGCCGAATTCATCATCTGGAACATGTGGGCCAGACCTTTGTTCTCTCCGCCGCAAAGATAGCCGATACACCCGTCCTTGGCTCCGAAACTCAAGGACGCGGTGGGCGATGCGTGCAGGCCCAGCTTTTCCTCGACGCTCGTGCAAACCACATCATTGGGTTCACCAACGTTTCCATCGGGATGCACACGAAATTTGGGCACCACGAACAGAGAAATGCCGTGGACCCCTTCGGGTGCACCTTCGATCCGCGCCAGCAGCAGATGGACAATGTTCTCCGCAATGTCATGGTCCCCCCAAGAGATAAAGATTTTCGACCCTTTTATACGATAAAGGTCACCCTCCGGATAGGCGGTGGTTTCTATGGATGCCAGGTTGGAGCCGGCATCCGGTTCGGTAAGACACATGGTGCCGGACCAGGTGCCGTCAAACATTTTCGGTACGAAGCGCTCCTTCAGTTCCTGGGCCCCGAAACTTTCGATCAGATGCGCCGCTCCATGGGTAAGGCTGGGAGCCATATTAAAGGACTGGCTGGCACCGTACATCATGTCGTTGATGATCACCCGCATCATGTGAGGGAATCCCTGCCCTCCGAATTCTTCATTGCGGGCAGCGGCCGTCCAACCATCCTGGCCATACTTGCGAAAGGCTTTTTTGAACTCGACCGGACATTTCACCTGACCGTTTTCCAGGCGCACGCCCTGTTCTTCACCGATGGCGTTCAAAGGATCCATGACGCCGTGGGCAAAACGAATGGCTTCGTTGACCAACAGGTCAAAAGTCTTCTCGTTCAGGTCCTGGTACCGATCCAGACGGCAGAGCTCGCCGTATTGAAGTTGTTCCTTGAGAATAAAAAAGATGTCTTTGGGATTGACCTTGAAATGTTCCATTGTACTCTCCAATTAAAACTCAGGTACAGATTTACCTGCGCTTTCCGCTTTCGTCGTATTCATACCAGCCTTTGCCGGTTTTTTTGCCCAGATGGCCGGCTTTGACTTTGCGCCGCAGCAAGAGCGGAGGATAGAAACGGGGATCACCGGTTTCCTGGTAAATGGCCATCATGGCGCCGTAGGTGACGTCCAGCCCCACCATATCCCCGGTTTCAAAAATTCCCATCTTGCGGCCGGATGCGAGTCTGAGCCCTTTGTCGATATCCTCCACGCTGGCCACTCCGGCCTCCACCAGATTCATGGCTTCGATGGTAGAAGGGAAATTAATCCTGTTGATGACGAACCCGGCGAGGTCCCGATTGACCATAATGGGATCCTTGCCGATCCGCTCCACAAACCCCTTGCCTTTCAGGGCGGTCTCGTCACTGGTGGCGACCCCCTTGATAACCTCAACCGCCGCCATCATGGGAACCGGGCTGAAAAAATGAAGTCCCAGCACCTGCTCCTCGCGACCGGTGACCGCGGCCAGGTCTGTAATCGGAATGGCCGAAGTGTTGCTGGCCAGGAGGCATCCGGGCCCGCAGGCAGCATCCAGCTTCATGAAAATCTCTTTCTTCAATTCAATGTTTTCAAAGACCGCCTCGATTGCAAGATCTGCGTCCGCCGCCTCATCAAACATCTGGCTGAAGGTGATACGGGCCATGATGGTGTCCTGGTCCTCGGTCACTTTTCCCTTTTCAACGAATTTGCCCACGGACCAGGCAATGTTCTTTTTTGCCCGTTCAAGCGCCTCGTCAGAAACATCATTGAGTACAACCTCGAGTCCTGCCTGGGAACATACCTGGGCAATTCCGCTGCCCATTAGCCCGCTGCCCACAACCATAACTTTATGGATATCCATGTTTTTCTCCTCATGCCGGGAAATGGAAACTATATATCTGTTTTTCCGGGTTTCCTATAATATACTAAAAAGTGCTGAGCTGTCACTGCCTATAGACCACCCGCCGGGATAACGCAACAAACCGTAACCCAAAGTGATGATGTTGACCCGGATACAGTTGGCCTTCCCCGCAGATTTTTTATTGATATCGAACAGAAAAGAGTGTTGCCTTCCATGGAAAGTATGGTTAGAAGAATCAGCAAAATACAACATGTTGAGTATATAGAAAACAAAATTCTCCTCCAAGGGGTTGAAGAAGGTGTGGAGAATGTTGATGACGACCTAGCGTGGAACTTACAATGTGAGCGTCCTGACAATGAGACATGTATCCTTATGGAACATAAGTGTATTATGTTTAACCGATTGTGATACACAAATCTGACATGATATATATCTATTTATATTTAATACCAATAGGTTATGGGTTTTGTATGTGATGGCATAGTTATTGCTTTGGTTAATATATCATTTGATTTTTCCAGTATATGCATACCCAATAACGCACAGATTCATATCCAAAGTGGCCAGGCGGCTATCCTTTTCGGGGTCGGAATAATCGGTCTTTTAGCAATTGGTCGAAGGTAATTTACCAACCTCAGCCTTTTTAGGATATTATGGTAGACGAATTGACACGTTAAGCAAGGAAGAGCTGAAAAATGAAATTCTTGGTTATTGTTGCAGTCTTAATCATTTTGGCAGTGTATTTATACTTGATGCGAAAAAGCCGGAAATACACATTTGATAATAGTGGACGACGTTCCGGTAAAGACCGGCGAAAATCCTTTGTTGCCTCAAAAAACAAAATAAGGAGATCTAACAAAGAGCGCAGGCAGGCGAAAGACCGACGAATTATAATTCGGATTGCATAGAATAATGTTGACAATTAGTATTCCGATTTAATAAAATATACTTAATAAATAGATTGAATGGGCAAACCTGTTGAAAGGCGGGGACGCAAAGCCACGGATCTAAAGCTGAAAAAGTAATGATAGCCGGGCTGCAGAAGTTATTTACTAAGCCTTTGGGAGTGTTTGCCCAGAGGCTTTTTGTTTTTAGGATTCAAATTGTGTCGCCAAAAATGAGATATCTTCTTTTATAAAAAAGAGGTGAAAACAATGGATGGTGCAGAAAACAGAAACTGTTTATTACAATACCATTGAAATAGCCGATGAAAATCAAATCAAAAAACTGCCTAACACTGATTCTACTATTGATTACTTGTGTGCTGCTGGCATGCGGACCTGAGCCGCGAAAGCAGGCCGATTTTCAAGTAGATCAGGGATCGCTGAACAAGAAGCCGGTTAAGAGCAAAGCAGTACAAGCCGACAACTGCGACCAGGGCGAAGGTCTGGAAGATGTGGAAACCCTTTATGCTCTAAACATGTACAAGGAGGCGTTGCTGAAAACAGCGAATATTTTGGAGAGGTCGTGTTCGCATGAAGTTGATTTTCAAGTATATAAAATGATGGGCCGGATTTATGATGCCCGGCAGGATCCGGCCAATGCTGCTTATTTTTATATGACCGCTTTTAAGTTCGGCGACCTGCCAGAACAGGAGACGGTTAAGCGACTGGCCGTCCAAAGCGCCTCTTGCATGGATACAGAGCGAATTATCCGACTTTCCGATACGGTGGAGATGATGTTTCAAACAGGCGGTGACCTGCTGTTCGGTGTGGCTATTGCCAAGTTCGAGAAGGGAAAGGATAAGGACTCCCTGGCGCTTATGCAAGCATTCCGGTCGCGCTATCCTCGAAAAGCCAGCCTGCCACAAGCCGAATCCGTCATTCAAACCATCGAGGCAAGGTACGCATTCAACAGGTATCGCATTGGTGTCCTGCTTCCTTTGAGCGGTGTGTACGCTCAGATCGGGAACAATATTTTGCTGGCGATAAATATGGCATTGAATGATTATGACAGGCGGCATGCGAACGCCAAGTTCCAATTGATCGTCAGGGATACCAAGGCTGATCCTCAAAGGGCCATAGAAGCGGTCAGGGAACTTAACCATTACAATGTTTCCGTGATCATCGGTCCAATGCTTTCCGCGAATGCAGCGGCCGGCGAGGCTGGCAAACTGGAAGTTCCCATGGTCGTCCTGACGCAAAAAGAAGTCATTCCAAGTTTGGGCCAATATGTTTTTAGAAATTTTATCACGCCGAGGATGCAGATAGAGGCTCTGGTTACCTATCTGACGGAAACTGCGGGTGTCAAATGTTTTGCAGTTTTACATCCAGACGATAAATACGGCAGGGCATTTTCCCAAATATTTGTCGAGACAGTGGGCATGTCTGCGGGTTACATAACGGGCGTCGAATCCTATGTACCCGGGCAAACCGATTTTGCCGACCAGATCCAGAATTTCATCAGGGGGTATTACACACTGGACAAAAAGGGAAAAAGGCAAATTATTGCGAAGGATGAAAAACGAAAGCGTCACGGGAACTACGAGGCCATGATCGGTTTTGATGCTTTGTTTATTCCCGACACGGTCAATACGGCTAAATTGATAGCCCCGCAACTGCTCTACAATGACATCAACAACGTGATACTTGCCGGTACGAACTTGTGGCAATCATGGGACAAGAGTGAGTTGGCAAATGCATATGTGAAAAGGGTTGTATTTCCCAATGGATTTGATGCCTCCAGCAACAGACGGGACGTCAAGTGGTTTGTAGAGGGTTTTAAATCCGAAAATGGTCAACCTCCGGGTTTTATCGAAGCTGTAGCTTATGATACAAGCATGATGATGATGGGAATTTTGTCAAAGCCGGAGGTGAAAACGAGAGAAGATATTACAAAAAAATTGAAATCTTCGAAAACATACTCAGGTATTACGGGAAAAACCTCATTCGATTCCTTCGGCGAACCTGTAAAAGAAATCAATTTAATTCAATTAACGGCCAAGGCGAGTTTATAAATCAGAAATAATTCCACGAAAGACAGCCATCATACTTTCTTTATTTATATTTTCTCTTCTGTCAATAAGGGAAATATTTTTTGAATATTTTTTGCGGGTATGATTTATTGGAACAGACATTCTATAAAACAACCGGCTTCAGATTCGGTAATAATTGTATTTTCAGAGGTAGACCCAGGGTCAGTAATAATAAATCCTGGTCCGCCCAAACCCTTAACCTTGTAATCCTTATCCAGTATATCGTCCCCTCTCAGCGCATCGACCAGATAAATCGTAATGATGTTTCCATTTATATCCACACCTGTTTCACCATCATCGATGAACTCATACCAGTGTCCGGTTTGATTGTCAGGCGTGATACCATATGAGTAATAAGTATCAGGTGTGACACCCTCTGGCAGGGTAATGGTTACTGTAACGCTTTCGTCGAATTCGTCAGTATAAATATCATATTCGTACAGCCCAAAACTAAAATCAATATCATTTGGAATCCCCTCAGGAGATTGGGCGTCCACCCTTTTGAAATTGCGTATGCTCGTAAAATATGGGGTTTCGATAGTCATATAATTCGTATCTTCGCCTATCTTTATACTGCCCACGTTACTTTGGAGGCTATCCAAAATTTCATCGTAATTGCTATCACCTCGATTCGGGCCATTATCTTCTATAGTATCATCAATACCATCGTTATCATCATCTGAATCATAGCAGTCCCAGATACCATCCGAATCGATGTCCATGTCGGGAACGCCACAACCACAAAATCCAGCATAATTTTTATATGGATCATTGGGACATAAGGTACATCCATAACAAACTTCATTGGAACCTTGGCTCATTCTTTTTTCAGAGTCATATGCAAATACAATAAAGAAGTATTTCAGTTTTGCATCGGGGATGTCGATAACACATGATGCTTCGGAGCCTTCCCAAGAAGGGGCGCTAAAGTCATAGGTTTCGCCCTCCAAGCGGCTAAAGACTCTGTGACCTGCAATATCAGAATCAGTGCCGGATTGCCATTCAAGCGTAACTTGTGTTTGGGCTTCAGAATGCAGTGGAAACAGAAGTGCTAAGCTTATGGCTAATATAGCAAACTTGATTGTGAATTGATTCTGGAAACTAATTTTCATAATTGACAGAAAACAGCCCTATTTTGCTTCACCGTATTCTGCAAGCATTATTTGGCGAACCGTTTGTTATTCAACTAGATATGTCGAATAGAAAATCCAAAAAAGTTGTACCATGGCAAAAAGAGGCTTCTTTGTCAAACATATATTTACCACTATAAAGGGCCTGATAACCTTATTTTCGTTGGAGATACCTGCAATGTGGCAAATAAAAAGCAGGACCATCTCTGGCCCTGCTTTATTTGGTTGTCTTCTTCAATTATAATTCTGATCAATTAATCAACAATTGCCTGGTAAATCATGCTTTTTATCAAGTACCGGTAATGATTTCGAAGTGCCGGTAAAGTTATCATAAAAACAGCTGCAAGGTCTTCTTTGGGATCGACCCAGAATACGGTCCCACCAGCGCCACCCTTGTAAAACTCACCGACGTTCCCTAAAAAATATGCATTTCCCTTATTGACACGCACATAGAAGCCGAAACCCTGACCATAACCGCGCCCGGGAATATAAGTACGATCGTTTCGGTTACCCAACGGCCCTAAATGATCCGAAGTCATGAAAGCCACAGTCTTTGGGCCCAGCAACCGCTTACCATCCAGTTGGCCTCCATTTAGAAGCATCTGGGAAAAACGCGCATAATCCATGGCAGTGGATACCATGCCCCCGCCTCCACCTATATATTCTCGTGGCTGCGTCGGATCAAAATACCAAAAATCTTTGGGGTCCAGGTAAACAAACCGGTCCAGATCCGGCCCTTTGACTTGGAAACCAGAGTCATTCATTTCCAGAGGTTTATAAACACGTTCTTCTAAAAATCTATCCAGCGGCATCCCGGAAGCAACCTCTACAACGCGACCAAGGACATCGAAAGACATACTGTACCAATACTTGGTTCCCGGGTCAGCGATCAGAGGTATCTTCGCCAATTTATCGCACATCTCTGCCAGCGTATGATCGTTTTCTTTCAAACCTGCTTTCAGATACATACCTTGTATGGCTTTTGGCCGCCAGAACCAATAGCTTAATCCTGAAGTGTGAATAAGAAGATCCTGAACCGTCATGACGTTTTTCGGTTTTAATGTGCTTGCCACTACCTCATTACCCGATTCGTCCTTTTTGATTTCTCCTACGACTTGAATGTCTTTAAAGGAAGGTATGTATTTTGCGACGGGGTCTGCCAGGGTTAGTTTTCCTTCTTCCAATAGTATCATGGTCGCCACTCCAATAACTGGTTTAGTCATGGAGTAGACGCGAAATAACGAATCCTTTTCCATCGATAGTGACTTATTCTCATCGCGCGTTCCGAAACTCTTAAAATAGGCTATTTTACCCTTACGAGCTACAAGAAGTACCGCGCCCGAAATTCGTCCGCTATCGATGTCATCCTCCAAAACATCATCAATCAGATCAAGGCGCTGTGAGGACAGCCCGACTTTCTCAGGTTCCACGGTTGGCAGGGAAGCAGCCCATGCTGACGAAATAAAAACCAGGCAGAGCACAGCAACAATCAGTTTTATTACAGATTTCACTTTTCCCTCCTTTTACTTATAGGTTGACGTTAAGCGGTATCACAACCTTAGATAGGTAAGAACAGACCGGAATATAGATCAGCTTGAGGCCAATTGATTAGATTTAGGATCGAATTAGGTGTAATTATGACTCGACGTAGAGTACATATATAAATTAGACCGATAGGTCAAGGAAAGCGTATTTCAAACTTCCTGGGCAGGGTATTAAAGGGGTGAATTTCAAATAAACCGGGGTGGTGATAAATGGAGAATATGGACGGTTTCTCTGTCCTATAAAAACCTGCGATTGTTGAGCATATCGAGCCTTGAAATTCCCTTATATGCCGGTACAGATACCATCTT
>JBDLJD010000022.1:0-40301 GCA_039714495.1 Thermodesulfobacteriota bacterium
TAAAATGTAGCACAATCATGATTTTAAATGGAAGTATTAATTGAACGTTGAAGCGTAATATATGAAAATTTAAATATACCAGCAAATTCAAAAACCGGTCAAGCTATTTTGTGGCTATAATATAGTTAAAAGCCCTGATTCGGCTCCAGTCGAATCAGGGCTTTTAACTAGAATATTTTAAAATAAAACAACAGCCACTGATAGACCTGGTGGCTGTTGTTTTATTTTAGAGGTATCCCGCAAGTCGCGGAAGCCACAGCACCACATCCGGAAAATAGGTACAGAACAGCAACACGGCGATCTGGATAATGAGGAACGGAATCACTGCCTTGGAAACATAGATCAGATCGCGGTTGGCCAGGGCGCCCGTGATATACAGACTGACCCCCATAGGCGGCGTGCAATAACCGATGGCAAGGTTGACGGTCATGATCAGTCCGAAGTGCATGGTGTTGACATTGAAAGAATCAAGCATGGGCAGAAAGACGGGCCCCAGGATCATGGTAGCGGAAATAATATCCATGAACATGCCGATGACCAGCAGCAGCGAATTCATGGCCAGGAGAAATACAAAGGGCGATTGAATGGTGGAAACCACCATTTCGGTAATTCTGGCGGGGATATCCTCCAGGGTCAACAAACGACCGAAGCATGTTGCACCGGCAACGAGAATCAAAAGGGTGGCCGAGGTCACTGCCGAACCAACCGTGATCGATTTGACCTGCCCCCACTTTAAAGACCGGTAGATAAACAGCTCAACGACAAAAGCGTATACACAAGCCACAACCGCCGCCTCATTGGCCGTGAAGACCCCTGAAAAAATACCGCCGAAAATAATCACCGGCAACATCAGGGCCCAGAAACACTCTTTGAAAACCTGCCATACCTTGCCGATACTCGGCACAGGCTGACGAATGATATCTTTATCGCCGCGGAAGATGAAATAGGTGTACACACAGACACCCAGCATGATCAGGACGCCTGGAATGAATCCGGTTGCAAACAGGCCCTCCAGAGAGACATTGCTGATCATACTGTACAGAATCATGCCTATACTGGGCGGGATGATGACACCCAGATTGGGGGAAGTGGTCATCAGACCGATAGAGTACTTTTCCGGATATCCGTTTTTAATAAGCTGCGGTATCATAAACCCGCCCAGGGCCACCACAGTGGCTACGGTTGAACCGGAAATGGCGCCAAACATACCGCAGGCCAGAACACCGGCCATGCCCAAGCCACCTGGCAGCCAACTCACCAGCACGTTGGCGAATTTAATCAACTTTTCCACGATACTGCCTGCGGTCATGATATTGCCGCAGAGGATAAAAAACAGAACCACGACCAGGGCAAAATTATCCATGGATCGAAAAATCGACTGTGCCAGCAGAAGTAAGGGAATGTCGGTAAAGAGGAGGAGCCCCACAACAGCTGTAAAGAATAGGCACATGAACACGGGAATATAAGTGGCCATACAGCCCAGCAGAACCAACAGAATGATCAGATCGCTTGTGTGCATATATTTGCTCTCCTACACAATTTTTGAACAACCCCTTGGGCTACCTTTAACCCCTGGGTACATATTATGCTTGACTGGCATTTTTTTCGACACGCAACTCCTGAATATCTTCATACATGATTTGGATCGTACGGATAAACATCATGATCCCCATCAGGGGCAGGATAGCATACAGGTAAACCAGGGGAATCTGCATGATGATGGTCTTCTGAAAGGTCCGGTACTGCATAGCCGCCATCAACCATCCATAATACATCATCATGCAGGCAAATATCAGGGTGACGATGTTGCTGAAAAAAGTCAAAGGTGTTTTCAGTTTGGGCAAGAGCTGCACCGATGCGTCAATTTTAATCATTTTACGCTCTTTAATGGCCGCACTGCAGCCGATAAAGGTCGTGTAAATGATTACCTCGCGAACCAACTCTTCCGACCAGGCCAGGGTATAATTAAAGCCATAGCGCAGCACCACGTTGATAAATAGCGCAATCAGGGCGATCATCACCGTTACGAACAAGGTCCACTCTTCGAAAAAAGTGAGTATCTTGTCCAGCCATTTCAGGATTTTTCCAAACATCCCATGCTCCTCTAGGGGTTATCGATATTAACACTCTTTTGGGCGGTCTTTACATTCGGAATAGCAAAATGCTCTCTTTAAAACGACCCTAATCCCATTGAAACATATTTATTTATACAGCTACGCCGTTTGCATGCATAAAAGGGGACCGGAATGCCCGGATCCCCTTTACATGTGCGATCTACTGCAATTTATGGTTTATAACCGATGTAGGTCTGAACCTCTTTCAGAAAATCGTCCGGCCGATAGGTATCGCCCTTGTACAGTTTGTTGATTTCCGGGGCGAATTTTTCATGGGCCACATTGCCTTTCCGTTGGAGGACTTCCATGGCCGAGTCGGACAGGCTGATGAATTCAATGCCGTTGGCCTTGGCAGCCGCAATCTGATCTACCTCCTGCTGCTTGGTTTCCTGGCGAATCTGAGCACAGACATCGTGGACAACTTCCGTGAACGTAACCTGCAGATCAGACGGCAGTTTTTCAAACCAGGCTTTGTTGAAAACCCAGATAAAAAGTCCCTGGGCGTAGTTCAGGTAGGTGTAGTACTTGCAGACCTCGAACTTCTTGGTGATGTTGCAGACCATGGGCGTATGATCCAGACCGTCGATGACCCCCTGCTTCAGGGCAATGGGTACATCCGGCCATGGCATGGCCACCGGGTTGAAACCCCACTCCCTGTAGAGGAGCTGGTTTACGGCAGCTTCAGCGGTTCTGAATTTAACCCGCTTGGCATCGGCCAGGGTACGGATCGGCTTGGTGGTGGCCCATCCATAGTTGCCGTATCCGGTGATATCAAGACCTATGATACCCTGGTGGTCCATGGCATTCATATAGTGATCGAACAGTTTTCCGCTGGCGGCAAATTTGTCCAGTTTGTCGAAAGAATTAATCAGGAAAGGCAGGTTGATGAGGCCAAAACGGGGCCCCAGGTTGGTGGCAGCCACCGAACTGACGCCCATGCCCTGGATAGCTCCCATCTGGAGCTGGTTGAGCACTTCTACTTCGCCGCCCAGCATGGAAAAAGGCTTGTAGTCGAGATAGATTTGACCATTGGTGCGTTTCCAGAGTTCGTCGCGTATAGCAAATCCGGCATAGACGCCCTTGATCACCGGATGCGAAACATTGGAAACAATGCATTTGTATTTTGCACCGGATGGATCGAAAGCGGGTTTCCAAGCTTCCAGAGACGGTCCGGCCAGTGCCGGAACCGTGAACAGTACAATGCTTACCAGACAACATGTAACCATGATCATTGATCTCTTTAGCATCTGTGCCTCCTTTTTGCTGTGCAGATTTTGTCGAGAATCGTTCATGCCAAGGGGAAGGCCCATACACCTCCCTAAAAAATAAACACCGTTCATTTGTCAAAGTTACTTTAAAGCTAAATTACAGCTACATCCCATTTTAGTCAAGAAAAAAAGGGCCCTGATTCCAAAATCAGGACCCTTTCCAATTTTTACAGCTTTTCAATGTACTAAACGATTATTCGCTTTTATCCTTTGATTCTTCGGCTTCCTTGTCATCTGATTCAGGAGCAACCTCGTCCGGTTGTGCCTCCTCGGCCTTCTTCTCTGCGGCAGCTTCTTGCGGTTCAGCGCTCTCTTCGGCGGCAGCAGCTTCTTCCGGCGCATCACTCACGCTGTCTGCATCACCGCTGTCCACAGCCGCAGCTTCGGCTTCAGCTTCGGCCACAGGCGCCTTTTCTTCGGCAGCCTCTTTCTCCACAGCCTTCTCCGTAACCTTTTTGGGTGCTGCTGTGGGTTTGGTTTTTTTAGCCGGTTTCTTTTTGTCACGGCTCTCGGTGGTTATCAGCTCGATCAGGGAGACAGGGGCTGCGTCGCCCGGTCTGTGCCCCAGCTTGATGATCCGGGTATAACCGCCCGAAGCTGTTCCAAAACGTTCGGAAGCCTCTTCGAACAGCTTGTGAACCACATCTTTTTCACGAATGACGGACATGGCCTGCCGGCGTGCGTGCAGATCTCCCCTTTTGGCCAGGGTGACCATGTGGTCCGCCAGGCGTCTCAGTTCTTTGGCTTTGGCATTGGTTGTCCGAATGCGATCATATTTGAACAGAGAAGTCACCATGTTCCGGAACATGGCCTGCTTGTGACTGCTCGTCATATTGAGTTTTACACCCGCTTTTCGATGTCTCATTTTATCGCCTATTCTCCTTCTTCTGTATCCTCTTCGGGCGGCACGAATCCTTCCAGCTTCATACCCAGGGACAGCCCCATCTCCGATAGAACTTCCTTGATTTCATTCAGGGATTTTCTGCCGAAATTCTTGGTCTTGAGCATCTCCGCTTCCGATTTCTGTACAAGTTGATAGAGTTTGAGTATTTCCGCATTTTTGAGGCAGTTGGCGCTGCGCACAGACAGCTCCAGTTCCTCTACGCTGCGGTACAGGTTTTCATTGAACTTGGGTTTCTGCTGGTCGTCGGCATCTTTGTCGGGTTCCGGCTCGAGATCCTCATCGAAATTGATGAAAATGGTCATCTGCTCCTTGAATATCTTGGCGGCATAGGCCACGCTGTCCTCGGGCGAGATGCTGCCGTCGGTCCAGACCTCCAGGGTCAGCTTGTCGTAGTCCGTTCTCTGTCCTACACGGGCATTGCCCACTACGTAGTTCACCCTTTTTACCGGTGAAAAAACAGCATCGATGGGTATGGTTCCCACAGGGGCTTCTTCATCCTTGTTGGCTTCGGCCAGGGAATAGCCCTTGCCCAGTTTTACGGTCATGCTCATCAGCAGCTTGCTGTTGTCCGTCAGCGTGGCAATGTGCTGTTCCGGATTGAGGACTTCCACACGCCCGTCCTCACTGATGATATCCGCAGCCGTAACGACACCCTCTCCCTTGGCATCGATGGTGACGCTCTTTTGTTCCGCGTCAGACACTTTCAGCCTGACTTCTTTTAAATTAAGAATGATCTCGGAAACATCTTCCAGAACGCCGGGGATGACACTGAACTCGTGCATGACAGTGTCGAATTTCACAGAGACGATGGCCGCACCGTGCAGTGAAGACAAAATGATCCGCCGCAGTGAATTGCCTATGGTAATGCCAAAACCTCTTTCAAGGGGCTCGCAAACGAACTTGCCATAGGATGGTGTGCTGTCTACCTGAACCTTATCCGGCCTGATCATGGAGCGCCAGTTTATGAACATGGTGTCATTTGAGGTCATTATGTTCTCTCCAGACTATGTCGGGTCAGGGCGTTCAGCGCGGCAAACTTTCACCGGCCAGGGCCCTTAACCGTATTAATATTCCTCGATCCGATTACTTGGAATAGAGCTCGACGATGAGCTGTTCCTGTATCGGCATGGTAATGTCTTCGCGCGCGGGAATCGCCGACACGGACCCTTTCATGGTGTCCTTTTCCAGTTCCAGCCAGGGGGGTACGCCACGACGCACAACTGCATCCAGTGCATCGGTGAAGGCCTGGATCTTTTTGCTTTTCTCCCTCACTTCGATGATATCGCCGACCTTGATCAGGTAGGAAGGAATGTTCACCTTCTTTCCGTTTACCAGGAAATGGTTGTGTTTAACAAAGTGGCGGCCCTGGGTCCGCGAATTGGCAAACCCCAGCCTGTAAATGACATTGTCCATGCGACGTTCAAGCATGGCCAGAAGGTTGGTGCCGGTAATGCCTTTCTGACTGTCCGCCCGCTCGAAAAACAGGTGGAACTGCTTTTCCGAAAGTCCATACATGCGTTTGACTTTCTGTTTTTCCCTGAGCTGAATGCCGTAGTCCGATGTCTTGCCGCGGCGACGCTGCCCGTGATCACCCGGCGCATATCCTCGCCGGTCAAAGGCGCACTTGTCCGCGAAACAGCGGTCCCCTTTTAAGAACAGTTTCATGTTTTCACGTCGGCATATTCTGCAGACCGATCCTCTATATCGTGCCAAATTTTCCTCCTTACATTAGAAACACTTAAGCCCGGCATGTTTATATTCAGCTGGTTTACAACCCGGTAAGATTTTCAATCTCTCGTTCCGGATATGTTTCTAATGTGTATTTATGGATTGTTAAAAACTATAATATAACGAAATTCGTCACACCGCATGTCGTTGATATCGTTTTCCACCTAACAATGCCTGCCTAATCAAGCAATAGGACCCAGGCTTTTATACCCGGCGTCTTTTGGGTGGACGACAACCGTTGTGGGGTATGGGTGTTACGTCTTTTATCAGAACTACGTTGAAGCCGGCCGCCTGGAGCGCCCTGAGCGCTGATTCACGACCCGCCCCGGGTCCCTTCACATAAACCTCCACACTGCGCATGCCATGGTCCATGGCCTTCTTGGCGGCATCTTCCGCGGTCAACTGAGCGGCAAAGGGAGTGCTCTTGCGCGAGCCCTTAAACCCCTGAACGCCGGCGCTGGACCAGGAAACAACATTGCCGGCCGGGTCGGTAATGGTCACAATGGTGTTGTTGAATGTGGACTGAATATGAACCACTCCAGTCGCGATATTTTTCTTTTCTTTCTTTTTCGTACGCGTTTTTCTTGGCATGTGCGATCTGTCCCTGTTTTCTATTATTAATCAGTTATTCTTTTTAGGGCAGCTTTTTGTAAGGATACTATTTCTTCGCTTTAGCGGCGCCTTTTTTCTTAACAGCCGACCGTTTGGGGCCTTTGCGAGTTCTCGCATTGGTGCTTGTACGCTGGCCGCGGACCGGCAAAGACCGTCTGTGGCGGAGCCCGCGGTAACACCCCAGGTCCATCAGACGCTTGATATTCATCGAAATTTCAGTGCGCAGCACACCCTCGACCTTGTGCTCAGCGTCTATGACTTTTCGAATGCTATTGATCTCGGATTCAGACAGGTCGTCGGTCTTGGTGCCTGGATCGATATTGATCTGGGAGAGAATACGATTGGATGTTGTTCTCCCTATTCCGTAAATATATGTAAGGCCTATCTCAATACGTTTACCCCTGGGTAAATCAACGCCAGCAATACGTGCCAATGGTCTTCCTCCTCTATCCTTGCCTCTGTTTGTGTCGCTTGTTGGTGCAAATCACGCGCACCACGCCGTTACGCCGGATGATTTTGCATTTGCTGCACATTTTTTTGACTGATGCCCTGACCTTCATGGCTGCATCTCCTTGTTCAATCACTGCACGACCTTTTTTCGGGTTGCGCCGGGTTCATACAATACCGGCTTCCGCGCAGTCTTGTTGTTACCTTAAATTCAGTTTTTATTTAGAGCGGTAAGTGATTCTCCCGCGCGTCAGATCATAGGGTGATAGTTCAACCGTCACCTTGTCACCGGGCAGTATTTTTATAAAGTGCATGCGCATTTTCCCGGAGATGTGAGCGAGAACCTGGTGCTTGTTTTCCAGTTCAACTTTGAACATGGCATTGGGTAGTGTCTCGAGAACAACCCCTTCAACTTTTATGGCCTCTTCCTTTGGCATAGCGATTGATGTCCCTTTTATCTGTTAGCGTTCAATATTGGTTTCCAGAATCTTAACGTATATCAATATTTCACTTGGCCCCTGGAATCCTTGACCCCTTGAATCCTTATTTTTTTAACGCCTGCCCTTCACACCGCCCTTTTTCAAAAAGCCCTCATAGTGCCTGGTCAGCATGTGGGACTCGATCTGTGAAATCGTGTCAATGGCCACACCGACCACGATCAGGAGCGCCGTGCCCCCGAAATAAAAAGGAACGTTGAACCGGCTTATCAGAATGGAAGGCAGCACACACACTGCTGAGACGTAAATGGCCCCCCCCAGCGTGATGCGCGTCAGCACACGGTCGATATAATCTGCCGTTCGCTTCCCGGGACGTATCCCCGGGATGTACCCGCCTTGTTTTTTCATGTTGTCGGCCACATCCACAGGATTGAAGGTCACCGCCGTATAAAAATAACAGAAAAAGAAAATAAAGCCGACGAACAGCAACTCATATACGAAATTCCCGGGCCTTATGGAGTCCGCAATCGTCTTGACCCAAGGGATCGCGATGAAGCTGGCGATGGTAGCCGGGAACATGATGATCGACGAAGCAAAAATGGGGGGTATGACCCCGGATGTGTTGATCTTCAGCGGGAGATGGGTACTCTGCCCCCCGTACATTTTACGCCCGACGACCCGTTTGGCATACTGGACCGGTATTCGCCGCTGCCCCTGTTCCACAAAAATGATGAACCCGATGACGCTAATCATCAGCACCACGATGATAATAATCGCGAAGATGCCCATCTCACCCGTGGAAAGCAGGCGAAATGTGTTGCCGATGGCTTGCGGCATACGGGCCACGATACCGGCAAAAATGATCAGGGAAATACCGTTGCCGATGCCCCGTTCCGTTATCTGCTCGCCCAGCCACATGATAAACGCCGTACCGGCTGTCAGGGTCAGGACTGTCATCAGGCGGAAACTCCAGCCCGGGTCGATGACCACCGGCGCCCCGCCGGGTGAGGTCATGCTCTCCAGGCCGACGCTGATGCCAAACCCTTGAATGATACTCAAGACAACGGTGCCGTACCGGGTGTACTGGGTAATTTTTTTGCGCCCCTGCTCGCCTTCCTTGGAAAGGCGTTCGAGGTGGGGCACCACCACCGTCAGAAGCTGCAGGATAATCGACGCGCTGATGTAAGGCATGATTCCCAGTGCAAAAACAGAGAGTCGCTCCAGAGCGCCCCCTGAAAACATATCAAACAATCCCAAAAGGGTTCCCTTGGCTCTGGCAAAGAAGGAGGCCAGGGCCACAGTGTCTATTCCGGGTGTGGGAACGTGCACACCGACCCTGTAAACAGAGAGCAGGGCCAGGGTGTAGAAAACCCGTTTTTTGAGCTCCGGGATTTTGAAGATGTTCTGGAAACCACTGCCTATCATTATACAACCTCTACATTCCCGCCGGCCGCTTCAATTTTTTTCCGGGCGGTTGCGCTGATTAGGTTGACTTTAACCGACAAGGGGTGTCCGATCTCCCCCTGCCCCAGAATCTTGATACCGTCCCTGGCGCCTTTGACGAGGCCGCTGCCCACAAGGGCCGCCTCATCCACGACGCTGCCGCTCTCGAACCTGTTCAGGTCGCGCACATTGATGACGGCAATACGGTCGGCAAAAATGTTGGTAAACCCCCGTTTTGGCAGACGACGGTGAATGGGCATCTGCCCGCCTTCGAAACCGGGCCGTACACCGCCGCCGGAACGGCTGTTATGCCCTTTCGATCCCCGGCCGGCTGTTTTACCGCTACCCGAGGCGACGCCGCGTCCAATACGCTTTTTATTCTTCCGGGATCCTTCCGCCGGAGATAGTTCATTTAGCTTCATCGTTGTGCTCCTCCACTTTGACCAAGTGCGATACGGCGTGAACCATTCCGCGCGTGGAAGGTGTGTCCTCGAGCTGAACCGTTTTATTCATTTTGCGCAAACCCATGCCACGCAATACTTTTCGGTGCTTTTCGGGTCTTCCGATCATGCTCTTTACCAGTGTGATGTTTAGTTTCCCAACCATTGACCTTTTCCTCTTTATAGTTCGGCTACAGGAATGCCGCGCCGCGCCGCAACCATCTCGCGGCTCTGAAGCTGCTGAAGCCCCTTAATGGTTGCCTTGACAATATTGTGGGGATTGTGTGAGCCTAGACATTTCGTGAGAATATTCTGCACGCCGACCGCCTCCAGCACAGCACGCACCGCGCCGCCTGCGATCAGGCCGGTACCATCCGAAGCCGGCTTCAAAAGCACTTTGCCAGCACCATATTTGCCGGTTACCTGGAAAGGGATCGTCCCCTCAACCAGGGCAATGCTGGACATGTTCTTTTTGGCTTTTTCCACGCCTTTGCGTATCGCCTCGGGAACCTCGCCGGCCTTGCCCAGGCCGTAGCCTATCTGCCCTTTTCCGTCACCAACCACAACAATGGCGCTGAAACTGAATCTTCGGCCGCCCTTGACGACCTTCGCCACCCTGCTGATATGGACAACCTTGTCAATTAATCCATCGTCTACAGTATCTCTTTTGAACAAGGGTTTGCCTCCTTTGTATATTCGTCCTTTTGACTAAAATTTCAATCCTGCTTCGCGGGCCCCGCTGGATAGCGCCTTGACACGCCCATGATATAGAAACCCATTTCTGTCGAACACCACCGTTTCGATGCCCTTTTCCTTGGCCCGCTCAGCCAGAACCTTGCCGATATGCTCGGCCATGGCGACCTTGCTGTCGAATTTTGACAAATCCCGGACGGTTTTCTCGACGCTGCTGGCCGAGATGAGCGTATCACCCTTGATGTCGTCCACAAGCTGCGCATAAATATGCTTCGAACTTCTGAACACGCTCATTCTGGGGCGTTCCGCCGTGCCGCTGATCCGTTTGCGGATGCTTTTTTTCCTTTTTAACCGTGACACCTTGCGCAGATTCGTTGAACTCATTTTTCTTTCCTATATGTTTTTAATTTCGATCAAACCCTTTCTGAGGTTCTGTGGCTCTGGTCTTTGGGGTCTCTCCCTACTGCCTGCTCCTTACTCCCTACTGATTTCTGGCCGCTGTTCTCCGACCTCTGACTTCTGTCCTCTGGTCTCTGTCCTCTGGGGCTCTGTTACTTCGTTCCGGTCTTCCCGGCCTTGCGTTGAATGTACTCTTCCGCATATTTGATCCCTTTGCCCTTGTAAGGCTCGGGCGGCCTCAGCTGCCGGATCGATGCCGCTGTCCGGCCCAGAAGTTCCTTGTCAATTCCGAAAAGCTTGACAACATTGTTCTTCTCGATGTTGGCCGAAATCCCTTCAGGCAGCGCAAAATTGATGGGATGGGAATATCCCAGGTTGAACAGAATGCCCTGGCCTTTGAGTTCGGCGCGGTAGCCGATGCCGTTTATCTCCAGGACCCTGTCAAAACCTTTGCTGACACCGGTCAGCATATTGGCCACCAGGCTGCGGGTTAAGCCCTGCAGAGCCCGGCTTTCGCGGTCGTTGCTGGCCATGGTCACATTGATGACACTGTCCTCTATCGCCAGGTCGATGGCGGGATGAATGGTGCGCACTAGCGATCCCTTTTCCCCCTTAACGGTGATGACCCTGTCCTTGTATGTAATTTTCGTTTTATCGGGAACCGGAATCGGTTTTTTGCCTACTCGAGACATGCTGCTCTCCTTATTTTTTCGCCTCGAAGACGCTAAGACGCTAAGAATTGATTTCTTTGAGTCTTTGTGCCTTGGTGGCTATTCTTTCTTCTTTACCAGATATTGCAGAGAATTTCGCCGCCGACATTCTCTTTGCGGGCATTCTTGTCGGACATGATGCCCTTGGACGTTGATAAAATAGCAATCCCGAGCCCGTTGTAAACGGGTTTTACGTCCTTGCTTTTCAGATACACTCTGCGGCTGGGCTTACTGACGCGGTCTATGTTCCATATGACGTGTTTCTGCTGTTTGTCATACTTCAGGTAGACACGCAGGATGCCCTGCTTGTCATCCTTTACGAATTTGAAGTTCCTGATGTAGCCCTCGTCTCTCATCACCTTGGCCACTTCAACTTTCAGCGTGGAACCTGGAATATCGACACTATTGAATTTCGCTTTGCCGGCGTTCCTGATTCTGGTCAGCATATCGGCAACTGGGTCACTCATCGCCATTGTCGTTTTCTCCTGTATGATTCTTTCTTATCAATAGAAACGGTTAACCGCTTTTCACTGCGTGGTACCCGCTCTGAAATCGGTGATATTGCTATAGTCCGTCCTGATATATGTTTCCATTGTGAATGGTTATCAGCTATTCAGTTTATTGTCGCTTCTTGAACCGTCTTACCAGCTGGATTTTACGACACCCGGAAGTTTTCCCTGGGAAGCAAAATTCCGGAAGCAGATTCTGCAGATACCGAATTTCCTGATAAACGCCCTTGGTCGCCCGCAAATCGGACACCGGTTGTAGCTTCTCACCTTGAACTTCGGTTTCCGGTTCACTTTCATTATCAACGCTTTTTTGGCCAACTTGTCCTCCTGCTATAATCGACGATCTCGCGTCTTCGTCCGGTCCCGCGGCGAATTGCCAGGAACCTAGTGCAATGCTCTTTGGCTAATTTTTGAACGGCATTCCGAGTAATTTTAGCAGTTCTTTGCCTTCTTCATCATTATTTGCCGTTGTAACAATGGTAATATTCATCCCTTTGATACGGTCGATTTTATCGTAGTCGATCTCAGGAAATATGATGTGCTCCTTTATCCCTAAGGAATAATTTCCGTTCCCGTCCAGGGCTGAACCGGAGATACCCCTGAAGTCACGCACTCGGGGAAGAGCGATGTTTACAAGCTTGTTGACGAAATCGTACATGCGGTTTTTCCGCAAAGTTACCATGCAGCCGATGGGCATACCTGCCCGGAGTTTGAAAGCGGCGATGGATTTCTTAGCCCGGGTAATGACCGGCTTCTGACCGGAAATGGTCATGAGTTCGTCAACGGCTGTATCCAACAGCTTAATATTATGAATGGCTTCACCCATGCCCATGTTCATGACAACTTTATCGAGCTTGGGCACCTGCATCATATTGCCGTACTTGAAGGTTTCCACTAGTTTGGGCACGACTTCTTTTTCATAATAGCTTTTTAGTTGTGACATTCTGTTACCTTCTTTTTATTGCGCCAGGTTTCAGGTAATTCTTGGCCTGAGCCTAACGGTTACGCATCAATGACTTCACTGCACTTCCGGCAGATCCGAACCTTCTTTCCATCGTCAAGTTGCTTCATCTGGACCCTGATCGGGCTCATGCACTTGTTGCACATCAGCATGGCATTGGACCATGAAATCGACGCTTCGCTCTCGACGATCCCTCCCTGACGGTTTTGGGCGGTAGGCCTGGTGTGCCGTTTAACGACGTTGATGTTCTCAATCAGCAGGCGATTTTTCTTTCTATCGACCTTCAGCACTTTGCCGATTTTACCTTTGTCTTTTCCGGTAAGTATTTTTACCTTGTCATCTTTCTTGATATGGCATTTATCTCTTAACATAAGCCGACTCTCCACGGACTGCTTTGATACCTATAACACCTCAGGTGCCAGAGATACTATTTTCATAAATCGTTTGGCGCGCAGTTCACGGGCAACCGGGCCAAAAATACGGGTGCCCACAGGTTCCTTTTGCGCATTGATCAGCACAGCCGAGTTGTCGTCAAACCGGATATAGGAGCCGTCCGGCCGCCTGATTTCCTTTTTGGTCCTGACAACGACCGCTTTGAGGACATCCCCTTTTTTTACCTTGGCGTTGGGTATGGCCTCTTTTACCGAAACAACGATGACATCGCCAACCCCCGCGTACCGCCTTCTGGAGCCACCCAGAACTTTTATACAGTAGAGTACCCTGGCTCCCGAGTTATCCGCCGCGGTCAATCTTGTTTCTGCCTGAATCATTTTCTTACCCCTAACATTAAAAACGACCCTGCTTTACCTTGTGCCCAATCTTTCGATCTATTCACATCCATGCACTTAACGGCATTTACAGGGATTGTTTTTAATGTATTAAATAAATTTTCATTCACAATTTTAAGTTGTCACCGGAATGTTAATAAATGTTTAATGTACTTCTTTTTTAAATAGACTGGACTCTAAAATTTATTTAGACAGCTTTTTTAACAATCTCACTGACACGCCACCGTTTCATCCGGCTTAGCGGCCGCGACTCGGTAATCAGTACCTTGTCCCCTACCTGGCAGGCGTTGCTCTCGTCATGAACGGAAAATTTGTTCTGCCGTTTGATGTATTTCTTATACAGGCGGTGCTTGACAAGCCTTTCGACCATGACGGTGACCGTCTTGTCCATTTTGTCGCTCACTACCGTCCCGACCAATTGTCTTTTCATTCCTCGTTTTTTCATAGCAAAAACTTTTTATTTTCCTCTGGTTTGATTGTCGGAGTTTAGTTTTCAGTTTCCCTGATAATGGTCTTGATCTGCGCTATGTCAACCTTCGTCTGTTTGATTTTGCGCGGATTTTCAATCTGGCCGATTTCAAGCTGAAAACGCAGGTTGAACAACTCTTCTTTCAGGTCGGTCAGCTTCTGCAGCCGTTCCTCGGGGTTCATTTCCCTAATTTCACTCGTTTTCATGCCTAAACATTCCTCTCCACAAATCTCGTCTTAACAGACAGTTTGTGTGCTGCCAGCCTGAGTGCTTCCTTGGCCATTTCTCTGGACACACCCGACATTTCGTAAAGTACGCGGCCGGGTCGAATGACGGCTATCCATCCTTCCGGTGCTCCCTTACCCTTGCCCATCCTGACTTCCGCGGGTTTCTTGGTGAAGGATTTATCCGGAAAGATTCTGATCCACATCTTACCGCCCCTTTTCACGTGCCTGGTCATAGCAATACGTGCGGCCTCGATCTGTTTGTTGCTGATCGTTCCGCACTCGGTTGCCTGCAGTCCGAATTCACCGAAGTTCAGCTCGCTGCCGCGGCGTGCCAGGCCTCTCATTCTTCCTTTTTGTTTTTTTCTATACTTAACCTTTTTAGGGCTCAGCATTTTCCATCTCCTGTGATCATCCGCGGCGATATTGGGTCAATCAACAATCCCGCGACCATAAATTCATGTAAGTAACGACATCAGCCGCGGGCTGATTCCAGTGCATCCTTTTTCAGTATTTCACCGTTGAATACAAACACCTTAATTCCAATGATGCCGTAGGTGGTGTTGGCTTCAGTAAAACCGTAGTCAATATCGGCCCGCAACGTGTGCAGGGGCACGCGGCCCTCCCGGTACCATTCGGTTCTGGCCATTTCCGCGCCGCCCAGGCGACCCGAGCAGATGATTTTGACGCCCTGGGCCCCGAACCGCATGGCCGAAGAGACGCCCCTTTTCATGGCCCTTCTAAAAGCGACGCGCCTTTCGATCTGGAGCGCAACGTTCTCGGCCACCAGCTGAGCGTCGATTTCGGGCTTTCGGACTTCCTGAATATCGATGAGAACTTCCTGGGAAACGAGTTTTTCCAAGTCTTTTTTGAGCAGTTCGATCTCAGAACCTTTCTTGCCGATCACGATGCCGGGTCTGGCTGTGAAAATGCGGAGCCGAACGCGCTTGGCTGACCGTTCGATCTCTATCTTTGAAATGCCGGCATGGTAAAGTTTCTTTTTGATGAACTTTCGGATATTATGGTCTTCCAGAATATAGTCGGAATATTTTTTCCCGGCATACCACCTGGAATCCCACGTCTTGACGATCCCTAATCTCAGCCCTATCGGATTTACTTTCTGGCCCAAGCTCGTACCCCCTTAGTTTTTACGACGCATCTTCAGCTAAAACAACTGTTATATGACTGGTTTTCTTCAAAATCCTGGCACCCCGACCCCTGGCACGCGCACGAAAGCGCTTCAGGGAAGGCCCCTGGTCAACGATGAGGTTGTTGATGACCAGGCTGTCGACGTCCAGACCGTGGTTGTGGTCTGCATTGGCTGCTGCGGACCGGACTGTTTTTTCCACAATGCCGGCGGCTTTCTGCGGCATGAACTTCAAGATGCCCAGCCCTGTCTCAACCGGTTTTCCCTTGATAGCGTGCGCTATCATTCTGACTTTCTGAGGAGATATGCGCACATATCTGGATATCGCCTTGACCTCCATCTCAGACACTCCCTTATGCAAATGTTTTTTATCGCTTCAGTTTCGATTTTTTATCGCCGGCATGGCCATAGTAGGTCCGCGTGGGTGAAAATTCACCCAGCTTGTGTCCCACCATATTTTCGGTGACAAATACCGGAATAAACTTTCTCCCGTTGTGAACAGCCAGGGTGATCCCCACCATTTCCGGAATAACGGTCGATCGTCTCGACCAGGTCTTAATGACCCTGTTGCTGCGGGATTCCTGAGCATTCAATACCTTGCTAAGCAATTTTTGTTCGATAAATGGACCTTTTTTTAAAGATCTTGGCATGACCTCTCCTGAACTTCACCGAGCGGCTTTCAACCGCCCGATGTGAATTTATTTCCTGGTGCGTTTCTTAACGATGTACTTGTCGGTTCGCTTGTTCTTACGGGTCCTGTACCCCTTGGTAGGCATGCCCCAGGGTGTACAGGGATGCCTGCCACCCGAAGAGCGGCCTTCACCGCCGCCCATGGGATGGTCCACCGGATTCATGGCTACGCCGCGTACACTGGGTCGTTTTCCCAGCCAGCGTTTGCGCCCTGCTTTTCCAAGGTGGATATTTTCATGATTCACATTACCCAACTGGCCCACGGTAGCCTTGCACTTCAAGAGGACCATGCGCACCTCGCTCGAAGGTAGCTTCACCAGCGCATAACGGTCTTCCTTGGCCATCAGCTGGGCGTAGGTGCCTGCCGACCGCACAATCTGCCCCCCCTTGCCGAGCCGCAGTTCTATGTTGTGAATATGCGTACCCAGAGGGATATTCTCGAGCGGTAGCGTGTTCCCGGGCTTGATATCCGCCTCGGGACCGGCCAGAACCTCGTCCCCGACATTCAGGTTCAGAGGCGCCAGGATATACCGCTTTTCGCCGTCCACATAGTTCAGCAGGGCAATCCGTGCACTACGGTTGGGGTCGTATTCTATGGTTGCCACCTTGGCCGGGATGCCGACCTTGTCCCTTTTGAAATCGATAATCCGGTAATGACGTTTGTGCCCCCCGCCCCTGTGCCGGCTGGTGATCCTGCCGTTGGCGTTCCGGCCGCCGCTCTTTTTCAGATTCTTCAACAGCGACTTTTCCGGGGTCGTCCGCGTGATCTCTTCAAACGTTGCATACGTTTGAAAGCGGCGTCCGGGAGATGTTGGTTTTACTCGCTTGGTTGCCATAATTAAACCCCTTCAAAAAAATCGATGCGTTCGCCCGGCATCAGCTTGACGATCGCTTTTTTCCAGTCCTTGCGCTTGCCGACGATCCGGCCGCGACGCTTGACCTTGCCCTTGACCTGCATGGTCTTGACATCGTCCACCCTGACATTGAATATCTGTTCGATGGCCCGGCGGATTTCCACGCGGTTGGCCCGTCGATCCACTTCAAAGGAAACCTGGTTGAAGTCCTCTTTCTGGATGCTGGTCTTTTCCGTTACCACGGGCCGGATGATAATATCGTACTGGATCATGACATCAGCCTCCCTTCAATTCCCTTAACCGAACCCTCGAGCAGAACGAGTTTTTTATACTTCAAAATGTCGTAAACGTTGAGCCCTTCGCAACGCAGCACTTTAACGCGGGGCAGGTTTCTCGAAGAGAGTTCCAGCTTTTCATCCTTCTTGTCCACGACGATCAGGGCGTTCTCCACATTGAGGTCGCCGGTGATGTCCAAAAGCGCACGGGTCTTGATTTCTTCGAGTTCAAGATTGTCCAGAACGAGGATGGCGTCATCCTGAAGTTTGCTGGTCAAGGCCATCTTGAGGGCCAAGCGTCTGACTTTTTTGGGAACCTTGTAGGCCCATGATTTGGGGTCTGGTCCGAACACAACGCCGCCGCCGCGAAGCAAGGGTGCCTTGATATTTCCCCGGCGCGCCCGGCCTGTCCCCTTCTGGCGGAACAGCTTGCGCTGACTGCCTTTCACATCGGAACGGTGTTTGACCGACGCCGACCCGGCCCGTTTTCCTGCAAGCTGCATGGTCACAACTTCATGCAGGACGCTCGACTTCACAGGCACATTGAAGATCTCGTCCTTGAGATCGATCTCCGAGACCTTTTTTCCTGTACTGTTTACTATATCTACGACCGCCATGAGCTTCCTCTGTTCTATTTCGTGTATTTGGGTTTTCGGATGGTAATGTGTCCTGACTTGGCGCCCGGCACCGGACCCTTCAGCAGCACCAGGTTGTCCTCGAGACGAATATCGAAAATTTCCACATTCCGGAGGGTTTTCTGGTCATTACCGTAGTTGCCGGGCATCCTTTTGCCCTTGATGACTTTGGCCGGCCATGCACTGCAGCCGATGGAGCCGGGGATGCGGTGGCTGTGGCTGCCGTGGGTCTTCTTCCCGCCGCTGAAACCGTGGCGTTTCATGACGCCGGAAAACCCGCGTCCCTTGGTGACGCCGACAACCTCAACCTTTTCCCCAACACCGAACAAATCAGCGCTGATGGTCTGGCCGGGCTTGTAAGACTCGGGATCGTCCACGGGCACTTCCCTGAGCACCTCGAAATTTTCCCGGCCGCTTTTGCCGAGATGTCCCTGCATGGGCTTGTTGACATTCTTCGGGGATTTTTCTCCAAATCCCAACTGCAGGGCATTGTATCCGTCAGTGTCGGTGGTTTTCACCTGGGTAACGACACACGGTCCAACCTGGACGACGGTGACCGGGATGTATTTGCCCTCGGATGTAAACTGGCTTGTCATCCCCAATTTTTTTCCTATCAGTCCTTTACTCATTTTCCTCAATACCCCTTGAGCATTCTCTTTAAGTTGGGCGGGATTTTTTACGCCAATCACCGCATTTTCACGTTTTTTTATGGCTTATTAATCGCCAAACTGCTGTTTCCGTTTTTTCGAGAAACAGCAGTTTGTGAAATGAAAACAATACCCTTGCCAAAGACGGGTTAGAGCTTTATCTCCACATCGACACCAGGGGAGAGATCCAGCTTCATCAGTGCATCCACCGTCTGCTGGGTTGGCTCCAGGATGTCCAGCAGCCTTTTATGCGTCCGCATTTCGAATTGTTCCCTGGACTTCTTGTCGATGTGCGGCGACCGCAGAACGCAAAACTTGTTGATACGCGTAGGCAGCGGAATCGGTCCGACGACTTTGGCCCCGGTCTTTCTGGCTGTATCCAGGATGTCCACAGCAGACTGGTCGAGAAGTTTGTGATCGTAGGCCTTAAGCCGGATCCTGATCTTCGTATTCATTATCATGGTTTTCGTCTCTCTCTATTCGATTATTTCGCTTACCACGCCGGCGCCCACGGTGCGGCCGCCTTCACGTATTGCAAACCTAAGCTCTTTTTCCATGGCGATGGGGGTGATCAGGTCGCCCGAAATCGTCACGTTGTCGCCGGGCATTACCATCTCGACGCCCTCGGGAAGATCCAGGATACCCGTCACATCCGTCGTACGGAAGTAAAACTGCGGACGATAGCCGTTGAAAAACGGTGTATGACGGCCACCCTCTTCCTTGCTCAGGATGTACACTTCCGCCTTGAACTTCGTGTGCGGCGTGATCGTACCCGGCTTGGCCACTACCTGGCCGCGCTCCACTTCGTCACGCTTGGTGCCGCGCAGAAGAACGCCGATGTTGTCGCCGGCCTGACCTTCGTCCAGAAGCTTGCGGAACATCTCAACGCCCGTACAAACCGTCTTGGCGGTCTTGCGGATACCGACGATCTCGACATCCTCGCCAACCTTCACGATGCCACGCTCGACACGGCCCGTTACCACTGTACCGCGGCCGGAAATGCTGAATACGTCCTCGATGGGCATCAGGAACGGCTTGTCAATGTCGCGTTTGGGCTCGGGAATGTAGCTGTCGATCACGTCCAGCAGTTCGAACATGCACTTGGCTTCTTCGCTGTCCGGATCGTCGCTCTCCAGCGCCTTCAATGCGCTGCCGCGGATGATCGGCGTGTCGTCCCCCGGAAACTCGTATTTGTCCAGAAGCTCGCGCAGCTCCAGCTCCACCAGCTCGATCAGTTCCTCGTCGTCAACCATGTCGCATTTGTTCAAAAATACCACGATCTTGGGCACACCCACCTGACGGGCCAGAAGTATGTGCTCACGGGTCTGGGGCATGGGACCGTCGTCCGCTCCCACCACCAGGATCGCGCCGTCCATCTGGGCCGCGCCCGTGATCATGTTCTTGATATAGTCAGCGTGACCAGGACAGTCCACATGGGCGTAGTGACGGTTAACCGTCTCGTACTCGACATGCGCTGTCGCAATCGTGATCCCGCGCTCTTTCTCTTCCGGAGCCTTGTCAATCTGATCAAACGGTATGAAATCCGCCATGCCCTTCAGGCCGGCATGCTTCGTGATCGCCGCCGTCAGCGTCGTCTTGCCATGGTCGATGTGTCCGATTGTCCCAACATTCACATGCGGCTTGGTACGCTCAAACTTTTCCTTTGCCATCTTCTCTCCCTCCCGTTAAATTTGATGATCGGCTCCGCAGCCTATTTTCCTGCATCAATCTTTTCGCTGCCCAAGATTCGTCCGCCTTACCAGCGGTAATGGGCGAAGGCCTTATTGGCTTCCGCCATCTTGTGCGTGTCTTCCTTCTTCTTGACGGATGCGCCCCGGTTGCCGGCTGCATCCAGAAACTCGCCGGCCAGCTTATTGGCCATCCCTTTTTCAGAGCGGGTCCTGGCATAATTGATAATCCAGCGCATGGCCAGCGCCGTGCGCCTGGACGGCCTGATTTCCGTGGGAACCTGATAGGTTGAACCACCCACCCGTCGAGACTTTACCTCGATCATCGGCCGGACATTGTCCACGGCCTGTTCAAAGCTTTTGAGCGCCGGGTTGCCGGTTCGCTCTTCCATGATATCGAATGCGCCGTACAGTATTGATTCAGCCACGCTTTTCTTTCCATCCCGCATGATGCAGGCCACAAACTTGGAGACCAGCTTGCTGTCATGTTTCAAATCGGGAATGATTACGCGTTCAGGAACTTCTCTTCTTCTCGGCATATCTTACACCACATCTTTTCTGCTGTTATCGGTTTTGGGCTTAAACACCCAGGCTGCAACTGATGCTGTTATTTCGGTTTCTTGGCGCCGTACTTTGAGCGTCCGGCACGGCGATCGTCCACACCCAGTGTATCCAGGGTGCCCCTGACGATGTGGTAGCGGACACCGGGAAGATCCTTCACACGCCCTCCGCGGACCAGAACGACGGAGTGCTCCTGGAGGTTGTGCCCGATTCCCGGAATATAGGCGGTCACCTCGATCCCTGTGGTCAGACGAACCCTGGCCACTTTCCTGAGGGCTGAGTTCGGCTTTTTGGGCGTCGATGTATAAACACGCGTACATACACCTCTTTTCTGGGGCGCCCCTTTGAGTGCCGGCGTATTGGTCTTTTTCTTGATCCGTTTCCGGCCCTTTCTGACTAACTGGTTGATTGTCGGCATACGCTCCTCATTTACGGCTGATGATGCATCTTGAAGATGCAGCTTTCCTGTTGAAATTTGTCAATTTGCACAAAAGCAGATAAGTATTCATTTTATCGGTGCTTGTCAAGTGTTTTGTATATATATTTTCATGTATTGAAGGTGACGTTTTACATGAAAAATTCAATGTTGATTCCTTTGCTTCAGATAATTTCAATCTCGGCCTTCCGGTACGGATACAGTCCGGTCCCGGCGGGAATGATCCGTCCCATGATGACATTCTCCTTCAAGCCGCGCAGGTGGTCCACCGATCCCTGGATACTGGCTTCGGTGAGCACCTTGGTGGTCTCCTGAAACGAGGCCGCGGAAATGAAGCTTTCCGTACTGAGCGACGCCTTGGTGATACCGAGGATGAGCGGTTCGGCCACGGCGGGTTTGCCGCCATTTTCGATAATGGCCTGGTTTGTATCCTCAAAGATGGTTTTGTCCACCTGTTCTTCGAGGATAAAATCGGTGTCGCCCACCTCGCGCACCTTCACCCGCCGCATCATCTGACGCACGATCACTTCGATATGCTTGTCGTTGATGCGCACACCCTGGAGGCGGTATACCTCCTGCACTTCGTCCACCAGGTAGCGGGCCAAGGCCACTTCCCCCTTGATGTTGAGGATGTCCTGGGGTACGGAGGCCCCGCCGATGAGCTGCTCGCCGGCACGTACGTAATCCCCTTCATACACATTGATGTGCTTGCCCCTGGGAATCAGGTAGTCTTTCGTCTCACCCACATCCATGGGGGTTACGGTGATCCTCTGCTTGCCCTTCTTGGTGCCCTTGGAAATTGATACATAGCCGTCAATTTCACTCAACACGGATATTTCCTTGGGCTTGCGCACTTCAAACAGTTCGGCGACCCGGGGAAGACCACCGGTAATGTCCTTGGTTTTGGTGGTGGCCCTGGGCAGTTTGGACAGCACGTCACCGGCCTTGATCACATCCCCCTCTTCCACCAGCAGGATGGCGCCCATAGGCAGCATATACCTGGCATTACCCGACGAACTCGGCAGGGAAGCGGTTTTGCCGCCCTCGTCCTTGATAGAGATCCGGGGACGTTCCTCCCCGCTCTTGGATTCGATGACCGTACGGCTCGATTTGCCGGTCACGGGATCGACCTTTTCCTGCATGGTTTTACCGGGAACGAGGTCTCCGAATTTTACCGTGCCGCCCACTTCCGTGATAATCGGCGTGGTAAAAGGGTCCCACGAAGCCAAAAGGTCGCCCGGTTCCACGGGTTGTCCGTCCTTAACGTTGATGTGCGCGCCATAGATAACCGGAAAGCGCTCCCGCTCTCGGCCTTTTTCGCCCACAATGGCGAATTCCCCGCCGCGCCGGTTCATGACAACATAGCGCCCCTCAGCATTCTGCACCACATTCAAATCGTCGAATTTGACTGTACCGGCAACCCTGGCACGGATATCGGCCTGCTCGACGCGCCGGCTGGCCGTACCACCGATGTGGAAGGTCCGCATGGTCAGCTGGGTACCGGGCTCGCCAATGGACTGGGCGGCCAGGATGCCCACAGCCTGGCCCCTTTCGACCTTTTTACCGTGGGAAAGGTCCCTGCCGTAGCAGGTGGCGCAAACCCCGTACTTGGCCTTGCAGGTCAAGACGGAACGGATGCGGGCGTTGGTAATGCCTGCATTTTCAATACGTTCTACAGCGGCCTCGTCGATTTCATCGTTGACCTTGACCAGCACCTCGTCGGTAAACGGATCCACGATATCTTCCATGGCTGTTCGGCCGAGTACCCTTTCCGAAAGGCGTTGAATTATCTCACCGCCTTCCATCAGCGGCTCCACTTCCACGCCCATCATGGTACCGCAATCGTCTTCGACGATGCTGCAGTCCTGGGCCACATCGGCCAGGCGCCGGGTCAGATAACCCGAGTTGGCGGTTTTCAGCGCCGTATCGGCCAGGCCCTTGCGGGCGCCATGGGTGGAGATGAAGTACTGCAGCACGGTGAGCCCTTCACGGAAGTTCGCCGTGATCGGGGTTTCGATGATCTCCCCGGAAGGCTTGGCCATCAGGCCGCGCATACCGGCAAGCTGGCGCATCTGATCCTTGCTGCCCCTGGCTCCCGAGTCGGCCATCATGTAAATCGGATTGAGGCTTTCCTGCTCGACCGGCTTCCCGTCTTTACTGGTGATCAGCTGTCCCTTTTCATCGAGGACCGGCGTAATCTTCATGGAGTCCATCATTTCATTGGCGATGTCGTCCGTGGCCTTGGCCCAGATGTCCACGACCTTGTTGTACTTTTCACCCTGGGTAATCAACCCCTCGGTGTACTGCCGGCCGATTTCCGATACCTTTTTTTCCGCAGCGCTGAGGATGTCCCACTTGGCCTGCGGTATGATCATGGCGTCGATGGAAATGGACAGCCCGCCTTTGGTGGAATACTTGTAGCCGATATCCTTGAGCCGGTCGGCCAGGATGACCGTCGCCTTGGGCCCCAGGTTGCGGTAGGCGTAGTCCACCAGTGCCCTGAGAGCGCCTTTGTCCGCCACCTTATTGACGATGCTGAAGGGGATCTCGGGTTTGCGGTCGGTAACCATGAAAATGTGGTATGAGAGATCATCTCCCATGATAATGCGGCTCCACGTCCCGGCCTTGAGGTTGAAAACCTCGTCCGCATCCTCGGCCTCGATTTTGAAGATATCCTTGACCTCTTCCTTTTTAAGGCGCCCAATCTTGCCGTCCAGTTCCCTGTCCGGACTTTCCGAAAACGCCTGCACCAGGGTGGTGAAGGACTCGCCCTCGCCCAGCTTCGCCGTTACCGTGCGCGCGGCCTCTTCGCTGGACACCATGATGTGTCGTATTTTCAATATTTCTTCCCGTGGCATGATCTCCCATAGGAGGACACGCCCCACGGTGGTTTCAACCCGCTCGTTGTTGATGCGCACTTTGATGCGGGCGTGCAGGTCGATGGACCTTGAATCGTAGGCGGAACGCACCTCTTCCGGATTGGAAAATAGCTTGCCTTCGCCTTTCAAGCCATCGATGCCGCGGGTCATGTAGTAAATCCCCAGCACGATATCCTGACTGGGCACGATGATGGGGCTGCCGTTGGCAGGCGAAAGGATGTTGTTGCTGGAGAGCATCAGCACCCGCGCCTCGATCTGCGATTCCACGGAAAGGGGAACATGCACGGCCATCTGGTCACCGTCGAAGTCGGCGTTGAAGGCCGTACAGACCAGGGGGTGCAGCTGGATCGCCTTGCCCTCGATGAGAATCGGCTCAAAGGCCTGGATGCCCAGGCGATGGAGGGTCGGGGCCCGGTTGAGCATCACCGGGTACTCCTTGACCACTTCGTCGAGGGTGTCCCAGACCTCGGGTGTTTCACGTTCCACCATTTTCTTGGCGCTTTTAACCGTCGACACCAGGCCCTTCTGTTCCAGCCGGTAGTAAACGAACGGCTTGAACAGCTCCAGCCCCATCTTCTTGGGGAGGCCGCACTGGTGCAGCCTGAGGTCGGGGCCCACGGAAATAACCGTACGCCCGGAATAGTCCACTCGTTTGCCCAGAAGGTTCTGGCGGAAGCGTCCCTGTTTCCCTTTTAGGGTGTCGCTCAATGATTTCAGCGGCCGTTTATTGGTGCCGGTAATCACGCGGCCGTGGCGGCCGTTGTCAAAAAGCACATCCACGGATTCCTGCAGCATGCGTTTTTCGTTGCGCACGATGATATCCGGCGCCCTCAAGTCCATCAAGCGTTTGAGGCGGTTGTTGCGGTTGATGACACGGCGGTAAAGGTCGTTGAGGTCCGACGTTGCAAAACGGCCGCCTTCCAGCGGCACGAGCGGCCTTAAGTCCGGGGGCAGAACCGGGATGACGTCCATGATCATCCAGACCGGGTTCACACCGGAACGGCGGAAGGCGTCTACGATTTTCAGCCGCTTGGACAGCTTTTGGCGTTTGGCAATGGAGTTGGTGGCCTTGATGTCTTCCCGCAGTTGAGCGTAGAGCTCGTCGAGGTTAAGTTCTTCCAGCAATGTCTTGACTGCTTCCGCACCGATGCCGGCCTCGAAATCGGCCCCGTACATCTCCCTGGCTTCCCTGTATTTTTCGTCCGTGAGGAGCTGGCAATTGCTGAGGCCCGTCTCTTTTGGATCGGTTACGATGTAACAGTCGAAGTAGAGCACCTTCTCCATATTTTTAAGGGTCAGGTCCAAAAGGTTGCCTATCTTGCTGGGCAAGCTTTTCAAAAACCAGATGTGGGAGACAGGCGTGGCCAGTTCGATGTGGGCCATGCGCTCACGTCTGACTTTGGACTGAATGACCTCTACGCCGCATTTTTCACAGACAACGCCCCTGTGCTTCATGCGTTTGTATTTGCCGCAGTTGCACTCGTAGTCCTTGGTGGGGCCGAAGATCTTGGCACAGAAAAGACCGTCCCTTTCCGGCTTGAACGTCCGGTAGTTGATCGTTTCCGGCTTTTTTATTTCTCCATTAGACCACTGCCGAATCTGTTCCGATGACGCCAATGAAATCCGGACGCCTTGATACAGTTTAGGATCTTTGGGCTTAGCGAAGAAATCGTATAATGTCTCCATATATTTTTATCCTCTACTGGTGATAATTTGGATTAACCTATATTATCTCTTAAACGACTGTTGCCGTTTTAACTTCATGTCATTACGCCTTCGGCTGTAATTAGCCCTTCGGGCGTAACTTGCGCTTCGCGCGTAATTCATTGTCGGCCCATAGCTGGCAGCTGATAGCTACAACTAATTACGGCCGCAGGCCAAATTACGTGCGCAGCACAAATTACAGCGCAGCGTAATGACAGCCGCAGGCGTCAATCTTCAATAAGATTGACATCCAGCCCGAGGCTCTGCAGTTCCTTGGTCAGCACCTTGAAAGACTCGGGGATGCCCGGTTCCAGGACATTCTGTCCCTTGACGATCTTTTCATACATGCGCGTCCTGCCGGCCATATCGTCCGACTTGACGGTCAAAAACTCCTGCAGCGCGTGGGCCGCGCCATAGGCTTCCATGGCCCACACTTCCATTTCACCGAGCCTTTGGCCGCCGAACTGGGCCTTGCCGCCCAAGGGCTGCTGGGTCACCAGTGAATAGGGGCCGATGGAGCGCGCGTGGATCTTGTCATCCACCAGGTGATGCAGTTTGAGCATGTACATGGTGCCCACGGTGATTTTTTCCTTGAAAGCCTCGCCCGTGTGACCGTCGTACAGCGTTGTCTGGCCGGTGGGCGAAAGGCCTGCTTCCGTAAGCAGCGCCTTGATCTCATCCTCCTTGGCCCCGTCGAACACGGGGGTGGCCATGTGAACGCCGTCCCGGTAGTAGTCGGCCAGCGCCAACACGCCGTCCTCGTTAAGGCCGTCGATGGTCTTAATGTCGGTAGCGTCCTGGAAAATGCGCTTCATTTTATCGCGGATCTCAGCCAGGTTGCTTTCCTCCAGAAGGTGGTTCAGCTGGTCGCCCAGGCCTTTAGCTGCCCTTCCCAGATGAATTTCCAGAATCTGGCCCACGTTCATACGGGAAGGAACTCCCAAGGGGTTGAGAACCATGTCCACGGGGTTGCCGTCTTCAAAGTAGGGCATGTCCTCCACAGGCAGTATCCTGGAGACAACACCCTTGTTGCCGTGCCGGCCGGCCATCTTATCGCCCACGGACAGCTTGCGTTTCATGGCCACGTACACCTTGACCATCTTGATCACGCCCGGAGGCAGTTCGTCGCCCTTTTCATAGCGGGCAATATAGTGCTCGAACTCGGCCCGGACACGGTCGCACTCCTCGCGGTAACGTTCCAGCAGGTCGTGCACTTTCTCGGACAGGGCGTCGTCACTCAGCAGCATCCCTTCGAACTGGGCCACGGGTACGCTGTCCAGCATGGCCTTGTCCATTTTCTTATTTTTGGCAATCAGGACCTTTTTGTTCTTTTTCAGCGAAGCCGCCAGGGTCTGCCCCACCAGGATCGCCTCCAGGCGCTCACGGATCAGTTTTTTCATGACCTCAAGCTTGTCTTCACGGTCCTTTTCCAGGGACGCTATTTCCACGTTCTCGATATCCTGGGTACGCTCGTCCTTTTCCGTGCCGCGTCGTGAAAACACTTTGGCATCGATGACCGTGCCGTCCACGCCCGGCGGAACCCTCAAGGAGGTGTCCTTAACGTCACCGGCCTTTTCGCCGAATATGGCGCGCAGCAGTTTTTCCTCGGGTGAAAGCTGGGTTTCCCCTTTGGGGGTGATCTTGCCCACCAGAATATCGCCCTGGGTAACCTCGGCGCCGAGGCGGATAATGCCGCTCTCGTCCAGGTTCTTCAACGCTTCCTCCCCGACATTGGGAATGTCGCGTGTGATTTCCTCTTTGCCGAGTTTCGTGTCCCTGGAGACCACCTCGAACTCTTCGATGTGGACGGATGTATAAATACCGTCCCTGACAAGCCGTTCGCTCACCAGGATCGAGTCCTCAAAATTATACCCCCCCCACGGCATGAAAGCCACGGTCACATTTTTTCCCAGGGCAAGTTCACCATTGTCTGTTGCAGGACCGTCGGCAATAATATCCCCGGCCTTGACCATCATCCCTTTTTTAATAATAGGACGGTGGTTGAAGCAGGTGTTCTGGTTGGAACGGATGAACTTGGAAAGATTGTGGATGGTGACGGGCTTTTCAAAAGCGCCGTCTTCCTGCTCGTGGCTGAGGACAATGCGCGAGGCATCCACATCCACCACCACGCCGTCCCGTTTGGCAACCACGGTTACCCCGGAATCCTTGGCCACCACGCCTTCGATGCCGGTGCCCACCAGGGGCGCATCGCTGGTAATCAGCGGAACGGCCTGGCGCTGCATGTTGGACCCCATCAGGGCCCGGTTGGCGTCGTCGTTTTCCAGGAACGGAATCAGCGAGGCGCTCACGCTCACCAGCTGATTGGGTGAGATGTCCATGAGCTCGATTTTGTCCCGCTCCACCATCATCATTTCGCCTTCCACGCGGGATGTCACCAGGGGGTTGACATATTCGCCCTTCTCGTTGATGGGGGCGTTGGCCTGGGCGATGGGGTGCGCTTTCTCCTCAAAAGCGCTCAGGAATTTGACATCCTTGGTCACCGTGGCGTTTTCCACCACCCGGTAAGGCGTTTCAATAAACCCGTAATCGTTTACCCGGGCATACGTACTCAGGGAAACGATGAGGCCAATGTTCGGCCCTTCAGGCGTTTCAATGGGGCATATCCTGCCGTAATGAGAGGGGTGCACGTCCCGCACCTCAAAACCGGCGCGTTCACGGGTTAAGCCGCCGGGGCCGAGGGCGCTCAGCCTTCTTTTGTGGGTCGTTTCCGACAGCGGATTGGTTTGATCCATGAACTGGCTGAGCTGGCTGGTGCCGAAGAATTCCTTGACCACCGCGGAAACCGGTTTGGGGTTGACCAGGTCGTGCGGCATCAGGGCATCGACTTCCTGCAGGCTCATACGCTCCTTGATGGCGCGCTCCATCCGCACCAGGCCGATGCGGTACTGGTTCTCCAGGAGTTCGCCCACGGCCCGGACCCGGCGGTTGCCGAGGTGATCGATGTCGTCCACAACGCCCTGGGTGTCCCGGAGCCTCAAAAGGGTTTTGGCCGTGAGGAGGATATCCTCCCGTCTCAGGGTCCTCAGCTGTACGGGCGTGTCTATCCCTAAGCGTAGGTTCAATTTGAGCCGCCCTACGCTGGAAAGGTCGTAGTAGGACGATTTGAAAAAGAGGTGGTCCACAAAATCCTGGGCCACTTCAGGCGTGGCAGGATTGCCGGGCCTGAGGCGCCGGTAGATCTCCACCAGGGCGTCTTCCTTTTTCTCGACCTTGTCCAGAATAATGGTCTTGTGAATGGAATCGCTGCTGACCACACCGTCGATGTGCAGAACGTCAAAGCGCTTGATGCCTGCCGCCAGAATGTTTTCAAAAATCTCCTGGTCGATGACGCCGTTGGCACCCACGATGACCTCGCCGGTCGCGGGGTCCACCAGGGTATTGGCAGATACCCTGCCCTCGATCTCTTCTTCGGAGACGGGGAGCGTACTGAGGCTGCTTTCACCCAGCTGCTTCAGGGCGCGTTTGGTGAACATGCGGCCCTTTTTGACGGCCACTTCGCCCGTATCGGGATTTTTGATATCCTTGGTGGCGCGCTGTCCCTTTAACAGTTCGGGATCAAAGGCCTTGAAAAGCTTTTTCCCCTTGATGGTGATGCGGTCCATCCGGTAGAAATAGGACAGGATATCTTCAGTGGAATAGCCAAAAGCCTTGAACAGAATCGTTATGGGAAATTTACGACGCCGGTCGATGCGGATGTGGATGATATCCTTGGGATCGATCTCCATGTCGATCCATGATCCGCGAACCGGAATGATACGGGAGCTGTAGACAATTTTCCCGCTGGAATGGGTCTTGCCTTTGTCGTGGTCGAAAAACACGCCGGAAGATCGGTGGAGCTGGCTGACCACGACACGCTCGGTCCCGTTGATGATGAAAGTTCCCTTTGCAGTCATCAGCGGAATGGTACCAAAATAGATTTCCTGCTCCTTGATGTCGCGTATGTTGGACACGCCCGTGTCCTTGTCGATTTCATACACCACAAGGCGCACCGTGATGCGCACCGGGAGCTCATACGTCATCCCGCGCTGGACGCACTCGTCTTCACTGTGTTTGATTTCGGCAAACCGGTAGGAGACAAACTCCAGAGAGGCGCTCCCGGTAAAGTCTTTGATGGGGAATACGGACTTGAACACGGCCTGCAAACCCACGTCCTGCCGGTTTTCGGGCGCGACATCCATCTGCAGAAACCGGGTAAAGGATTCCCGTTGCATACCGATCAGATCCGGTATTTCGACAATCTTGCGGATTTTACCAAAATTTTTCCTGATACGCTTTACAGCCGAAGGTCTTTCCGACATGGCATCTCCAATAAAGTATTAGGGAAGTGAAACGCTTCAGAAGCTGATGGGGCGAACGGTTTCACTCAACCGTAAATTGACTGATTTTTTTTATATTTTTATCAACCACAAAGACACAAGAGACCGATGAAGGGTGACCTTTGTGTCCTTTGTGCCTTTGTGGTTCGGATGTATACGGCATGAATGCCGGTTTTACTTTAATTCCACCTGAGCTCCGGCTTCTTCGAGCTGGGCGACGATCTTTTCGGCTTCGTCTTTGGCGATGCCTTCTTTGACCGGTTTGGGTGCATCGTCAACCAGCGCCTTGGCATCTTTCAGGCCCAGGCCGGTGATGGCGCGCACTTCCTTGATAACCGCAATCTTTTTGTCGCCCACAGCTGTCAGGACAACATCGAATTCTGTTTGTTCTTCAGCAGCCGCGCCGGCGCCGGCATCACCGGGGCCTGCCGCCATCATGGCAACCGGGGCGGCCGCGGAAACACCAAATTTTTCCTCCATCTCCTTAACCAGTTCAGAGAGATCGAGCACAGACATGTTAGCGATGAATTCAATGACATCTTCTTTCGTAATTTCAGCCATTTTTAACGTTCCTCCAGTATTGATAAAATTAATTTTTCTATTAAAATGTGTAAAATTTTCAGATTAACACGCAGCTTAGGCTGCTTCTTTCTGGTCTTTGATTGCGGTCAGGACGTTCAGGAACCTGCCGATGTTGTCGTTCAGCGCCCGTACAAAAGCAGTGGGCACGCCGTTCATGGCAGACAGCACCTGCCCCAGCAGCACTTCGCGCGACGGCAGATCAGAGAGGGCCTTGATGGCACTCGGATCGAGCACCTGATCCCCCATGACGCCAGCCTTGATTTCCAGCGCCTTGAACTCGCCGGCAAACTCCGTGAGCACCTTGGCCGGGGCCACAGGGTCGTCATAGCTTATGGCAACCGCGCTGGGTCCCTTGAAATGCTCATTTAGCTTGGCGACGTCCGTGTCTTCGGCCGCTCGGATGAGCAGGGAGTTCTTCACTACCTTGTATTCGACGTCGGCCTCGCGCAATTTGCGGCGCAGCTGGTTGATGCTGGTCACATTGAGACCCTTGTAGTCCGTCACGATGATGACTTTGGACTTGTCGAACCGCTCCCTCAGGTCCTGGGCAATTCTTTTTTTGTTTTCTAATTTCAAGCTGACTAACACCTCCTTCCTTGATGTTTGAAAAAAACCGGAGGAGACACTTATTGTCGATTCATGAGATGCGGATCCATGCCGCAACCCCTGGAACCGTCTACCAATAAACTATCTCGGCAGGCAGGCATTCTCCTTTTAGGCACCATTAAGGTGCACCTGCGGTCTTTGACAGGTTTTTTCATTTATAGTGGAACAAAAAATGACGCTTCTATTTAGCTGTCTCTTTGATAGAGGCAACGTCGATTTTGACTCCTGGCCCCATAGTCGTAGAAATAGCCAATGTTTTCAGGTAGGTCCCCTTACTGGATGTTGGCTTCAGACGCATGATGGTTTCCAGGAATGCGTTCAGGTTCTGCACTATTTTTTCGGTACCGAAAGAAACCTTGCCCATGGGCGCATGAACGATACCCGCTTTTTCAACCCGGAAATCTATTTTACCGGCCTTGAGCTCGTTGACGGCCCTGGCCACGTCAAAAGTGACGGTTCCGGTTTTAGCGTTGGGCATCAGCCCCCGGGGGCCCAGCAGTTTTCCGATCTTGCCCACGGTTCCCATGATGTCCGGCGTGGCCACGGCTTTATCAAAACCGAACCAGCCGCCCTTGATTTTTTCGATCAGTTCGTCATTGCCCACGAAATCCGCACCGGCTTCCTGTGCTTCCGATTCTTTTTCGCCTTTTGCAAATACGAGAACCTTGACTTCCTTTCCGATGCCATTGGGCAACACGACGGTTCCGCGAACCATCTGGTCGGCATGCCTGGGATCGACACCAAGTCGAACCGCCACATCGATGGTTTCATCGAATTTAGCAAAGGATGAATCGATCGCCACCTTGACTGCGTCGTTGACGCTCTGTTTTTCCGGGCCTAAATTATTCGTGGCCTCTAGGTATTTTTTACCCCGCTTCGGCATTTTAGTTATTCACTCCCTTTTACAATATAATTCTTAAACAATATAAAATTTATTCGACGTCTATTCCCATGCTTCTCGCCGTACCGGCGATGATTTTGCATGCGCCATCCAGGTCGTTGGCGTTCAAATCGACCATTTTCAGCTTGGCGATCTCTTCCACCTGGGCCCGGGTGACCTTGCCCACCCTGTCACGCTTGGGGTCACCGGCTCCCTTGGCAACTTTTGCCGCTTTTTTCAACAGAATCGAAGCCGGAGGCGTCTTGGTGATGAATTTGAAGGATCTATCCTGAAATACGGTGATTACCACGGGTATGATCATCCCATCGTCGTTGGCGGTCCGGGCGTTGAACGCCTTGCAGAAATCCATGATATTGACGCCGTGCTGCCCCAAAGCAGGGCCGATAGGCGGTGACGGGTTGGCCTTGCCGGCTTCAACCTGAAGTTTTATCTGAGCCATTACCTTTTTTGCCATTTCTTTACTCCTGAATTGATTGAGCTTCTATATTTTGGATCTATTATAACTTGTTAATTATTTATCCTGTAATTTCTAATATTTCTCATCAAATTTCATGCAAGGCTATATTTTTTGGACCTGCACAAATTCCAGTTCCACAGGTGTGGACCGCCCGAATATGCTCACAAACACTTTGATCTTACCCTTTTCAGGGTTAACCTCTTCCACGGTGCCGTTGAAGTTGGTAAACGGCCCGTCGATTACGCGAATTTCATCACCGGCTTCAAAATAGTATTTCGGCTGGGGTTTCTCCTTGCCGGCTTTCATCCGATTGATGATCTGTTCGGCCTCTTCATCCGAAATAGGGGTCGGCCGCTCCCTGCCCCCCAGAAAACCGCTGACCTTGGCCGTGTCGTTGACAATGTGCCAGGTTTCGTCATCCAGAAACATTTTGATCAAAATATAGCCTGGGTAAAACTTGCGCGATGACGTCCGGCGCTTGCCCTTTACCAGTTCAACGATTTCCTCGGTCGGCACCAGCACTTCCCCGAATTTGTCAGGATGCGGTGAAGAGGCGACTCTCTCCTCCAGGGCGGATTTGACCTTGTTCTCGAATCCTGAATAAACATGGACGATGTACCATTTGTGAACCACTTTATTCTCCTTGATCTACTGAAGAACTACCCGGATCAAATTGGACAAGCCGAAATCCACTATCCCTAAAAACAATGAAATGATCATCACCAGAATGATCACCACCGCCGTGGAACCAAGGGTCTGTTTCCGGGTGGGCCAGGTCACCTTTTTTAGCTCCACGCGCACTTCCCGAAGAAACTGAAGGCTTTTGTCGATAAAATTCTTCTCTTTTTTTACCACAGGCGCCTTGGCGCCGACCGAAGATTTTTTAAGGGCAGCGAGTTTTGACTTTCGAGCCGGCTGAACGGCCGTGGCCGAACCACTCTGGCTTTGTGAGACTGCCCCTCCGGCCTTACTTTGCAGTCCCTTCTTCTTGGCTGCGGCGGTCTTTTTCTTTTGTATCCGTCCCATTTTTCTCCTGAAGAGGAAAATCGCTTACGTCAAACCGAGCGATTATCGAGGTTGCCATGCTTCGCGAAATCTACACTTTCAGGCTGAAACCGAACTTGCTTGGGCCGGTCATGCCTGAGTCCTGATCGTTCAACCCAAGGATAAAGTGGCAGGCCAGGAGGGATTCGAACCCCCAGCACCCGGATTTGGAGTCCGACGCTCTACCGTTAGAGCTACTGGCCTGCATCCTTGGTGACAGTTGTGCACACACAGCCGTCTATCGAGCGGCTATTTCGTTTCCTTGTGCGTCGTATGCTTCTGACAGAATCTGCAATACTTGCTGAACGAAAGTTTGTCCGGCGTAGTCCGCTTGTTCTTGGTCGTCGTATAATTCCTTCTTTTGCATTCCTGACATGCAAGTGTGACTATAATTCTCACCCCTAGACTCCTTCGCCTTTATTCGATTATTTCGCTTACCACGCCGGCGCCCACGGTGCGGCCGCCTTCACGTATTGCAAACCTAAGCTCTTTTTCCATGGCGATGGGGGTGATCAGGTCGCCCGAAATCGTCACGTTGTCGCCGGGCATTACCATCTCGACGCCCTCGGGAAGATCCAGGATACCCGTCACATCCGTCGTACGGAAGTAAAACTGCGGACGATAGCCGTTGAAAAACGGTGTATGACGGCCACCCTCTTCCTTGCTCAGGATGTACACTTCCGCCTTGAACTTCGTGTGCGGCGTGATCGTACCCGGCTTGGCCACTACCTGGCCGCGCTCCACTTCGTCACGCTTGGTGCCGCGCAGAAGAACGCCGATGTTGTCGCCGGCCTGACCTTCGTCCAGAAGCTTGCGGAACATCTCAACGCCCGTACAAACCGTCTTGGCGGTCTTGCGGATACCGACGATCTCGACATCCTCGCCAACCTTCACGATGCCACGCTCGACACGGCCCGTTACCACTGTACCGCGGCCGGAAATGCTGAATACGTCCTCGATGGGCATCAGGAACGGCTTGTCAATGTCGCGTTTGGGCTCGGGAATGTAGCTGTCGATCACGTCCAGCAGTTCGAACATGCACTTGGCTTCTTCGCTGTCCGGATCGTCGCTCTCCAGCGCCTTCAATGCGCTGCCGCGGATGATCGGCGTGTCGTCCCCCGGAAACTCGTATTTGTCCAGAAGCTCGCGCAGCTCCAGCTCCACCAGCTCGATCAGTTCCTCGTCGTCAACCATGTCGCATTTGTTCAAAAATACCACGATCTTGGGCACACCCACCTGACGGGCCAGAAGTATGTGCTCACGGGTCTGGGGCATGGGACCGTCGTCCGCTCCCACCACCAGGATCGCGCCGTCCATCTGGGCCGCGCCCGTGATCATGTTCTTGATATAGTCAGCGTGACCAGGACAGTCCACATGGGCGTAGTGACGGTTAACCGTCTCGTACTCGACATGCGCTGTCGCAATCGTGATCCCGCGCTCTTTCTCTTCCGGAGCCTTGTCAATCTGATCAAACGGTATGAAATCCGCCATGCCCTTCAGGCCGGCATGCTTCGTGATCGCCGCCGTCAGCGTCGTCTTGCCATGGTCGATGTGTCCGATTGTCCCAACATTCACATGCGGCTTGGTACGCTCAAACTTTTCCTTTGCCATCTTCTCTCCCTCCCGTGAATACTATAATAAGGTAATTCGTTCCGTTTAATGTGTGTTGCCGTATTGTTTTTTCTACAATTCCGTTCAGGTTGAATGTGTGGAGCCCACGACCGGAATCGAACCGGTGAACCTCTTCCTTACCAAGGAAGCGCTCTACCGACTGAGCTACGTGGGCTTCTCTTCACGGATTTCCGTTTCTTTTTCTGCTGAAGTTCCCTAAACCTGCAACATACAGTTTGTGGAGCGGGAGACGAGGCTCGAACTCGCGACATTCAGCTTGGAAGGCTGAAGCTCTACCAACTGAGCTACTCCCGCTTCTAAGTTAACCCCCAGCAAAATTCAGCAACAGAAACAACAAGGTTTCTCCAGATATGCAGCAATTTTTGCAGGAAGAAGCCATGTAGTACGTGTCGACCCGGTCTATACTCCGGAATCTCCTACATCCAACTTTCAATTTTTGAATGGTGGTGGGGGGAGGATTTGAACCTCCGAAGGCGTCGCCGACAGATTTACAGTCTGTTCCCTTTGACCACTCGGGAACCCCACCATTTCTCAAATGTGGAGCCAGCGGAGGGACTCGAACCCCCGACCCACTGATTACAAATCAGTAGCTCTGCCAGCTGAGCTACGCTGGCTCGACTCGACACTGAAATTCAAAACATCATCTTGTATCTGTATTAAAATGATTTTGCAAGCATAAAATTCAACATTTAAAAGAAATTATGGATAGCTATTCAGCATCAAATCTCTTTTTCATATCCATTCTTTTCTTTTCATCGTTTTTCATTGAATTATATCGATTTTATGCATTTATTGCGTTGTTTATGTTTTCCTTTTCGCCCCGCATATTCCTGGAATATACACAAATATTTGTTGATAGTCGAAAAATTCGTAAAAATATAAGCACAAAAATTGCCGGAGCAAGGGGTTTGCAGCGATCCTTGTGCATTTTTTCCGGGAATCGTAACGCAAAGCACTCCCGGCTGCCGGCCCATGGCCCTTTTTGCAGTTCGTCAAACAGCTGCCATGAACCGCCGGCCAACGCCCGACCATGACGCTAATAGGCTTGACATTTAAGATAGTCATACTATATAAGGCATGATTCTGATAGTTTCCGCCACCATATATGGTGGCAACAACCTGAACGCAACCTGAGAAAACAACTTAAGTTAAGGATTTATATTGACTATTTACCGTACGATTTTGTTATTGGTTATCCTGCCCGCGATCATCTTCGGGTGTGCCCATGTAGACCAGCAACCCGTACCGCAAAAAGATGAATACGGGCTGGAACGGAACCCTAACGCTGCTAAAGGGGAAGCGGCCGGCAACAACAGTTCAGACGTGACCGAAGCTGCAACAGAAACAGACTCCCCGGCCACGCCGGAACCCCTTGTCGCGGAAAATGATGTGCCCAAGGAAGGAACCACAACGCCGGGACCGGCCCCATCCCCTGCCCCCGAGGTAGAGGTCCTGGCCTTGAAAAACGAGTCCCCCTCCCCGACGGGTACGGAAATCCCGGTCGAGGATGCAAATAGCCTGGCCCACGCAACAGATGAACCGGCGCCAGACACGACCGTCTCTGAGGAAGTGGCCCTTTTGGTACCGGAAGCCGCAGCCAAACCTGAAAAATTAGAGCCCTCCTCGGACCATTTCATAGAGAAGAAAGCCACACCGCCAAAGTCGGTGCAGACCATTCTCGACGAAGCCCTCGGCTTCTGCCAGGCAGCCCAGGAATTCTGGCAAAAGGGAGAACTGGAAAACGCACTGGAAGCCCTTGATCAGGCCTATTCACTGATTCTTGAAATGGAAATACAGGATATTGAGATTGAGGACCGGCCGGACCTTATCCAACAGAAGGACGACATCCGCTTTCTGATTTCCAAACGCATCCTCGAAATCTATGCATCCCGCAACATCGTGGTCCAGGGCAACCACAATGCCATTCCCATGTCCATGAACAAACATGTCAGGGCTGAAATCCGGTTGTTTACCATTGGCAGGGAAAAGAAATTTTTTAAACAATCCCTGGCACGTTCAGGCCGCTACCGTCCCTACATCGTAGCCAAGCTCAAGGAAGCCGGCCTGCCCGAAGAACTTTCGTGGCTCCCGCTCATCGAAAGCGGCTATAAGGTCAAGGCCCTTTCCAAGGCAAGGGCCTTGGGGCTCTGGCAGTTCATCCCTTCCACGGGCTATAAATTCGGGCTCAAGCGCGACCAGTACATCGACGAACGCATCGATCCCACCAAAGCCACGGATGCAGCCATCGCCTATCTCAAGGAACTGCACAACATATTCGGTGACTGGGCCACGGTACTGGCGGCCTACAACTGCGGCGAAGGTCGTGTGCTCAGGGTTATCCGAAGCCAGAATATCAACTACCTGGACAATTTCTGGGATTTGTACGAGCGCCTGCCCCGGGAAACAGCCCGTTATGTCCCTCGCTTCCTGGCCACATTGCACATCATGAGCGACACCGCCCAATACGGCCTCGATACGGTGGTTCTGGACCAGCCGCTCAATTTTGAAACGGCCGAGGTGTCCCGCCAGGTGCAGGTGACGGACATTGCGCGTAAAATCGGCGTACCCGGCAAGGAACTCAAGGCCCTGAACCCGGAACTGCGCTACAACATTCTCCCGCCTGACGCATACATGCTCAAAGTGCCGCACGGAACCTCGGAGCTGCTGCTGAGTTCCATCGGTGACATCCCCATCTCGCATCCGCCCCGGCCGGCCTATGTTTACCATCGTGTCCGTTCGGGCGAAACCATCTCCGGCATTGCTGCACGCTACCGGACCAGTGCAAGACGGATCATGCGGGCCAACAATCTGCGAACATCGCGTATCTATGCCGGGAAAAAGCTGAAAATACCACAAAAAGGGACCGTTATCACCCGGTCCACGAAGCCTGAAAAAATCGCCGGCAGCAAATACTTTGTGCACGCGGTTAGAAGGGGCGACTCCCTCTGGAACATTGCCAAACGCTACGGCACGACAACCAGAAAGATTCAGGAACTGAACGGCCTCAAAGGCACCAATCTCTATGCCGGCCAGAAGCTGAAAATACCGGGATACCTGAATGCCGGCACCTCCGACAAAGACCTGAGCACCTACCTCGTACGCCGCGGAGACAGTCCCTACACCATTGCGCGCCGCCACAACATGTCCCTGGGTGAACTCCTGCGCCTCAACGGTCTGACCCCACGGAGCAAGATATATCCAGGGCAGGAACTAACCGTTAGATAAAAAGGAATTTCACCGCAGCATGCGCTGCGGTGAAATTCTTTTTTTTACTTGCAGTTCTCGTAAAGGCCTGTTAATAATAAACCTTCATTAGAAATTATGAAGGAGGCGTATATGAATAAAGCTGAACTTATTGAGGCATTGAAAGATGGAAACGGGTTGACCAAAGCAGAAGCGGCCAAAGTCGTTAATCTATTCTTTGATGAGATCTCATCTGCCCTTGAAAAGGATTACCGGGTGGAAATTAGAGGGTTCTGCAGCTTTTACATCAAGAAATACAAGGCCTACACCGGCAGGAACCCCAAGACCGGCGACACGGTTTCCGTACAACCCAAAAAGCTGCCCTTTTTCAAATGCGGCAAAGAGCTGAAAGAAAGAGTGGACGGCGAGGAAGCATAACGGCCAGCGGACGGCAGCCGGATATAAGAGGCTGTGAAATAAACTCATACCGCCTTAAAAAAAAGCACAAGGCCTGTGACGGGTAATACGCCCGCTTACAGGCCTTTTTGTTTATCTAACCGCAGACATATGCGGAATACGCGGATCGATACAGATTACATTGTAATAATTGAATGCAGATGGGAATTAGGTAAAATCAATATATTGCGGTTTCGGGTTTATTGCCTCTCCGCCTGCATCTGGGCATGCAGATCCGTAAAATTCTCAGGACCGGGTTCGTCATGGCGGCGCTTCATGGATATCACATCTGCCGGGCAAGACACCATGCACACACCGCAGCCGATGCACCAATCTAGGTCCACCACAGGTCTATCGCCATCATCCATAGTCACGGCATTCACCGGGCAGATCTCGGCACAGGCGCCGCACCTCACACACTCTTCCAGAGCGGTTTCCCGGATATAGTAAACCGCCATCAGCACATCCCGCGGTATTTTCTTACGGGCAATAATGCCTACATTCCAGCAATAGTGACCGCAGCAGTTGCAGGTGTGCTTCACCTCACCCTGGACATTGTCCACCATGTGGACCAGCCCCTCCTTTTCACAGGCCTGCATGATGGAATAGGCTTCATCCGCCGACACCTGGCGGGCCAGCTTCCGGTCAATGACAAAATCAGCCATCTCATCGTATTTAAAACAGACCTCCAGGCTGTGCTGGCAGTCCGTTCTCCCCAATACCTTGGCTGTTGTCCGGCAGGGACAGTGCGCCAGGCCGATCTTATCCGCGGACTCGAGGATGTAACCAATCTGCTCCTGGGGCATAACGCTTTGCTTTTCGACATCGATACTCAGTCCCACCGGGGTGTATTTATAAGACTTTGTCGGGGATTTCCCATAGACCTCCCGGGTGACCGGCACGCTGAAATACTTCAGCAGCAGCTTGGCCATTTCCGTGGACGTATCCCCTTCCGGTCCTCCCCACAGATAAGACTGGGGGATACCGTAGCCCACCTGGTGCAGGGCATAGCCCATTTCATTGGAAGGCATAGGCGCGGAATAGATCGCCCTTTTAGATGCCATACCCGCCAGAAGGCCATCCGCCCTGTCCACGGACATCCCTGCCCTTCTGGCGATGGTGGCCGCATCCTCAACCTGCAGAGGCAACAGATCCGTGGAAATACCCATGGCCGCTTTGGCCTCTTCCGGCGTAAACATGGCCTGCAAAAGGTCCAACAGTTCCTGACTGCCGGGATAGCCCATGCTGAGTTTGTTGAGATGTCCGGCCAATTTCGTGTAGATATCTTCCATTTCTCTATTCCTTGCTGTTGATATATTCACTTAAAATGAGCATTTCACGACAGAGTATATAGTATAAAACATGAAATGAAACAACCACCCGCACAAGAATCAGATGTTAATAAGTAATATATTGCCTATTAAGCATTAATTATAGCATT
>JBDLJD010000023.1:0-39731 GCA_039714495.1 Thermodesulfobacteriota bacterium
GGCAAAGGCTTCGATCTCCTTTTGCCCGTAGACCAGCTCAGCCTCGATTGAGGGGACGCCGCCTGCAAGAGGTGCCGTCAGGGCCGCATTGACCATCATGCGGGCCGCGTCCAGTACGCCTTTTTTACGGCGAATGTCCTGGGGCGACCAAGACGTCCAGTCGCTGATGTGCTCCTCGCCTTGAAAATCAAGATCTTCGACATATTTTTTCATTGTCTTTTCCTTTTTATTCCTAAAACGTTGGTGTCGTTAGCTTAGCTGACAAATTCATGGGCGTTGTCGGCATCCTTGCTGAAATCCTCCTTGAGCAACCGGTCCAGGTTCTTTTCGGATGCTGTCTTGGGGATGGCATCTACTACCTGCAGGTAGGAGGGAATGCTGTTACCGTCCAGATGCGCTTTGCAGTGAGCGTGCATACCCCCGATATCCAGCGCGGCTCCGTCCGTCAAAACGATGGCCGCCACGAGGTCGCTTTCCCCGGGCGCACCGGAAGCAGCAGGAATGCCGTAAACACACACATCGGTGATGTCCGGGTGTTTGGCAAATGCCGCTTCGACGGTCGAGGGTTGAATGAAATCTCCTGATCTGCGCAGGACGCCGCCCGCCCGGTAATCGAAGAAGAACCAGCCGTTTTCATCAACGTGTCCCATGTCCCCGGTTCTGAGCCATCCGCCCTGCGTCTTTTTTTCAGAAGCATCTTTCTTACCCAGGTAGTTGACCTCTGTTTTCTGACCCACTAGGCGGCTAACTATCTCGCCGGTTTCGAAAGGATCGCATTCCGAGTCATCTTCGCGGACCACTCTCATTTCAATGGTCCCCTCCAGGGGTTTGCCAAAAGACCCGATTGGCCCAACGCCGGGGGGTTTATGGGCAAAGCCGCCCTCGATCGCGCCGTACCATTCATGGATGAATAGGCCGAATCGCTTTTCGAAGGTCTCCCATATGACCCGGGGGGTTCCGGCGCTGAGGACCAGCCGTACCGGATTGTCGACATCGTCAGGCTTTTCCGGTTCGCTGAAGATGCCCATCAGCATGCCCCCTAGAAGAGAAAACGTCGTACAGCTGTATTTGCGGCAGATGTCCCAAATCCGGCTTTTGGTGAACCGGGTGCTGAAAACCGCCGGGATTCCCAGGTACAATGAAGGTATCATCGTGACCGCCTGGGCATTGCCGTGGGTCAGGGAAAGACCGGTATACAGCTTGTCGTTTTCGTTGTATTGAAAAACACCCGTTGCCAGCATGCCGAATGGCGCCAACCGGCTGTTTTTGAGGACCACCCCTTTGGGATCGCCGGTGGTGCCGGAGGTGTAGATGATTTCCATGGGGGCGTTGAGGTCTGTGGGGCGATTGTCAGGTTCCGGCGCTTCAGGGCCGTTCCATATATCTGCCAAATCGGGCAAGTCCCCAGGACCCGGCATGCCTTCCTTGCAGGCAACACCGATGATCTCTATGTTGGGAAGATTCTCCAGAACAGGAAGCACATTTTCCATTAGTTCACTGGTGAACACGGCTCCTTTGGCCTTGGAATCCTCTAGAACGAATTCGAGCCGCTCCCCCTTTACCCGCGGATCGATGGGCAACATAACGGCCCCCAGAACGTTGGTGGCGTACCAGGCATAAACAAACTCGGGATGGTTGCGCATCAGGAGGGCGAGCACATCTCCAGGACCGAAACCTGTTTCACGCAATTTCCTGGCAAGCTTGCGCCCGTTGCTGACGATACTGCCGTATGTCAGGACTTCATCGGCATAACCACCGTTTTCAAACGTTAAAATCTCAAAATCCGGATGGTCTTCCGCCTTTGCATCGACCTCAAAAGAAAAAAATCCGGGAATTTTGCTTTCAGTCATTTTTCTACTCCTAGTATAAGCCTTTATGTAAGTAAGGTGTTTAGAACTGTTACCTAACTATATCTCCAGGCCGTATTTTTCACAGTATTTCGGGTAGAGTTCATAGACCGGCTTAAGATAGGGAAGTATCTTCAATACCTTTGGGATGGGGCCTTTGGATTTTATTTTCCGCGTGGCCAGGGCAACCGGGAGATTGATTTGCTTCAACCAGAATTTATGGACGGTATCGCCTGACATTTCCATGGTGATGACGCCATCCCTATTGGCCTCGCTCCCGGTGATGACCTCGTCATGGGAGACGAAGATAAATCCGGCGGGGTCATTGAGGATGAACTTGTATGTGATTTCATACTCTTTCAGCTTGGATCCGAATTCGGTCTCTTTGATCACATAATTCCACAGGTCTTCCAAAACTTCGTACATTTGGTCGGTGTCTTTAAACGTTGCCATGATTCCTCCTTTCATTCTTTCAATGGTTGGGTTGAATAACGGTTCGTTGAGATGGGACGTGAGGCTGAACAGACAGTGCATGGCAATAGATAAACGCTGCTTTGTTCATAAACCTCGTTCATTATTTTAAGCAAGTGTCATGCCAACCGTAGATTCAATTTAACCTACTGAATTAATGGTATTAATTATTAGTTTGTTTAAATAAACTTCATTAGGTGTTCGTATATGATCTTTTAGGTGTTTATATATGATCTTTTTTCTTGACACCATTATTTTCAGCATATTAGAACTTAGGAATCGTGACTGCCGGGCTGCACCTGCTCGATCGAAGTTGCACCGGAGAAGCGCGCTGCTCCTGGTAAAGGCCTCGTGCAACAATAAAAATCGCGGTAAAGGAACAATCCAATGAGTTTCACATTTACCAACGCCAGGTTGACGAATAAAAGTAAACACCAGGATTATGAGGCTGTATGGAAATACTTGTACAGCGCTCTCAGTAAACTGCCGGATTCCGGTAAATCCCGTGAAACAGATGCTGTGTTGGTCTCTACGAGTTTAGAGTTGGCCAACGTGAGCTTTATTCTGGGAAAAGGTTTCAGCGATCTTATTGTGTTTTTAAAAAATGCCCGGCTTGCTGCAGAACGCATGGGAGACCGCCGCTCCTGTGCCATGATTAACCTCCATTTAGGCCGCCTGTACTATTTTGGGGAACAGCGGCAGCTGGCCATGGAATCTTTTGAGGTTGGCAAAAAAGAAGTGGAGGAGATCGGGGATGACGACCTGGTGGTCCAGGCTTCCGAGTTCATCGGTCTGTACTATTTTATCCAGGGAATCTTTGCCGAAGCGCTTGGATATTTTGAACAATCCACGGAGAGCTTTGAAGAGACTAACCAGGGAATGACGGCAAACCCTTCCGGGCCCATGTGGCTGAGCTACAGTGCGGCTTTTCTGGGCCAGCACCACAGAGCCATTGGAACCCTTGATTATTACCGCCGACATGCTGTGGAAAGGGGAGAACGCTCCCTGGCCACAACATTGCGGGCCGTTCTGGGCATTATTCTGATGGGAGTCAGAAAAACCAAGGAAGCTGTCTTCCATCTGTCCGGTTCCCTGCAGGAGGCCTTGCAGGACAGAAATGCGTTGGCGACCTATTTTGCCAAAGGCGGTTTGGCACTCCACCACATGGTGGAAGGCCGCGTGGAAGAATCCAGAAAATGGCTTGCCGAAACAATGCAAGAAGGGGCGGCATCGGGCATTATCCGGCAATATGCCTCCCCATTTGCCCTGGAACTGCTGCATGCCTACAATCGCCACGGGCTGCCTCTCATAGCTGAACTCAACTATCACCGGGAAATACCCAGGGTTTTACAGGAAGCCAACATCCACCTGCGAGGCGTGGCCCTGCGGCTGAGGGCCGTGGACGCCGTTGAAGAGGCGCGGGACGACAACAAAGTCGCCTTAGATCTGGAGCAGAGCGAAGCCTATTTAAGGCGTTCCGGAGACCCGATCCAATTGGCAAAAACCCGTCTCGAAATCGTGCGGTTGCATCTGCGCCGCAAGGACCAGGATGCCGCCCGCCTGACAGCTCATAAAGCCTGGAAAGGCGTGTCAGGCTATGGCAGTATTTTCTATCCTGATGACCTGCGGCACCTCCTGACCGTTAAAGACGGAAACAAACCCGTTCATCACATGTCCGAAGACCTGATCAACATGTTCACCGACATGATCAAAACCCTGGTGCCGAGTGCAGACATGGACGAACTGTTGACAAGAACCGTCAAGGCCACGAATCGCTTTTTCGGTGCCGAGCGGGGGGGCATATTCTGGTTCGGCAGTGCCGGAAATCATAAAACTCCACTGCTACGAGCTTCCTGCCATTTATCTGAAGCGGACGTGTCTCAGGAGAACTTTCAATCTAAATTGTCGGTTGTCTTTAAGGCTTTCCGCGAAAACAAACCCCAGGTCATCCGTCTTGGAATGTCACCGATCGCACCCGGACACTCCAGGGCCATCCTGTGCATTCCCTTTGAAATCAACGGCCAGCCGTACGGCGTACTCTATCATGACAACTCCTACCTCGAAGACTGCTTTGACAATTTTGATGGATTCCAGTTGACCCAGCTTGCCGACTCACTAACCCTTTATATTAGCCAGATCAGAAACTTCAGCGCGGATATGGAAAAAAAGGCGGCCGGGCATTTGCGGTATTTCGAGGAGCCCGGAGCCATGAAGATGGTGGCCCGGAGCCCGGCCATGCAAAAGGTGTTGGGCGAGGCAAAGCAGATAGCGACAACCGACAGCACTGTTCTGATATTGGGAGAAACCGGGGTGGGCAAGGAACTCCTGGCCCGCCAGATACATGCCTGGAGTCGGCGCAGCGAACAGCCCATGGTGACCGTCGATCCGACAACCATACCTGAAACGCTGATTGAAAGCGAATTGTTCGGCCATGAGAAGGGCGCCTTCACCGGGGCGGACCGGCAAAAACAGGGCCTCATAGAACTGGCCCACAGGGGTACTCTCTTCATCGACGAGATTGGTGAGATCCCCATGTCGATCCAGGTCAAGCTCTTGCGGGTGCTTCAGGAAAGGACCATCGTACGCGTTGGCGGCACTCGAACATTGAAATCTGACTTTAGGTTGGTGGCGGCGACGAACCGTGACCTGGCAGCAGAGGTGGCGCAGGGCAATTTCAGGGAAGACCTGTATTACCGTTTGAATGTCATCCCCATGGAAATCCCTCCGTTGAGAGATCGCCGCGGAGACGTGCTGCTTATGGCAAGGCACTTTCTATTGCGGTATACCGGCCGTCACAACAAGATCATTTCCGGGTTCAGCCAGAAAAATGAAGAGCAGTTGTCAGCCTATGACTGGCCCGGGAATGTCAGGGAGATGAAGAACGTGATTGAAAGGACGGTTCTCCTGTCGATGGATGGGGAATTGGAACTCGATTTGTCTCCATTGAGGAAGTCCGTTGCCAAGGACCAATTCGCTGATCTGCCATCCTTCGATGAAGTTCAGCGCCGCTACATTCGATATATTCTGGATCGAACCAATGGTAAAATCGGCGGCGCGGACGGTGCTGCTTCGATAATGGAGATGAATCGATGCACTTTGTATAATCGGATGAAAAAACTTGGATTGCGGTAAACGATTGGTCTTTAGAATAGGTTAAATGCCGTTTACCCTGGCCGTCGACCACCACCATCCACTTCGTTCCTTTGCTACGTTTGGTAGGGCCAACAAAAGGCCCCCTTTTTTCGCCGGGGCGAAGTTGCCATCGATGAAGGTCTCTTGCCAGTCCAGCGCTCCCTTTTCATCAAGCATGGAGAGAAATTTTCTCCAGACATCAAGCTATACGCCTTGGTCTTCCCAAAGCCTTAAACGCCGCCAACAAGTGGAGGGCTAAGGTACGCAAAAGATCCTGAGATGTTATCAATTCAAAACTTTTCATGAACACCTTATTCTAGAATTTCTAACCAAATCTCCATAATTTGAGCCCTGTCGAAATATAGGTGATTTCATCCTTCAAAACGATCACTAGCGGGTTGTGATTGTGTAACATAGCATATAAAATCAATGATAACTAATAGTTAACATAATTTGGGCGAAGTCAAAACAGCGTCACCAATCTAAAATATCGATAGTTTGTTTTGATAACCAATACCCTGTATAGCCCATTTTGGGCTCATCATTACCACTGAGATAATAACCGTCCTATGAAAACTATTGAAGAAGTCTAAAAACCGGTAATATTTCAGGCATTGTAACCCACGAATCCATCGCAACGATCGTTGAAAAATTCCATAGCCTCATCGACAGAGTCAAACACTATCCAGTCGTGTTTGATAACCTTTTCACCCTGTATACGGATGCGTTCAATCTCCGTGTTCCCAAAATATTCAAAATGGTCTTGGTAATCTGTGTATATTTCCTGTGTTCTCATTTTGGCTCCCTCCTTTTCTTTGTTTTTTAAACAGATTACCATACAGGTTTGACAGATACGGTCACACCATTGTAAGTTTTCTGAAATTCTATTTGCCCTATTTACTCAAAGGAAGGATGCCCATGAACAAGCTCGAAGTTATTCAGACCCTTTGTGAGCAAAATGGTCTTTCTAAAGCCGAAACGACAAGAATCGTATCTATTTTTTTCGAGCAGATGTCAGCTGCATTAGAAAGAGGGGACCGTTTTGAGATCCGTGGTCTGTGTTCTTTTTACGTTAAGGATTATCCAGGCTATACCGGGAGAAACCCTAAGACAGGTGCAACGGTAGAGGTTGCTCCGAAGAAGTTGCCTTTTTTCAAATGTGGAAAAGAACTAAAGGATCGGATGAACCAACTATGAATATGGATGGCATTGCATTAGACAACCTGTGTTTTAAGCCTGACTGCGATTTATTGATTAAGAAAATGCACTTAAAGGAAGGCCGGCCTGAGACCGATAGATTTCAAGAAATGGCATCAGAAGCGCAAAAGGTCGCAAAGCCAAAAGCGTTTTATAAAATTAGCAGAATACTGTCTCGCAGCAAAAAAAGTGTCGTTGTCGATGATCAAGAATTGGAGAGCCGCATACTTCGGGTCAATACCGATAAGCTCAACCGGACGTTTCCGTTTGTCGTGACCTGCGGCACCGAATTGACCAGTTGGGCAGATGAATTTACCGATATGCTGGATAAGCTTTTTGCCGACGAACTCAAAATGGCTGCTTTACGATCCGCTATGAACCAACTCGAAAAGGATATCAGGGCGAGATATAATACGGGAGAATTGAGCCAGATGAACCCCGGGTCATTGGATGACTGGTCGATCTATGAGCAGAAAAAACTATTCGGCCTGTTGGGAAACGGGGCATCATGTGTTGGTGTCAAGCTTCTAAGCAGTATGGTGATGTATCCGGACAAATCTGAATCGGGAATCTTTTTTGAAAAGGAGAAAAAATTCATCAATTGTCAGCTTTGCACAGCAGAAAAATGTCCTTCCCGGAAAGCTGCATTCGACAGTGGTTTGTATGACCGTGAATATAGCCCCAGTGAACACTAATTTGGTTTCCTGATTTGAAGAACCGGCTTGGCGTGCCCAAGAAGATGATAGCATGGTAGGGATCAAACGCATCCGCTCAAAAAATCATTGAAAACTTTAAAAATAGCTAACCACAATATCTAGATATTCTCTTTATATTTCAATATCATACGTTCAATCATACAATCTTCAAATTGAATTATACCTCAAGTTTGATGAAATCTTGATAAACACTGACCCCAGCAACATTAATATTTCCGTTTCTAAGCTTTAAAAATGTTTGATATCTGGATCGGAATCATTGTGAAGTCCTTTTGGGTCAGCAATGTTGAGTAGAATGACATTGAAATTTATAAAATCCTTTTAGCCTCCGTCTTGAAAAAATATCTGAATTATGAAATAATTTATCTGTATAAATAACAATATTATAAATATAGTAACCCTTTATGCCGATTGGCAGATAAGAAAAGACAAAAAGTATAGGCCAATGAATAATAAAAATAATCAATATTTTTCTAAAACACTTGAAAAAGGGCTGATCATTTTAGATCTATTCGATCGAGACCATCAACACCGAGGCCTTACGGAAATATCAAGATTGACAGGCATCAACAAAACCTCAACATACCGCTTTGTAAATACCTTAGTTCAGTTGGGGTATTTGAGAAAAAGCGTGAACGATAAATCAATTAGGTTGGGTCCAAAGGCTTTCGTACTTGGGCATCATTTTTTCCATGGATTCGATATTTTTCAAAGCGTTAAACCTATAATTGACAAAACTTTCTTCGAGCAAAAAATATCAATCGATTCAGCGTTGTTGCACGGGCATACGCTCATATCCCTTTATCGACGTGAAATGCCGAATATTATTTACTTTCGTCTCCCGGTAATTATGGATGAGCTTTACGCGCGTGCCATGGGCAAAGCCGTAATGGCAAACCTTGATCCAAACGAGGTGTCCGATATACTTGAAAATGTAAAGGTTACGAAACTGACCTCCAGTACATTGTCAGATAAAAAAGCCATACTTGAAGATATCGAATTGACACGGCATCGTGGGTATTCCATTAATAACGAAGAGTATGTCGAGGGATTGATCTGCATTGGTGCACCCGTGACAAACTATCGTGAGAAAACTATTGTCGGTGCCGTCAGTCTTGATTTTCCTACCTCTGATTATTCATTGGACCTGATCCGGGGGAATTATCCGGGTGTACTTACCAAATTAGCCAGTGAAGTATCAGAAGCTGTTACCGCTGCCGATATTTAACCTCATATATAATTTCAAATAAACAATCAGAATTCATACCTTCTTGAGTCCGATTGGCATGGTTTCTATAGGCGGGATTTAGCCTTAAACACCAAACCCTTTCCTTTGCGAAAAACAGAAAAATTGCTTGACAAATAATGGGATGAAGTGGGAATATTTCATTTATAATATCAAGGTTACTATTATAGTAACAGCGGACATTTAAGATCACCTTCCAAAATTAATTTTTTAAAAGGATCGTATAAAAATTTAACTCACTATTTCAATATCTAAGGAGGAATAATCACATTATGGAAACCACACGTGACATCGTAAAAACAGCGAAGGCCCCCGGCGCCATAGGACCCTATTCGCAGGCGGTAAAGACCGATTCAATAGTTTATGTTTCAGGGCAACTGGCTTTTGATCCAGAATCAGGAAACTTGATGACAGATGATATCAAGTCTGAAACCCGTCAGGCAATGAACAACCTGAAAGCGATTCTTGAGGCTGCTGGAAGTAAACTGGAAAAAGTAGTCAAAACGACCCTGTTCATTAAAAACATGGATGATTTCCCTTTGGTAAATGAGGTTTATGGGGAATTTTTCACACAAAATTATCCCGCGCGCGCATGTGTTGAGGTTGCCAGGCTTCCCCGGGATGCCAATTTCGAGGTCGAAGCAATAAGCCTACTTTAAGAGAGAATATGATTAGCAAGGAGAATGTCCATGTATGTATCCCATCTGTCGTGTCCCAAATGCAGCAAAACATATGAGAGCGAAGCGCTGATCCAACTGTGTGAATGCGGTTCGCCGCTTTTGGTAGATTATGATCTGGAAAAGGTTGCTTCTGTTTTAAACAAGGAGATGCTTAAAGATCGCAATCCGGACCTGTGGCGATATCTGGAGCTTTTACCAGTCAAAGATAAGCAGAACATTATCAACCTGGGAGAGGGCATGACACCCCTCCTGCATTTAAAACGGTTAGGCAAAGAAATCGGGTTGGAAAATCTATACTTGAAAGACGAAGGCATCATACCCACGGGTACTTTCAAGGCGCGTGGAGCAGCCGTAGGTGTCTCACGTGCTAAAGAGCTAGGTGTGGAAGTGCTTGCCATGCCGACCAATGGCAATGCTGGTGCAGCATGGGCAGTTTACTGTGCTGCTGCCGGTATCAAGTCAGTTATTGTCATGCCCGAGGATGCCCCCCCCATACCAAGGGGAGAGTGTGCCATCAGTGGTTCTGAGCTCTACCTGGTCAAAGGGCTTATCAGCGATGCCGGCAAGATCGTTGCTCAGGCAGTGGCCGATTACGGATGGTACGATGCATCGACTTTGAAAGAACCCTACCGCATTGAAGGCAAAAAGACCATGGGCCTCGAACTGGCCGAGCAGTTCAACTGGGAAGTGCCGGATGTCATTCTCTACCCGACTGGCGGTGGTGTCGGGATTATTGGTATCTACAAGGCTCTGAAAGAGCTGCAGCAGATGGGCTGGATCGGTGACAAAATGCCGCGCCTGGTATCGGTCCAATCCACGGGCTGTGCACCTATCGTCGAAGCGTGGGAGCAGAAGAAAAAAGAATCGCTATTTTGGGAGAATGCCCAAACGCTGGCTTTTGGGATAACGGTTCCCAAGGCGCTGGGCGATTTTCTGGTACTGGATGCCATATATAAAACAGACGGTTGTGCTGTGGCAATAGACGATGACCGGATTCTGGCGGCGGAAGAGATGCTGGCTTCAAGGGAAGGAACGTTTGTCTGCCCTGAGGGTGCCGCTAATCTCAGTGCAGCCCTGAAGCTACGGGATGAAGGATGGATCAAAGCCCAAGATAAAGTTGTGCTGCTCAACACCGGAAGTGGGCTTAAGTATCCTGAAACCGTTAAAGTGAAACCACCGGTGCTGGAAAAGGACGGTAGCTTACCTTCCAATATTACATAATATTTGAATGATCGCGGTATAAAAGGAATGCCGGCGGATGATGCCTGACCCATTTTTGCTGAAAGTTGTAACCAAAAATGTATTGCAGTCGACACATGAACAAAGCCTGCAACTGCTTTCAACTGCAGGTGTCGTCTTTGACAGCGAGGAGATCGTCAGACTTTTTGTCGATCAGGGTCAGAAGGCCGACGGTAAACGCGTATATTTATCAGAGGCGCTTGTTATTAAAGCTTTGGAGAGCATCCCCAGAAGTTTTACCATGACAGGCAGAAATGGGGCTGCTGATGTAACCATCGGAGAAAAACAGGAATCCCTGGTCGTGGCGCCCGGAAATGGAACCCTTTTTATCCAGGATATTGAAGGCCAAAGAAGAAGAGCGACCATTGCTGATTTTGACAACATCACAAGGCTGTGTGAACACAGTCGTAATGTCAGCCTCGTCGGCTCCATTCCAGTGGATCCTGTCGACCTCTCAGAAAAATCCAAACCGGCCAGGCTGGTTCATCATCTGATGCAATATAGCAACAAACCGCTGATCGGCCAGGCCGCTACCTTAGAAGAAGTTAAGCAGGTCTTTGACTTAATCGAAATCGCCATGGGACAAAAAGGGTTTCTCGACAACAACGTGGCAATCTCCTACGGTGTCAACCCTGCCAGCCCCCTCGTTTTCGAATCGCTGACCTGTGAAACTATGCAGGGGTATGCTCAAAGAAAGCAGGCGCTTTTCATCTTGCCCGGTTTAATGCCGGGGTTAACCGGTCCCATGGATTTCAAAGGATTGGTCGCACTTTCCAATGCCGAGAACCTGGCGGCCCTGACCTGTGCCCAGATGCTCAATCCCGGTACACCTGTGGTTTATTCTGCGGGCACGTTCATGGTGAATATGAAAAATTTTTATGCCATCACCGGTTCGCCCCAAAGTACGCTGGTGAATATAACCGGCATTCAGATGGCCCGCGAATTCTACAACCTGCCCTCACGTACCATGGCCGGTCTTACGGATGCAAAACAGGTAGATTATCAGGCTGGCGCCGAGACCATGCAGAACCTGGCCCTTTATACCATGGCGGGGGTCCATGTCATCAACGAGTGCTTGGGAGTCATGGACTCCATCACAACTACCAGCTATGAAAAATGGATCATGGATGATGAAATGCTGGATCGCCTGCGTGTTTTTTCTGCCGGTATTGATCAGGTAGTGGCCGAAAATACCCTCGAGGAGATGATAGCGCTAGGCCCGAGGGGGGACTATCTCCAGCAATCGAGCACTTTTCAGAATTATGGATCTTTGTATATGCCGGAAATATCGGATTGGAATTCATTCGACGATTGGGTAAAGGCCGGCAAGCGAGATGTCCTGCAAATTGCACAAGAAAAATGTGATCGCATTCTGCAAGAACACCAATCCATGCTTCTCCCGGTAGAAATAGACCGAGAGATCACGGCTTATTTCAACACCCTATAAAAACGGAGCTAATGCACAAGGTAGACCATGGCGACTTATCTTAAAAAAGCGATACAAAAGACCGAGAACGACGACTTCAAAATAAGACAAACCGTTAAGGAAATATTGGACCGGATACGCAGACAGGGTGAAACTGCTGTAGTTGAACTGGCTGAACAATTTGATGGCTGGACCCGTGATTTCATCGTAACCCGGGATGAAATTGAAAAACTGGTGTCTCAAGTTCCCAGGAGAGTCAAGGATGATATTCAATTCGTTCATGACCAGGTCCATGGATTTGCCACCAGGCAGCGCGAGAGTCTTACAGCCTTTGAAACCGAGTTGTCACCGGGTGTCATTTTAGGACAACGGTTGGTGCCCTGCCGATGTGCAGGCTGCTATGTGCCCGGCGGGCGTTTCGCCCATGCCGCTTCCGCCATCATGAGCGTCACAACCGCCAAAGCCGCTGGCGTTCCATTTATTGTGGCCTGCACACCTCCCCGGGGGGAAAGCATCAACCCAACTGTCGCTTACGCTTTGTCGCTTTCAGGGGCTGACGTTGTCATGGCTTTGGGTGGCGTCCAGGCGGTAGCTAGTATGGCCTTTGGCCTTTTCACTGATCGGGCGGCGGATATTGTCGTGGGTCCGGGCAATGCCTATGTGGCAGAGGCTAAGCGCCTGCTCTATGGTGAAGTTGGCATCGATGTTTTTGCAGGCCCCACCGAATCGCTGGTGATCGCAGACCATACGGCTGATCCAATGATCGTGGCCGTCGACTTGGTCAGCCAGTGTGAACACGGTTATGATTCTCCGGTCTGGCTGCTGACTGACTCTGCAACACTGGGGCGTAAGGTCATCGAAATCATGCCCAAGGTGATCGCCGATCTTCCGGAACCCGCGGTGGCGCGATCGTCATGGCAGGACTATGGCGAAGTCGTTCTTTGTGAAAACAGAGAAGAGCTTGTGCGGGTTAATGATGACTATGCGGCCGAGCATGTTCAGGTGATTGCCGAAGACCTGGACTGGTATTTGGAGAACCTGAACAATTATGGATCTCTTTTTCTGGGTGAGGAATGCACCGTATCCCATGGTGATAAAACTTCCGGCACCAACCACATCCTGCCCACCAGGAAAGCAGCCCGCTATTCAGGTGGTTTGAACGTCGGCAAATTCATAAAAGTTTTAACCTACCAGAAGTTGAGCAAAGAGGCCAACCGAACCATCGGGGCGGTCGCTTCCCGGATTTCGCGCTATGAAGGTATGGAAGGGCATGCCCGTGCAGCGGACATTCGGCTGAGGAAGTACTTTCCCGGTGAAGCGTTCGATTTCGAAGTTTATAACCAAAAATTTTATCTTTAACCTAAGGAAATAGACGTGAGCACATACCTAAAAAAAGCGATTAAGACACCTGAAACCGATGAACGCGAAACCCAAAAAATAGTAGAACGCATTCTCGAAGATGTTCGCAGCAACGGAGAAGAAGCATACCTGCGCCATTACGGTGCAAAATTTAAAGATTGGGATCAAAAGTTGATTTTGACCAAAGAGGAAGTCGCCGAACGCGGCGCAACAATACCCGAACAGGAAAAAGAAGATTTGAAATTTGCATACGACCAAGTTTACGGGTTTGCGGTCAAGCAAAAGGAGAGCCTTTTGGAATTTGAAACCGAGTTATATCCGGGGGTGACGCTGGGCCAGCGTTTAATTCCATGTAATTGTGCCGGTTGCTACATTCCCGGCGGTCTTTTTGCACATGCCGCCTCTGCGATCATGAGCATTGCTACCGCCAAAGCGGCCGGTGTTCCCTTTGTGGTGGCTGTCTCACCTTCACATGACGGCAAAACCATCAACCCCGCGATTCTCTATGCTGTTTCGTTGTGCGATCCGGATGTGTTTATGATGATGGGTGCCACGCATGCCATTGCGGCCATGGCCTACGGACATTTTACTGGCAAACCGGCGGATGTGATTGTCGGCCCCGGTAATCGATTCGTTGCCGAGGCCAAAAGAATTCTATTCGGGCAAATCGGTATCGATGTATTTGCCGGTCCCACCGAAACACTCGTTCTGGCCGATAAAACTGCCGATCCTTATATCGTGGCCGTCGATTTGATGAGTCAGGCCGAGCATGGCTATGACTCACCGGTTTGGCTGGTTACCGATTCAAAAGAAGTCGGTGAGAAAGTGCTGGCGTTGATGCCGAAAGTCATTGCCGCTCTCCCGAACCCTGAAGTGGCCGAAATTTCATGGCGTGATTATGGCGAAATCGTGCTTTGCGCGGATCGTGAGGAGATGGCCAAGGTTAACGACGATTATGCGGCAGAACATGTCCAGGTTATCGCCGAAGATCTGGATTGGTGGCTGAAAAAACTGGTTAATTATGGTTCCCTGTTTTTAGGGGAAGGGTGTACCGTGCCTTATGGCGACAAGACCTCCGGCACCAATCATATTCTTCCCACCAAAAAAGCTGCCCGCTATTCGGGTGGGCTGAGTGTGGGTAAATTTATTAAAACCGTCACCTATCAGAAGGTGAACAAGGAGGCCAACCGCAAGATTGCGGCGGTTGCTTCCCGTATTTCCCGAATTGAAGGCATGGAGGGTCATGCCCGTGCAGCTGACGTTCGATTGCGAAAATACTTTCCTGATGAGAAATTCGATTTCGAAGTCTACGACCACAAACCTTATGTGTAGTACTTCACACATTGAAATGTGAGAGAAATGACCTTGCAGTCTGCTGAAAAGATAATTTTTACCAAAGAGTTCACGCACCAGGAGCCGATTCCAGAAGCGGGCATCCAGCGTGCTTTGGAATTAATGCAATCCGGGCGTCTGCACCGTTACAACACGTCTCCGGGCGAGGTATCGGATGTGGCGCTTCTGGAAAAGGAATATGCCGAATATGTGGGCGCGGAATATTGTCTGGGCCTGTCTTCCTGCGGGAGCGCTATTTATGTTGCCTTAAAAAGCGTTGGCGTGGTTCCGGGCGATAAAATACTGTGCAACGCATTTACGCTGGCACCTGTGCCCGGTGCAATCGAAAATGCGGGTGCTGAACCCGTGTTTGTTGAGATCACGGAGGATTATCTTACCGATCTTGAAGATCTGCAAAACAAGGCCATCCAATCCGGGGCTAAATATTTTCTCCTGTCCCACATGCGGGGACACATCGCGGATATGGAGCGTGTGACTCAGATTTGTGAGGATTTGGGTATTACTCTCATTGAAGATTGCGCCCATACGGTTGGCGGCCGTTGGGGAGAGACGTTTACCGGTCGTTTCGGGAAAGTGGGTTTATATTCCAGCCAGACTTACAAGCACATGAATTCGGGAGAAGGCGGGCTTTTGGTGACCGATGATGATAATGTGATCGCAAGAGCCATTTTATACTCGGGGTCATACATGCTTTACGAGCATCACACCTCCAAACCGCCATTGGAAGTGTTCGAGCGGTACAAGAAAATAATCCCGAATTTCAGTCTTCGCATGTCCAATCTATCTGCGGCATTGATTCGGCCGCAGCTGGCTGACCTCGACAACCAATGTCGGCGGTGGAATGAGCGCTATGCTCTTTTGGAAGATAAACTGGCCGAAATTCCTCACATCCGAGTCCCCAAAAGACAAGCCAAGGAAGGGTATGTCGGATCTTCTCTGCAATTTACCATTGCCGATACCGATATATCGTCTGTCGAAGACTTTTTAAAGACATGCGCGGAAAGGGGAGTTGAAATCAAGTGGTTCGGCGCCAAAGAACCCGTAGCGTTTACAAGCTCCTGGGAAAGCTGGCAGTATGTAAAAGAGGTTCAGCCGCTTCCCTGCACAAGAACAATACTTGATTTTATGTGTGACTTCAGGATCCCGCTGACCTTTTCATTAGACGATTGTATAACCATTGCAGCGGTCATCCGACAGGTGGCCGGAGAGATCTTTAATTAGAGAAGGATAAAAGGGGGTGGTACATTACCCTACACAATCTGGGATTTTCGGCTTATCCGCTCTATAAAGCAACTCCTTATCATTTTTTATGACTTGTCAGGTGGGTGAAGTATCGATCAACGGAAACAGCGGCCGGTGATCGGTTGAATGCCAATAACGCTGAAACAAGAGAAGGGGAAAACCATGAGATCAATCAAATCACTACTTCGCGGAGTTTGCGCAATTGCGCTGATTTTCACAATTTCAATCACAGCAATTGTTGCATCAACCTCAACTGCATCAGCAGAACAACTCACTGTTGCCTACTTCATGGAATGGCCGACACCAAACCAGTTCGCGCAAATGAAAAACATCTACAATGAAAAACTCGGTATGGATGTCAAATGGGTCGCGTTCGAAGCCGGAACTGCAATGTCGGCTGCCATGGCTTCCGGCGATGTGCAGATTTCGTTCTCGCAGGGAATCCCACCATTTGTGGTTGCTGCCTCTGCCGGCCAGGATCTTCAGATTGTAGATGTTGCCGTGGCCTATGCAGAAAATGAAGGTTGTGTGGTGCGCTCCACCCTGGAAATCGACAGAAACAATGCCAAGGAGTTGGAGGGTAAGCAAGTGGGTGTTCCTCTGGGCACGGCTGCCCATTACAGCTTTTTGAAACAAATGGAGCATCTCAATGTTGACGTATCAACCATGAAGATCGTCGATATGGCTCCCCCGGACGGTGCTGCAGCGTTCGCATCGGGCAATCTGGATATGGTCTGCGGTTGGGGTGGTTCGTTGCGCCGGATGAAAGAGCATGGTAATGTGCTGTTAAACGGTGCTGAAAAGGAAGAAGCTGGTATTCAGGTTTTTGACGCCACCACTGTTTCGGCCCAGTGGGCCAAGGAAAACGCCGATCTTTTGGCCAAATTCCTTAAAGTTACGGCCGACATGAATGCCAAATTTGCCGCTGGTGGTTCAAGCGCAATGCTGCCGGTCATCTCCAAAGCAGCCGGTATGGATGAGAAAGCCACAAAAGAATCAATGACCACCTTTACATTTCCGACAGTTAAAGAGCAGCTCAGCGCAAAATGGCTGGGCGGTGGTACCCAAAAGTTTTTAAAGGAAGTTGCCGATTTTTTTGTTAAACAGGGAACATTTCCAAAAGCGCGTAAAAATTATGATAGTGCTGTTGATGCCGGCTATCTCAAAGCCGCTTCAAAAATGTAGCCTTTCCGAAAGTTAAAAAAACACGTGCGGTCCGTGATTAGCTTTACGGACCGTGCGAGTTTAGAGCAAATTAAAAACTATAAATTATATCCCTGGGAGAACGTTGTGTCTGAAACCATACAATCTAACTTGCTCATAAACCAGATTTCAATGACCTTCGAATTGCCGGATGGCAATTCCATCGAAGCTCTGAAAAATATATCGCTTACTCTTGACGAAGGCGAAATCCTCACGGTCTTGGGGCCTTCCGGATGTGGTAAAACAACCCTTTTGAATATAATTGCAGGATTCCTGGCGCCCACCGGCGGCCAGGTGACTCTCAACGGCAAACAGGTAACCGGCCCCGGGCCTGAACGCGGCATGGTGTTTCAGCAGGGTGCCTTGTTTGAATGGATGACCGTTCGAAAAAACATCGGTTTTGGTCCACGGATGAAGGGTGTGTCCAAAGCAATAACCAAGGAAAGCGTGGATGAGTTACTGGAAATTGTCGGATTGCACGATTATGGCGAAAAGGCGGTTTATGAGCTGTCCGGTGGCATGCAGCAACGCGTTGCTCTGGCCAGATGTCTAGCCAACGATCCTGATGTAATATTGATGGACGAACCTCTTGGGGCGCTTGATGCACTCACCCGGGAAAAGATGCAAGGACTGATTCTCAAATTGTGGAAAGAGACCGGTAAAACCATCATCTTAATCACCCATGCGGTGGAGGAAGCCCTGCTGCTAGGTGCGCGTTTATTTGTTATGGCGCCCAGGCCTGGTCATATCCACAAGGAATACCATTTACCGTTTGCCGAACTGGGTGTGGGTTCGGATTTGCGTGAACTTAAAAAACATGCAGATTTCGGCCCCAAACGTGAAGAAATTCTTTCGATGATTTGGGAAATGGAGGAAGAAATAATGGGAAGGAAGGAATAATATCATGTTGATCCTGATACTCTATATCTCAATATTCATTCTTGCTTACGTAATATATGCTGCGATTGCCAGGTTTACGGTTTCAAAAATTGGCTTTAATGCGCGCAAAACCGTAACGTTTGGCGATGAAAGTGCGGTGACTTCGAACCGAGCGGCATCCATCATGTCCGTTATTGCCATTTTTCTGATCTGGGGAGCGTTTACCGGGTCGAAAACCACTCCGGTGCATGTGCCCGGTCCGTTCACCGGTGATACTTCTTTTTCATATACGGCCACCAACCCGCAAAAGCAAACAGCCGAGGCGAGAGTTTATATTCGGGTGGGGCTGGTTGGCCAGGAATTTCAGAAACCGGAAATATCTGATAAAAACCAATCTGGATTTGCCAAGGATGATTCATTAAAAGTTTTCGCCTGGCGCAGTGGTCTGATCCGAGTGCAGAACAATGATGAAGGCGGCAAGGTCAAAGGGTATCGCGTTAGCGCTATTGACGGAAAGCCAATCGCACCGAAACAGTCGGTTGAAGTCGAAAATGGCGTTGTCAACATGACGCAAAAAGGTAGCTTGTCGTTCATTCCGGCCAAGGGCTGGCAAATGGAGCCGATATGGCTTCCGGCACCAGAATCGGTTGTCTCCCGCCTGGTTGAAATTTTCATTGATGGTTATCAAAACGTAACGCTAATGGAAAATATTGGCTGGTCGCTTTATCGTGTTTTCATGGGCTTCATCCTTGGCAGTTTACTAGGCATTCCGCTGGGATATGCCATGGGACTGAATGACTGGTTCCGGGGCTGGTTTGATCCGATCGTTGAATTTATGAGGCCAATTCCTCCTTTGGCGCTTATTCCATTAGTCATTATCTGGTTCGGTATTTGGGAAAAGGGTAAAATCAGCTTGTTGTTTCTTGCCGCCTTGTGGATCATGACCATTTCCGCACGTGCCGGTGTGTCGGGTGTCAATATAGCCAAGGTTCATGCCGCCTATTCACTGGGGGCATCCAAATTTCAAATACTGACCCATGTCATTATACCTAACTCCTTGCCGGAAATTTTTACCGGGGCCAGAGTGGCCATGGGCGTTTGCTGGGGTACGGTGGTGGCGGCCGAACTGGTGGCGGCTGAAAAAGGAGCGGGAAAAATGATTATTGCAGCTTCGAAATTCCAGCAAACCGACATAGTGATCATGGGAATCATTATAATCGGCGTGATTGGTTTTGGAATCGATATCCTGATGCGAATTGCAGAAAAAATACTCGTACCCTGGAAGGGGAAAAGCTAAATATATAGGAGATGTAGCAATGGTGAAAAGAAGCTATTATGCTGACTTCGCTAAGACCGGAGGATTCGGTTTCAATGTCTTTACGGACGATGAGATCGACCAAATTCACCTGGCAACGCTGGAGGTGTTGGAAGAAACGGGGTTGTACGTGGGGACGGATGAAGCCATGGACATTCTCGAGGGGGGCGGTGCCAGGGTCAATCGTGAAAAGAAAATCGTCAAGTTCCCGCCATACCTGGTGGAGGACTGTATCCGATCGGCACCACCGAAAATCGTTCTTTACGGTCGGGACCCTGCACATGATGTGGTTCTGGAGGGAAAAAGAGTTAATTTTTGCACCTTCGGGCAGGGTGTTTCCATAATGGATGTGGATGGAAGCGTGCGGGCCTCTGTTACCGAAGATGTCGGCAAGGCAGCCTTGCTTACCGATGCCATGGAAGAAGTGGATGTGTGTGAACGCTCCTTGACCGCAGGAGATGCTCCGGATGACGTGGCACCGATTCACGAAGCGGAAGTTGTCTTTGCTAATACGGCCAAGCACACCATCTATGGACCGGGCAATGGCTGGCGGGCCGGCAAGATCATCAAGATGGCTCAAAGCATTGTGGGCGGCGAGGAAGAATTCAGGGAACGACCAATTTGCACGATCAACTGTTCCCCAACCAGCCCCCTAACCTTGGACGAAAACTGCTGTACAGGGGTCATGACCAGTGCCCGGGCAGGCGCACCGTGCAACCTGATTTCCATGGTGATGGCCGGTGCTTCTGGACCCATAACCCTTTCCGGTTCCCTGGTGGTTCACAATTGCGAAATTCTGGGGGCTATTGTGCTGCATCAGTTGACTTGCAAAGGGGCTCCGGTGATTTATGGATGTTCGTCACTCAGCTTCGATTTGAGATTGACGACAACACCGGTGGGTGCGCCGGAGTGCGGTATGCTCAACGCAGGTGCACCCCGACTGGCACAAAAATACATGCTCCCGAGTTTTTCGGCCGGTGGGTAGGCTGACAGCAAGGTGTCCGATGCCCAGGCAGGTCATGAAAAGACATTGACCGGCATGTGTGCAGCAATGGCGGGGGCAAATCTGATCTACGGCGCAGGGATGCTGGATTCGGGTTTGATCTTCAGCTACGCACAACTGGTCATTGACAATGATATTTTCAAAATGATCCGCAAAGTCATGCAGGGTATGCGTGTGGACGACGAAAATCTTGCAGTGGACATCATTAAATCGGTAGGACCCGGTGGTGATTTCCTGATGCAGGATCACACCATGAAGTACATGCGCACGCTACCCTCGCTGCCAAAAGTAATTGATAGGGGCAACCGAGAAAACTGGCTGGCAGCCGGAGGAAAGAGGCTGGCCGAACGGGCTGCTGAGCGGGCTGCCGAGATTCTTGCAAACCATCAACCGATGCCGTTAAGCGACACATCCAAATCAGAATTGCGATCCATCGTTGCAGAAACTGGGGAAGAAATGAAGGCGATTAAAAAGAAACAGTAGCATTAACCACTTAATACACGTATGCAGCAGCGTTTGGTGCTGCAGGCACGTGGGAAGGAGTAGGAAATGAAGACACTGGAAATGCTTCAAGGGATGTTTAAAGAGGGTAAAATCACACGGCGTGAATTCATTCAGAGAGCGTCAGCTTTGGGAATCGCTGTTGCCGTCTCCCCGGCCCTGTTAGGCCGTGATGCGAGTGCTGCGACGCCAAAAAAGGGCGGTCGATTTCGTCAGGGAGTGGGAGGGGGATCCACCACGGACTCTCTGGACCCCTCCACGATTACAGATGCCATGTGTCAGAACCTGAACTGGCAAATCAGAAACAGTATGATTGAAATTGATTACAAAGGCAATCCGGTTCCGGAACTGGCTGAAAGCTTTGAATCCTCACCAGACGCCGCTCAATGGGTATTTAAGCTGCGTAAAGGCGTGGAATTCCACAACGGGAAATCTTTTGAAGCTGAGGACGTGATCGATTCCATCAATCATCACCGGGGCAAAGACTCCAAGTCGGCTGCCAAATCCCTGCTCGAACAGGTGGAAGAGATCAAGGCCGATGGTAAAAATGCCGTTATATTTAAGCTCAATAGAGGCAATGCCGACTTTCCATACGTTTTGGCCGCCTATCATCTGACCATACAACCCGCCGGAACCCGCGGCGATGATTTTGCAAAGGGTATCGGTACCGGTGCCTACCAGCTGGTAAGCTATGAACCAGGAGTGAGAGCCTTAGTCAAAAAAAATCCGAATTACTGGAAAAAAGGCCGCGGACATTTTGACGAGGTTGAAACCCTGGGCATTGCCGATTTCAGTGCCCGTACCAATGCATTGAAAACCGGGCAGCTGGATTTTATCAACCGCTGCGACTTGAAGACTGTACATCTGCTGAAAAAATCCCCGAACATTCAAATTGTTCAGACCACCGGTACCCGTCATTATACCATTCCCATGATCACCACCATGAAACCGTATGACAATAACGATGTTCGATTGGCACTAAAGTATGCTGTCGATCGTGAGCAGATGGTGAAAATGATCTTGCGTGGATACGGAAGTGTGGCCAATGATCATCCAATCGGGCCGTCTCAAAGGTTTTATGCATCCGGATTGCCCCAAAGGAAATTCGATCCGGATAAAGCAAGGTTTCATATGAAGAAGTCCGGTATCGGCGATTATGTCTTTAAGCTGCATACTGCGGATGCGGCTTTTGGCGGTGCTGTCGATGCTGCCGTGCTCTTTAAGGAAAGCGCTGCAAAGGCTGGCATCAAAATTGAGGTAGTGCGGGAACCGAATGACGGTTACTGGAGCAATGTCTGGATGAAAAAAGCATTTTCAACCTGCTTTTGGTCAGGACGACCCACATCCGATTGGATGTTTTCCACCGCCTATGCTGCAGATGCGGCCTGGAATGATTCATTCTGGAAGCATGACCGGTTCAACAAACTACTCAAGGAAGCCAGGGCTATGCTTGATAAAAATAAGCGGCGGGAAATGTATGTGGAAATGCAGAAGATTGTCCGCGATGAGGGTGGTGTGATCGTTCCCATGTATGCGGATTATTTGGCTGCAGCCAATAAAAAGGTGAAATTCGGCAAGCTGGCAGGCAACTGGCCAATGGATGGTCATAAAAATGTGGAACGATGGTGGTTTGCATAATCCAATGAGCATATAGTTTAAAAAAGTGAAGGAATTGGTTCCTCTCATCGGGATTCTTTTAGACCGATGAGAGGAACTTTTTTTCTTCCCCTTTTCGCACTCCTTTTTGAAAAGATATACGATTGAAGCCTTTGATCAGCTGCATCATTGTCAGTTAAAGATTACCTCCAGCTCAGCAGAGCCTCTTGATTAAAGATTATGTAACATAATGAAATAATAGCGTTATTATAGGTAGTTAGCATAATTCAGTAAAAATCAAAACATCGCTGAGATCTTGAAATACCAATTATTTGTTCTGTTAATCAATACGGTGTTGCGGTAGTATTTAAATTATCTTGATAAGCTGAAACACTCCATTGGTATTGCCAAACCACACACCTATTGTTTCACTTTTTATGAAACGATAAAGGCGAAATGGTTAATAATACCTTTATATTAAATGGTTAAACGTTTCATGTCTGGCAGTTTCCGTTTAAAACGGTTTGATGCCACTATCGTTTCAGGAAACATGAAACGATATTAACGATCCGTTTGAACAGTCTTTCTTTCTTCTCGTTTACATCCCTTATTTACAGGCTTTTGACGACATCAACAAAAGAACATCTCGCGTCGCCTCCAACATTCTTTTGCTGAAGCCTGATCTCGCACCGATGTCGTTTCTTACCATGGATGACAGAGCCTATATTGACGGCCTTATAGGAATTTATGAGCTGAACAACGTTTCTTTGCTGCGTGAAGTGTATATCGAGGCCTACCCGCCTTGTGATTCTGGATTCTAATCTTCACCAAGAAATCAATATATTACATCGCAACCTGGTTTTTGGGGTAGGCCCATTCATGTTGTCGGAGCTATTGATATTTTAGTGCTGCAAAAAAAGCTTGACACTATTTTCGCTATTCATTATTATCATAAATATTAATCGCACGTCACAAATAATGAACGCTATGATTGATGGAAAGGTCCTATAGACTATGCCGCGGAAATATTATCAGGTCACATCTTTGGAAAGAGGCATAAAGGTTCTGGAACTATTGGCTGAACAAAAGGCCCTAACCGTATCCGAAGTTGGCGCCCATTTATCAATGCAGCGTTCCGCCGCTCATCGCTTTCTGGCGACCCTGAGGGATTTGGGCTACGTGGAAAAAAATGAAGACAACCGCTACCAATTGACATTCCGGATTTTAGAAATGGGGGAGAAAGTTTCTAGACGGTTCGAGATCAAGCAGGAAGCGCATAAGTACATGCTGGAGCTCTCAAAGCTTTTCAAAGAAACCGTCAATCTTGGATACTTGGATGGAAAAGAAATACTGCATCTGGACAAGATTGACAGTTCGGAAATATTACGCATCGATGCGCCTTTATGGTCCAAAGCGCCGGCGTATTGCACAGCGCTCGGCAAGGCCATTTTAGCCCATCTACCCAAGTCTGAACTCAATGACTACCTATCGCAGACACGACTTACCCCCCGCGGTCCCAATACGATCGTTTCCAAAAAGAAACTGCGTGAAGAGTTACAAAAAACACGGGAGGGGGGATATGCCGTGGATGATGAAGAGTTGGCCCAGGGTTTACGCTGTGTGGCGGCCCCGGTGTTTGATCATACCGGCCGGGCAAAATATGCCGTTAGCATTTCCTGCCCTACCATGCGGCTATCCATGGATGGGATCGAAAGCATGCAGATAAAGATTAGGGGGACTTGCCGGCAGCTGTCGGTACGATTAGGGTATCAACCGACAAGTTTAGGTAACTAATGTCCGTCTATAAACCAAAGGAGATAACCATGCGGAAACGAATTACCATTTTTGATTTATACCAGAAAAAGGGAAACGGAGAAAAAATTGCCTGGCTGACCAGCTACGATTACCCTACCGCGCAATTTGCTGCCGCAGCTGGGATGGAGATGCTTCTGGTGGGCGACAGTCTGGGCATGTGTGTCTACGGTTACAACTCGACAGTCCCCGTAACCATGGACCAGTGCATCGTGCATACAGAGGCTGTGCGACGCGGTGCTCCCAATTGTTTTGTGGTGGGGGACATGCCCCTTGGCAGCTATCAGTCGTCTGATGAAGCGGCTGTAGATAACGCCATTCGCTTTCTTAAGGAAGCGGATGTTGATGCTATCAAGCTGGAGGGTGGCGTGCGCATCGTAGACCGCATCCTGGCAATAACCGACGCGGGGGTGAATGTGATCGGTCATATCGGGCTCACGCCCCAGAGTTCCGGTCAACTGGGGGGACACAAAGCCCAGGGCCGCACGGCTGAAACGGCAAAGCTAGTGGTGGAGGATGCTCTGGCGGTTCAAGAGGCTGGCGCCAAAATGCTGCTGGTGGAAGCGGTGCCGCCGGAGGTTATGAAATGCATCTGGGAGGTACTGACTATCCCGGTGTTATCCATTGGCGCCGGCCCGCATTGTGACGGACAACTGCTGATTGTCAGCGATCTCATTGGTCAGTTTCAGGCATTTACACCCAAGTTCGTAAAAAAATACTGTAATGTAGCTGAAGTCGTCACTTCAGCGATGGAAGCTTATGTCAAGGAGGTGAAGGACGGCTCCTTTCCCGGTGAGGATGAGTATTGCTACCATATGCTGGATGGGGAAGATATCAAGTTCAAGGAACTTATGGACAGCTGATTTTAACGATTTCGTAATAAATTCGCTATCTGTATAACTTTTAACGTGACTAAAATATGAAAGAGAGAGTGCTATGTCTGATGTTTTAGGAAACATTCGCAACTTTATGGAAAAAGAGGGTATCCCCGGAAGGGATGCATATGACCTACCCACATCAACCAAGACCTTTCCAGATGGCGCCAACTATCGCATTGAAATTGCCGGTGTGGAAAGAGCCTCCACCATGGCAGCCATGATCAAGGCCGCTGAAAAGCGAAATGTAATCATTCACCGCGCCATTGCCACGGTGGGCGGCTCCACCTATTGTGATTTTCAGGAGCTCAAAGACATGGCCCAGATGGCCAGAGATGCCGGTATCGAAATGATCACCACCGTGGGCCACCGCAAAGGCTGGGACCCGGGATCCAAGGAGATATCCACTTCAGAAGGCCAGATGCAGGGCTTCCGCTTGCGAGGATCGGATAACATCTCCTATCACATTGCCGACATTATGCGCAATATCGAAGCCGGGCACCGGGGTTTTCTGGTGTACGACGAAGGGGTGCTTTTCATCCTCAATAAAATGAGGGCCGCAGGATTGATACCGGCGGAGACCATCTTCAAGTTTTCGGTTTTCGGGGGGTACTGCAGTGCAGCCGGGGTCAAGGTGATCGAATCCATGGGCGCCAACTCCATGAACCCCATTTCAGATGTGTCCCTGCCCATACTGGGGGGCATCCGCAAGACCGCTGACATCCCCCTGGATGTTTACATCATCATCGTGGATTCCTTTGGCGGTATGTTCAGGGCCTACGAGGCACCGGAAATCGCCCGCGTGGCATCACCCTGTTACTTCAAGTTCGAGCCGGGCACTTCTGAAGGCGACATCTACAAACCCTGGATGACGGAAGCGTTTCACGCGAACCTGATTCAGGAGAAGGTCAAGATTGCGTCCATCGTACTGGAAATCATGGACAGGCATGCCCCGGAATTAAAAACGTCTGCCAAGAACCCGGCCGACCTGGTTTTACCTGTGGTGGCATAATCGCCGTTTTTACATCAAACTATCAGCCATATCGACACGTGATATGGCTGATAGAAGACAAGAAGGGATAAATACATGACAACCCAAGATTTCCTGGCTGCTCGAACCCATGAGGTGGAGTGGTCCGGCATCCGTATCATGTTTGCCATGGCCGACGAGATACCGGATATCATCAACTTAGGCATCGGTCAGCCCGATTTCGATACGCCCGGGTTCATCCGCGAGGCTGCCAAACAGGCTCTGGACGAGGGCTATACCCGCTATCCACCGGCCAAGGGGTTCCCCGATCTGCGCCGGGTGATTGCCGAAAAACTGAAAACGGAAAACAACATTAATGCCAACCCCGATACCGAAGTCTACGTGGCCGTGGGCGCCATGCAGGTGATCTTCAACACCTGCCTGCACATGCTCAACCCGGGGGACGAGGTGATCGTGGTGGATCCGGGATACGACTACTATTCGCAGATCCGTCTTTTCGGGGGGGTGCCCGTAACGGTGCCGGCCCGCGAATCAAACCGATTTAAAGTCGATCCAACCGATATCAAGGCTGTCATCACGGATAAGACCAAGTTGATGATCATCAACACGCCATCCAACCCGACTGGCGCGATTTTTGACGAGGAGATATTGCGGGCCATTGCCGCAATGGCCATGGAACATGACATTTGGGTGCTTTCAGACGAACCCTATGAGCACATTCTTTTTGACGGTCACAAACATGTCAGCATCGGATCTTTCGAAGGTATGGCAGAACGGACCATCTCTGCTTTTACCCTTTCCAAGTCCTATGCCATGACCGGCTGGCGCGTGGGTTACACGACCGCGCCAAAAGCGATCATCGACGAGATGGAAAAGCTCATGGAGCACATGGTGTCCGGGGTGACCGCCGTTGCCCAGCGGGCTGCTCTGGCAGCCATTGCCGCGCCCCAGGAATGTGTAAAAGAGATGGTGGCCACCTATGACAAGAGGCGCCATCTCGTTCACGAAGGCCTCAATGCCATCGAAGGGATCGATTGCCTCAAGCCGGAATCCACCTTTTACGCTTTCCCGAACATATCATCCTTTGGCATGTCATCCTGGGAGTTTGCCAAGGTTATGGCAAAAGAACACCAGGTGGCCGTAGTGCCGGGGAGCATTTTCGGTAAAGCCGGAGAAGGCTATGTGCGGCTTTCTTTTGCCGCGAGCATGGAACAGCTGCAGGAGGGAATCGCACGGATCGCGCGTGGCGTCGCGGCGATCAAATCCCGTAAGGCCTGAAAGCATATTTGGTGAACGGTGTAAGGAGAGATGAAGATGACGCTATTTCGCAAAGACGAGTATCTCGAGCGCGTAAAGCAGACAAAGCAGCGTATGCAGGATGCAGGTTTGGAGGTGCTGATCATTTCCGATCCGGCCAATATGAACTATCTGACCGGCTATGACGGCTGGTCTTTTTATGTGCCACAAGCGGTTGTGGTGTCTTTGGACCTGGCGGCACCATTGTGGATCGGGCGCGGTATGGATGTGGCCGGAGCACTGCACACGACTTTTTTGAATGAGGACCACATCATCGGCTATCCCGACGATTTTGTACAAAACCCCCATAAACACCCCATGAATTTTGTGGCCGATGAAATTAAACATCGCGGCTGGGAAAAATGTAACATCGGGGTGGAGATGGACGCCTACTATTTTAGCGCCCGCGGGTTTTTGGCCTTGCAAAAGGACCTCCCGCAGGCCCGGATCAAGGATGCCAACCTGTTGGTTTCCTGGGTCAGGCTGGTCAAATCCGATGCCGAAATCAGATACATGCAGGAGGCGGGCAAGATTTCCGAAAAGGTGATGCAGACCGCCCTGGACAACCTGTCTCCTGGTGTGCGCGAATGCGATGCCGTGGCCGCGGTTTACCAGGCCCAGATGACCGGGACCCCTGAGTTCGGTGGGGACTATCCTGCCATCGTACCCATGATGCCCACCGGCGAGAAGACATCGGCACCCCATTTAACCTGGACTGACGACCCGTATGAAGACGACCAGGCCGTGAACCTGGAGCTGGCTGCCTGTCGCCATCGCTATCATTCGCCCTTGGCGCGAACCGCGTATCTGGGCCAGAACCCACCCCAGAAACTGGCCACCCTGGCCGAGCATACGGTCGAGGGGCTCAACCTGACCCTGGAGGCCATCAAGCCGGGTCTGCGTTGCGAGGAGGTCGAACTGGTTTGGCGCAGGCATATTGCCAAGGCCGGCCTGGAAAAGGAATCCCGCATCGGCTATGCCATGGGTTTGAATTATCCGCCCGACTGGGGGGAGCATACCGCCAGTCTGCGACCCGGCGATAAAACCATATTGGCACCCAACATGACCTTTCACATGATCCTGGGCATGTGGATGGATAATTACGGATTCGAGTGCAGTGAATCTTTTCGGGTTACGGAAAGCGGGTGCGCAACGTTGGCCGACTTTCCAAGGAAGTTGTTTTTAATCGAATAAGAGTAAACAGGAAATAATGCATTATAAGACGCGCAAGGGGCAAGTCAGCAGTGGTGAGGCCATTGGGATCTTACTTCTGGATACTTGCGTGCCTTTTATTCCGGGGGATGTGGCCAATGCCACTACCTATTCCTTCCCGGTTCGTTTTCAAAGGGTCCCCGGGTTTACCGTAGCGCGTGCCTTGGCAAAGGATCCGACTGTTTTTGACGAGCTTTTGCTTGCCGCAAAATCATTGGCGCGGCAAGGTGTGCGGGCCATCACCGGCGATTGTGGATTCATGGGGATTCATCAGCAAAACCTGGCTCGTGAACTCGATATCCCCGTTTTTTTGTCGAGCCTGATCCAGCTTCCTTTTATCGGCGCTATAGTCGGACGGAACGCAAAGGTAGGCGTCATAACGGCTGATTCAGCCAGTTTGAACACCGATTTGCTGACGGCTGTGGGTGTATCAGACACCTCGAACCTGGTCATAACGGGACTGCAGGATCAACCCAACTTTCGCAAGTTTGCCCTTGAGGAGACCGGAATTCTTGACACGGAAGCTGTGGAAGAGGAGGTCGTAACCACGGCAAGGCGGATAAAGACCGACCATAAAAAGGTCCGCGCCCTCCTATTGGAATGCAGCCTGCTGCCGCCGTACGGCGCCGCCATACAAGCCGCAGTGAACCTGCCGGTTTTCGACTATATCACCATGATCAACTTCGTTTTTTCAGCGGTGGTGAAACGGGAATACAACGGCTTTATGTAGACAAACAGAACAATTTAACCAGAGTGATGCTGACCATGCAAATTTCAGAACAGGTAGAAAAATACCGTGAAGAGCTGATTAATCTGCGGCGGGACTTTCACCGTCATCCTGAGTTGGGCTTTGAGGAATTCCGTACTGCCGATATCATTGAAAACTATCTTAAAGCCCTGGGCATTGCGACGCAACGAATTGCTAAAACCGGAGTCGTGGGCATTTTGCACGGTGCGAGTCCAGGTCCTGTTTTGATGCTGCGGGCGGATATGGATGCCTTGCCGATCGAGGAAGAAAACGACGTTGACTACAAATCTCAGAATAAAGGTGTGATGCACGCCTGCGGCCACGATGCCCACATGGCCATGTTGTTGATCGCTGCCAAAATTCTAAACGGCAGAAAAAACGATATTGCCGGAACGATTAAGTTTGTTTTCCAACCCAACGAAGAGATCGCCGGGGCCATCCAGATGATCGAAGAGGGTGTACTGGAAAATCCCAAGGTCGATGCAGTTGTGGGTATGCATGTCTGGACGCCGGTGGAGTCGGGTAAGATTGCTATCACTGCAGGCCCGGTCATGGGGGGGCTGGATGTTTTTAAGATCACGATCCATGGCAAAGGCGGCCACACCGGTATGCCCGAGGATGCCGTTGATCCGATTATTGCAGCTGCCGGTGTCATTCAAACGGCTCAGGTCATTCAAACCCGGGAAATCAGCAACCTGAAGTCAACCGTTATCATGTTCGGCAAAATCAAAGGTGGCACCAAAAGCAACATCATCCCGGAAAAGGTGGAACTGGAAGGCTCCATCCGCTTTCTTTACCAAAACGGGTCTGAAGATGAAGCCCAACCCACGCATAGATTCATCCGTATCGTGGAGCAAGTTTGCCAAACCCACCGCTGTACTTGCGACATCGATATCGTGCATGAAAATATACCCTTGATAAACAATGCGGAAATGGCGGTCCTGGCCAGGGATACCGCCCTGGAGGTGTTTCCCGACCCCAAAGCAATCATCGATAACCAGACCATGGGCAGTGAGGATTTTTCCGAGTTCAGTGAGCGGGTACCGGGTGTGTTCATGTTTCTCGGTACCGGCAACGAGAAAATCGGCACCCATCTGTCCCATCATCACCCGCGCTTTAATATCGATGAAAAAACCCTTGCCAAAGGTGTCGAGATGTTTGTGCGGGGGGCATTAAGCTTTTTTAATGCCGCCGGTGAGTTGAAATTCCTTAAAAGGAGGTGATTCGTACAACAAAAAGGAATAGTTACCTATATGAACGCTCAACTTAGGCCTTATTAACCAGGAGTGAAAAACAACATGTTCGCTCTGTAAATCACAATAAAAAGGAGTCGTATTATGAAATCAAAACTGTTTAAGGCATTACTGGCAGGAATTCTGCTGATAGCATTAACAAGTGCAAGCGTGTATGCAGCGGAGTGGAAGTATGCATTTGGAGAGGGTATGAATGATCCTCAAGGCATCTATGCCACGGCATTTAAAAACTATGTTGAGGAAAATTCCAGGCATAAAGTCAAACTCTATACAGTCGGAAGCCTTGGCGAAGAGACCGATATGATGGAACAGACCAAAGCTGGGATCATACAGTTTATAGGACAATCAACCGGTTATATGGGTGGCACGATTCCGGAGATGGATCTGTTTACCCTGCCTTATGTTATGCCAACAGATACCAAGCAGCTTGATTATTTTTTCAAAAACTCAAAAGCGATCAATGAGTTGCTTCCTCCCATTTTCAACAAACACGGACTTGAACTGCTCTCTATCTTCCCGGAAGGTGAGATGGCGGTGACAACGTTTGTCCCCTTTCACTCACCCGCAGACTTGAAGGGCAAAAAGATACGTGTTATGCCGGGGTCACCCATCTTGGTTGAGACCTATAAAGCGTTTGGTGCTTCCCCTGTTCCCATGACCTGGGGTGATTTGATTGGTGCCCTTAAGACCAACATGGTAGATGGTCAAGAGAACCCAACGACATGGATTGAAGCGTATGGTTTGGATGACCTGACAAAAGTATTGACATATACCGGGCATGGAAACTTCAATGCATTCGTAGGAACAAATAAAAAGTTTTTTGATGGGCTCAGCGAAAGGGATAAAAAACTTGTTCGCGACGCTGTTGCTCTTGCCCACAAAATGATCCTAAAAGAGGCGGAAAGGGCGGATGCTTATGGGCTTGGTCGCATTGTCAGAACCAATCCGAGCTATAAGATTGTGACCCTCACTGAGGAAGAGCGTGCGCCGTTTAAAGAAGCTGCAAAGGTTGTACAAGCTTCATTTGCCTCAAAGAGCGCTTCAAACAAAAAAGTTTTGGATCAAATGATAGCTGATCTAAAAGAAGCGGAAGCAAACGCTAAATAATAACCCAATCGATTATCTGCCGCTCTTTTAAGCGGCAGATAATCTTAAAAAAGAGAATAGCAAAATAGATTGTCGCATTTTAAGCACGATCTATTTTGCTATTAGGGAGAAAAGATGAATGCAATAGCAGGAAAGAGGACCAATCCTATATTAAAAACACTCAATCTTATTGATATGCTAATTAGTCAGTTTGAAGGGTTTATGTTGGCTGTCGGGGTGATAGCGATGACTGTCAATACCATTGCCGCGGTGGTTAGCCGGTTTGTTTTTAATAGTGCGATTACCTTTACCGATGAGCTCAATGTGATCTTTATCGTTGTGGTGACGTATGCCGGCTTGAGCTACGCAGCACGCAATGGGCGGCACATCAGGATGTCTGCTATTTACGATGCCATGCCAGCAAAGACGCGCAAAGCTATGATGGTTGTGATGGCCTCGGTGACTTCGGCGTTTATGTTCTTTCTCTCTTTTTATTCGTACTATTATATTGTCGAGGTGTATGAGAGTGGGCGAATTTTGCCGGCTTTGGGGCTGCCGGTATTTTATATCTATTTGTGGGTTCCCGTTGGTTTTGTTGTGACAGGCTTGCAGTATGCGTTTACGGTGGTAAAGAATTTAACTGAGCGTGATGTCTATCTTTCAACCAATATCAAAGATGGATATTCTGACACAGATCATGATATTGAAGTTTAAGGTATGATGATGAGATTTCAAATTAAGAAAATAGTCCTGTTATTTGTTTTCAGTTGCTTTTTGGCCACGCCTCTTTTGGCGTCAGATCCTGTCACAGTAGTCGTTGAAGAGACGACGATTGCCGAAAAAACAAAATTTTTTTTATACGGCTATGCCGAGGGTGTGGATAAATGGCAAGAGGTGAGTATCACCTTAAGCGATGGTAACGCTAAAAGTCTTGAACTAACCGCTGAGACCAATAAAATAGGCAATTGGGGCGTTGAAGAGGTTGACATCAGCACCCTCAGTGACGGCAAAATCACCATTACCGCAATGCTTAAAGATGAAGCGGGAAAAATAATGGCCCAAACCACTTCTACTGCTGTATTGGATACCAGTTTTAGTTTGGTTGCTTTTATGAATAAGCATTTTGCGGTTACCATTTTTTTGCTGATGGTAATTTTACTGCTGTTAGGGTTTCCCATGAAGATCCCTTTGATTGCCGGGGCGACGCTTGGGGTGTACCTGCTATACGATGGAGACCTCTCAAAGACGCAGTTTATGATTCAGCAAATGATGGCGGGGATTCGTCCGGCAGCACTCATTGCCGTGCCGATGTTTATCCTCTCGGCCGATATTATGACCAGAGGCCAATCGGCTGAAAAACTGATCGATCTGGTGATGGCATTTGTCAGGCACATCAAAGGCGGGCTTGCAGTTAGTACAGCTGGGGCGTGTGCGGTATTTGGTGCTGTTTCCGGTTCGACCCAAGCTACTGTTGTAGCGATTGGATCACCCCTGCGTCCTGAGCTCCAAAAAGGGGGATACAAAGACTCCTTTATTTTAGCACTCATTGTCAATTCCAGTGATATCGCTTTTTTGATACCTCCCAGTATTGGGATGATTATCTATGGAATTGTCGCCAAAACCTCCATACCTGAACTTTTTATCGCAGGCATCGGTCCCGGGCTGCTGATCTTATTTTTGTTCTCCATCTATAGTGTTATCTATGCGTATGTAAACAAAATCCCCACCCAACCGAAAGCCTCGTGGGGCGATCGAGGCAGGGCACTGTATCACGCCCTGTGGCCTTTGGGATTCCCGGCTATTATTATCGGTGGTATCTTTGGCGGGATCTTCAGCCCCACGGAAGCGGCCGCTGTGAGCGTGGCATATGCTATCATGCTGGAGGGCTTTATTTTTAGAACGATGAAACTCAGCGACTTTTATGCAACCGCCAAGTCAACAGGGCTGGTGACAGCCGTTGTTTTTATCCTGGTAGGTGCCGGCGCTGCATTTGCCTGGGTATTATCCTATGCGCAAGTGCCCCAACAGCTTTTGGGGATGATCGGCATTTCTGAGATGGGCCAATATGGCGTACTCTTTGTTGTCTCTATTGCCTTTTTTGTCGGATGTATGTTTGTTGATCCGATTGTGGTGATTTTGATCTTGGTACCTATTTTTGCACCTGTGGTGAAGGATGTGGGACTTGATCTTGTTTTAGTGGGTACGATTATCACGCTCCAGGTTGCCATTGGTTCTGCCACACCGCCATTCGGCTGTGATATTTTTACCGCCATTGCGATATTTAAACGCCCTTACTTTGAAGTTGTCAAAGGGACACCGCCATTTATATTCATCCTCTTAAGTGTAGCTGTGGCTATGATCTTCTTTCCGCAGATTGCTCTTTTCTTAAGAGATGTAGCCTTTAGATAAAGGAAAGATATGTTTCACAATATTTTAGTTCCGCTGGATGGTTCGGAAAATGCTTACAAAACCTTAGAGTATGCCGCCAACCTATCTAAAAAGTATGATTCACAAATCAATGTCTTATCGGTCTTTAGACACCATAGCTATATCGAAAAGTCGATCTCTATGGTTAGGCCCCGTGAGCCCGAAAACCTAGATGATGTACTAAGCGCGTATGCTAAAGAAGTCGTGGCCCAAGGTAAAACCATACTACAAGAACAGGGGGTTAAAAAAGTCAGAGGTTTCATCAAAATGGGTACGGCTAGTAAAAAGATCTTAGAGTTTGCCAAAAAACACCAAATAGATCTGATCATCATCGGTTCACAAGGAAACGGGGATCTAAAAGGATATCTTTTAGGCGGGGTGTCGCACAAGGTGACGGGCCTTGCCAAATGCCCGGTTATGGTTATCTAAATGCGGTTTTACCCATGACACAGCTGCCGAAACTCCATGATGTGTATCGCACCCATGCCCGCATCAAGCCCCTCATCTTTGAGACCCCGCTTTTGACATCTGTCGAATTGGCAGACAAAACAGGCGCCCACACCGATGTATTGCTGGTCCAATTGTCCGGCGGCGGTTTGCTGGCGGGAATGGCCATGGCTGCCAAATCCATCAATCCTGGTATTCATATCGTGGGCGTCTCCCTCGAGCAGTCGCCGGCCATGCTGGAAAGCTTGAAAGCCGGCACACCCATACAAGTGGAGGAAAAAGACTCCATCGCCGATTCACTGTTGGGGGGTATCGGCCTTGACAATCGATACACGCTGCCCATGGTGGAAAAATATGTTGATGAGCATGTTTTGGTTTCTGAAGAAGGAATCAAAGACGCTATGTTTTATCTTTTTGAAAAACACCGTCTGATTGCCGAAGGCGCCGCCGCCGTGGGTGTCGGCGTACTGATGCACCGGAAAATTGATGTGAAAGACAAAAAAGTGGTTACCTTGCTTTCCGGAAGCAGTATTCTAACCGAAAAAGAGCTCCGGCAGGCCATTTGTGTAGACAGCGAGGCGGTTGCCGCCATTGAAGCCGGATTTTCAGCCCTGGCCGAGGACAAGGCTACCATGCCCCCCATCATGCACATTGAAGTGCCGGAACACCAGGGGGATGTAGACATTAAGGCCGCATACGTTCAGGGACTCGATCACCTGGCAGTCAAGGTGGGCGCTGGGTTTTTCAATAACCATAAAATTGGTTTGCCTAACAGCCCGGCTATGATGGTCGCGATCAGTGCCCGCACCGGTTTTGTGGAGGCCGTGCTACTGGATAACGCCTATCTCACCGATGTGCGTACCGGTGCAGCCGGTGCAGTGGCCGCCAAGTATCTGGCACCTGAAGATATCAAGATAGCCGGTGTCGTAGGTGCCGGCGCCCAAGGGCGCTACCAGATCGAAGGGCTACGGTGCGTTCGGAAATTTGATCAGCTACTGGCTTTTGATCTAGACAGGCGCTTCGGTTCTCATTAACCCAAAGGCATGGTAAGTAATAGATAATGTATTGACAAGATATAGAAATCAACACCGCTGAAAGGAGCTATTCGACAGTTGATTGGAAAAAGACGGCACGATCAAGTGCCAAAGGAATGCATGGAAGTTATTAAAAAAAACAGGGGTTTTATCCCAAGGGAGAATCCAACCCCTTTTCTTTGGCTGCCATTGATAAAATAGTCTCAATTTCCCGATTTTCATGGGGCGATAATATCGTTGGGTCATGTTTTTGTAGCAGTGTATTTACGTATTCCAAGCCACGATCCATAAGGTTTTTATTTTTCATCTGAATCCAAACCTCGTAATTTTCCCGGGATGATATCCAGGGGATATAATGCTCACTGCGAAGATGGACCAAGGTGTGATCATGGGCGAGAAAATTATTGGGAAAATGTCCCGTGTCTCTGATAACAGTCAGGTCATCATCCAGGTTCCCAAAGGCGGTGCCTTGTAAATAGCGGCCAGCGATATTGCACATTTCTGCATCCACTATCACTTGTGCATCAGACCAAATGGTATGATTTTCTATCATTCCGGCGCCCCAGATGAGGTTTATTCCTGACATAGCAGCCATTAGCCACTGCATCATCTTTTCATAGCCTGCTTGCTGGTCATAGGTTTTGGCATCCGTATTCGGACCCCAGATCATACTTCCGAGTCCGTAATGGCGGCTGAGCTGGGCGGAAGCCACGTTTAAAAGGGATAATTCCATGCTGCCCGAAGATAGGGTTCCCAGGCGCATATCCATGGGTAGTGTGAAACAGCTGTATATGACCCCCAATCCCGGCTGTAAAAGTTGGGATAGGGTCAGCATCGCTAAAACTTCGCTGTTCATGACAATGGCCGCGCCGCTTAGTGTTACCGGTGCAGTGGAGCCAGGGCTTGCCATGGATTGAAGCGTTACCGGGCGGTGGTTGCTGGCGGCGATGTAAAGCGCATCGATCTGTTCTGCGCTCCACATCAGTGGTGACGAAGAAGATAAAGGAATAATCACATCCTGCCCGGTGACTTCCGCCATACGTACGCCCCATTTTACGCTGTCTTCCATGGCACCTAAACAGAAAATTTTCCCGCTGTTGCGGCAGCATACGGCATAGTTCCATACCAAATTAATTTCAGAGGGTCTATCGGATATGAATCCAAGCCCTGTATTGACTCCGGACATGATTTCCAGCGCATCCGTCAGGCATGCCGTTCTGATGGCGTCCTCTACTTTGCCCGGTCGGAGTTTTTCCGATGCTACATCCATGATTTGCATCCCGCTGCAGGGGCCGAATTGTACGATGTCACGATTAAAAAGAACTTCATTTTGGCCGTCACGGCCCATCAAGCTTATATCTGCCGGGCACTGCGAAATCGACTTTTCCACCAGCCAACTCGGGATTTTAACCAGCGAGGTATCGTGATTCACCTCACACCCGTTGTCCGCCATGATTTTCAGGGCTTTCTTATCTTCGAACCGTATCCCGACTTCTTCCAGCACTTGCAAGGATTTGTTGTGGATATTCAGTATTTCAGTATCGGACAATAGGTTTAAGGGATTTCGGCATTTGTATTGTCTTGACATACCATAGTCTCCTTGTTTAGATTGTTCCTGCCACAACATATTTAACCATTTGATTTTTATAGCTTACTTCCTACTCAAGCCCAGTCTGTCAAGCGTCTCCGGTGTGGGCACGCCATTGTCGTTCCATCCCATGGCCCGATAAAAATCGGCGATCATGGGCTCCAAATCGAGCTTGGCTCCCTTAGCCGGCCCCTCGGAAATAGGTTCATTGGTGAATTTTTCAGGCAGATTGTCCATTACGCGCGTGGCGCCGTGACGCAGGTTGAAGCATTTTTCCATAGTGACGATCCGTTCCCCGATTCGGGTTAAATCCTGTATGGACATCTCGATACCGGCGATGGATCGTACCAGTTCAGCCTCCATCTCAAGATCAAAATGGTTGGCTATGGAAAGCGCGGCCACTTTGCACAGGCCGATGGAATCGACGACGGCACTGACGATCATGCAAAAGCGGACCATAGCGCCCTTGCCTTCGGTGGCGGTAAACTCCACCGCTTTACGGCTGCCAAACTCCTTTTCGGCACGCTCTGGGCTGTAACGAAATTCCGGGATCGGATAAACGCTGGTAAAATCCCCCCCGCGCAGGGAGACGGCATAGGATAGGGCGGTGCCTGAAAGCCCGCGCGGATCACAGCCGTAGATTTCCACACCTTTGACATGAAAGGCATATTGTTCAGCCCCTTTGCCGATGATCTCGGCCGCCTGTTTAACCCCTTTGGCCAACACGCCGCCAAAGCCCTCTTTTTGGACCATGCGATGCATAAGCGTTTCCATGGCCCGGGCATTGCCCCACTCCAGGGCCAGCCCGTCGGTCTCCCGGGTGGTAATAATACTTTTCTCGAAAAGGTTCATGGCAAAAGCGATGATCGAACCCGTTGAGATGGTATCCATGCCAAGCATGTTGCACAGGTTCGAGAGATAGAGAAGTTCGTCGGGATCGGTGAGGCCGCACAATGAACCCATGTTGATGGCCGTTTCGTATTCGGGACGACCACCGGAAAACCCCTGATGCCTCCCCTTGTCGATCTGAATTTCGGCTTTGCAGTGCACCGGACATTTATGGCAGCTGATATGTTTCTTAACGTAGCGCTGCAAATGCCGCCCGTCGATCCGGTCCGCATTTTCGGTCTGCATCTGCTGGTAGTTTCGTGTACCCATCAGCCCCATCTCGTTTAGCTCGACAATGTCTCCGGCGCTGCCCAATTGGGACCAATCCCGGTAGCGGGAAGGGATGGTTTTTTGGATACTTTGGATATAACGTTTGACCAGCGCCCTGGTTTCGGTTGAGACGGGTTCCGACACCTTGATCGTTTCGATAGTGATCGCCTTGAGTCCCTTGGCACCCATGACCGCACCCAATCCGTTGCGGCCGGCCGCGTGATCAATTCCAGCCATGATGCAGGCAAAGGGCAACCTGTTTTCCCCGGCCGGGCCGATCACCAGGGTTTCGGCTTTTTTATCGTTTAGCTCATCCTGGAGCTTGTGCATGGTCTCGCGTGTGTCCATACCCCAAAGATGATCGGCCGGAAGCAGGCGGGGGCCCTCAGCAGTCAAGTGAAGCCAGATTGGGTTCACTGCCTGGCCGCGCAAAATAATACCGCGGATATTCAACGCATGCATACGGGCGCCAAAAAAACCGCCCACACTGGAACTGCCCATGAGGCCGGACTGGGGCGATCGGGCGCAGATATGCAGCCGTGAAGAACATGGCGCGGCAGTACCGGTCAGCAACCCGGGGCTCAGAACCAGCAGGTTCTCCGGCCCCAAGGGGTCGGTGCCGGGACCCACTTCCCGAAAAAGAGTTGTCACATTGAAGCCGAAGCCGCCCAAGTGATCCAAGACCATTGAAGTTGTGAATGGCTTGTATCGGATCGTTTCGCTGCTCAGGTCGATATCGATTATTTGACCCGATATGCCCATAAGATCTCCTGTCTATGATTTGTGATTAGCAATTTAATGAGAACTGTTTTTATCCCCAAAAGAGCATAAATTATAAATATTTTAAACCACCAATGCATAAACGGATCAATTCGGTGACATCCGCTGCCGTGTCCAGGTGATCCACGGCGTCGATAACGCCGTCGATCTGGTCCGGGCTAAGAATCCCATGTGTAAAACGGGCAAATTTGGCCTGGATGTCTGTGTAGCGCCACAGGTCGGCGAATGGACCCAGATCATCGCCGATACGTCCGCTCTCCAAAACGATGAGGTCGGAAACAAACCAATGGTTATCCCCGGTGGTGATTTCTACGATACAGGGCCAACGGCCAAATTCCTTCACTGCCTCTACTTCTGGATCTTCGACCAATTCGATTTTATCCAGCAGTTCGAGGATGGCCGTGTCGTCAAATCGATGGGCCAGCATCTGATCCGGTCCAAGCTCTCCTTCCAGCAGGTAGGCAGCCAGAGGCCAGCCTACGCTGAACTGGGCCTCTTCTTCAGTTCGGGGGCGGCAAATACCAAGGCGCACCATTTCATGAAATCCGCGTATTTTAATGTGCGCAATATCGCCGACCGAAATATTGTTGGCCCGCATCAGGTCCGCACAGGCCATCAG
>JBDLJD010000024.1:0-39187 GCA_039714495.1 Thermodesulfobacteriota bacterium
GCCATGATCAATATACCCGAAGCCGCATAAAAAATCAGTTCCTTCTGGTTTCGGTAGGATCGCGTGGCAAGCCTGGCAAGTATCATGCACAGCATCATACTCAGCGTATTGCCATAGGTAAGTGCATGGGTAAAAAACCCTTCCGCTCTTGGCATATCTGTAAAAACAAACTGATACAACCCGTAAAGCGCTGCTATGTCTGCACCAATGATGCTATATAAGACAATTGCCGGCAGGATATCTTTTTTCCGGGCAAGCAGGAACATGGTGACCAAGTACAAGAAAAGCCACCAGTTGAACACCTTCGGTAGAGATCGTTCGGTATCCACACCCGTAAACACGGACAGCATGGTTAAGAAAATCAGAGGTAATATATAATACCAGTAGGGGAAATCAGACCAGGCATATTGTTTCTTGCAGTATAGATAGATTGAATAGACCGTCAGACAGGCCAGAAAAAATTGCGTGGATGCGATGGAAAGCATGTGGCTTATGCTCATAAGCCGGATAAAGCTTTCAAATATCATCTCTCTACCTTTTCTTTCCGTTTCAGTCCCCTATCGATCTCCCACAGGAACAGGTATTTTAAAAACACATAAATAAAGCTGCTCATGGAAACGATAAAGCCCTGGCTGCCGTCTAAAAATGCTCTTTTCAGGATGTATTTCTTAATAAATGCCGCCATAGGGTTCATCAGCAGGTGATCCCATCGAAACAGCTTTCCATTCCGGTGGTATGAATTGGCGGCAATCTCGGCGTAAGCGACCAGGCGCTGCATATGGTCTTTCAGATCTGCATATGAATAATGGATCAGATCCCCGTTGAGGCGTCCGCTCGGGCCTTCAATCTGGAGCCTGTCGTGCGGATCGTAGCCTACCCATTCAGGGGCGGCATCCCTGCGAACCAGCCGCAGATTCCAGTCCGGCTGCCAGGCATAGCTGAGCAGTTTTCCCAAATAAAATGTCCTGCGGTTAATTTGATAACCGGGTCGATCCCCTTCCCTGGCAGCCCGCACAATCTCCTCACGCAACTCAACGCTTAGCACTTCGTCACAATCAAGGGATAAAATCCAGGGTTGAGTACACTTTTCAAGGGCGGAATTCTTTTGACGGATATGTCCTTTCCACTCTTCGTCAAACACCTTGGCGCCTTTTTGTTCGGCCAATTCGCGTGTGTTGTCAGTGGAATGGGAATCAACCACAATAATTTCAGAAGCAATCGGTTGAACGCTATCCAACGTGCGCTCGATATTGGCGGCCTCATTAAAGGATATGATGCTGACCGACAGAGGCAATTCAGCGGTAGTCGACATATTCCTTTTCCTCTATCAACTGTGAACCGGAGATATCATTCTTCATCTATAATTCACCATCTTTTTCGCTGCTGTTAACATGTGGAAAAATCATTCTGCTAAGTCCTTCTGCACTGACGGTCATCAATTCTTATTTATACGGATTCGGTACACCCTCGGGCTGGTATTTCCAGCGCCGGTGTATCCAGAACCACAGTTCGGGATTGTCATAAATGATGCGTTGAAATGCATCGGACTGTTTCTGGGCATTAACAGCCAATTCCTTTTCCGGATCATCCGGAATGGACTCCCATTTGATTTCCTCGGTAACCACCACTTCGAATCGATCCGCATCTTTCTGATAACAATACCCGGCAACCACGGGTGCCCCGCTTTCCCGGGCGACATAAGCGGCCGAACGCACCGATGATGCCGGTCTCCCCATCCAGTTGAGAAAGATGCCGTATTTCTTCTTCATATTCTGGTCAACTGCCATGGCAATCGCCTCGCCGCGCCGTATCCCGGCGAAGATGCGCTCCATTGAATTTTTTGGATGAATCGTGCCCAGATTCATGGCATTGCGTGTTTCCACGACAAACCGGTCGATGGCTGGATTTTTAATATTTTTACCGATCACCGCAATCGGGTACCCCCCCATTCCGAATTTTCCACCGGGCAGGTCCATCATGCCGATATGCCCCGCAATTAGCAGGGCTCCCTTCTTACGATTCATAGCATCTTTTAGAATCGATTCGTTTTTCCAATCGCAGTTGTTTTCCCAGAAGGACGGCCCCATGAAGGGCAGCCTGAGGTAGTTGATCACAACTCTTCCCAGGTTGACCATCGACCCCTTGTAAATAAGCTCCTTTTCCTCTGAAGTCTTTTTATCCCCGTAGACGATATCCAGATTGATCATGGCAGTTTTCCGCCTGATCTTGAGCCAAACCATCAGCTTGCCGATACCGGTGCCCGTGCGATAGGCCCCTTTCCAGGAAAGACTCTGGGCAAATGCAAGCAGAACACGAATAAATATACGTGTGCCGTAATGTCCGCTAACCGACGCCGGCCGCGAATGTTCCCGCGTATATGCCGTCACCTGCTCCAGTGGTACAGGATAGGATTCAAATTGTATGTCGTCCGTTTGTTCTTGCATGGTCTTCCCACTCACTATTCTTCAGGTAGTCATACCAACACATAAAATAGCCCCAAAAGTGTATGTCTACATGGATAATGCACGCGTTGGAGGCTTTCATGCATGATCCATGTTATAGCATGTCTGCAAAGTATTGAATAGTCTTTCGCAAACCGTCTTTTAACTGAACCGAGGGCTCCCATGCCAACACTTCGGTAGCCAGTGCAATGTCGGGTCTGCGCTGTTGCGGATCATCTTCCGGCAGGGTCCTGTAATCCAGCCGTGAGTCCGATCCCGTCAACTCGATGATCGTTTCCGCCAGCTGCTTTATGGTGAACTCCTTGGGATTTCCCAGATTCATGGGGCCGGTGATGGCATCATCCGTGTTCATCAAACGCACAAACGCATCAACCAGATCATCTACAAAGCAGAAGGAACGCGTTTGGGAGCCGTCTCCATAGATGGTAATGGGCTTATTTTTAAGGGCCTGCATGATGAAATTGGAAACGACCCGGCCGTCATCGGGATGCATGCGCGGGCCGTAGGTGTTGAAAATCCTGGCCACCTTGATCTTCAGTTTGTGCTGGCGGTGGTAGTCGAAGAACAGCGTTTCGGCGCAGCGTTTTCCTTCATCATAGCATGAACGCAACCCTACCGGATTCACGTGCCCCCAGTATTTTTCCGGCTGCGGATGAATTTCAGGGTCTCCGTAAACCTCACTGGTGGACGCCTGCAAGATTTTGGCTTTCACCCTTTTGGCAAGTCCCAGCATGTTGATGGCGCCGTGTACGCTTGTTTTGGTGGTCTGGACCGGGTCATACTGGTAGTGAATCGGCGAGGCCGGGCACGCCAGGTTATAAATTTCGTCCACTTCCACATATAGCGGAAAGCAAACATCATGGCGCAGAAATTCGAAGTGCGGGTTGGACAACAGATGGACGATGTTGTCTTTCGTGCCTGTGAAAAAATTGTCAGCGCATAGTACATCTTGCCCTTCTTCAAGCAGGCGTTCACAAAGATGTGAACCCAGGAAACCGGCACCGCCGGTTACCAGAGTTTGCTTTCGAGTCATCGATTTCATTTATGGCAGATTCCTTTCATTCATTAGAAACAGGCATACACTTTTATCAACATGATCACTAAAACTGTCTGAGGCCATTACCTTCCGCTATTTTATTTTCAGCGCCAATTCCCGCCGGATGTATTCATCAAACGCATCATCCGAGAATTGGATTTCAACCCCCACAACCACGAGATCCAACGGCCAGGATACGGCTTGGGGAATGCGAACAAAATCCTTTTCGGTCGTTATGATCAGTTCGGCACCGTTGCTGGCCGCCGATTGCATGATGTCCTTCAGCTCCTCCAGCGAATACCAGTGGTGGTCATCGAAAAAAGAAGTGCCGCACGCATGCACACCTGCTTTCTCCATGTTTTCCTTGAACCCTTCATTACGGGCAATGCCGCTGAAAAAATAACCGATCCGCCCCTTTAGAGAATCCAGACCAGGTCGGGCGACAGCCGCTTGCGGGTCGATTGAGCTGCCGGCATTGGCCGGTACAATGCCGGCAATGTACGGCTGGTGTTTGCATTGAAATATCGGCTTCCCCTGTGCATATTGTTCAACGCTTTTCAAAGCGTCCACAGGATCCTGTTCGGCGCGCGTAAGGACAACCGCACTGGCCCGGTGCAAGGCCCCTTTTTCCTCCCTGAGAACCCCCCTGGGAAAAAGCTTTCCATTACCAAACGGTTTTTCAGCATCCAACAGCACAATATCGATATCCCGCGCAAGACGAATATGCTGAAACGCATCATCCAGCAAAATGACCTGAGGGTTGAACTTCTGCATGGCCAGACTGCCGATGGCATAACGGTCCTGTCCCACCATGACGGGTATGTTTCCAAGGGTTCTGGCCATCATATATGCTTCATCCCCGCATACGGAAGCTGTCATGACCACATCCTTTCCGTTGCCGGCCACACCGCCTGTTTCTTCTGCGCTGCCCTTATACCCCCTGCTGACGACCACCACCCGGTATCCATACGCATGGACCCGTCTGGCCAGATAAATGGTCGCAGGGGTCTTTCCGGTGCCCCCCAGGGTAAGATTACCCACAGAAACCACCAGACAGTCAAGCCGCTCTTTTTTCAACCACCCTCTGGCATAGGCCTTCCTGCGCAGCCGAACCCCTGTTCCAAACAGCCCGGCGGTCACTGACAGGCACGTGCCAAGCCATCCTGCATCTGCACTCGAACCACCCTGCATGACCGTCTCAATCTTTTTGCGGATATTCATACCTGAATCCTGTATGAAAGTGGTCTAATCAGCATAGGCCAGTATGAGAAACCCCAGGGCGACAAATAGAAAGTTGGAAATCCAGGCAGCCACCACAGGCGGCAGCATTTCCCCGTATCCCAGCGAAAGGCAGAAGCTGTGCGATATCCAGTAAAAAAATGCCAGAACGATGCCGTAGGTTATGTTGAAGGAAATACCTTTGCCGGTACCCATTCTGACAGCCAGCCCTGTCCCCAGAAGGCTCATGATGATGCATACGGAGGCAAAAGCCGGTTTGGCGTGCAGATTTACTCTGTGCACGGTAGCATCATACCCTTCATGCTCCACCTTTTGAATATAGGTCAACAATTCATTATAGCTCATCTCTTCCGGTTTCCTGACAACCTTGGACAGGTCCGCAGGGATGAAATCGAGATGCTCGCGCTGCTGCTCCTTGTACAAGATCTCAAAAGTGTCCGCCGCTGTTTCCCTTGACTGTTCGATCAACGCGTGGAGCTGCCATGCCCCCTTTTTGAAAACGCCCCTTTCTGCATCAACTTTTCGGATCAGCCGAAATCGATCGTCAAATATATTGACTGATATCCCAAAAATTTGCTGTTTGATCGGATTATAGTAGGTAATGTGCGTAATCCGCCGGTCTCCCTTTATCCAGATATTCTTTTCCCTGGATGACACCAGCCTTTTTTTCTTGACCTCCCCCAGCCATATGGCGTTTGCCTTGGAAGTTGTTTCCGGGACGATCCTGTCCGAGAATAGGAAAAGCAAGGCCGAGGATGCAATCCCCATCACCAGAACCGGCCGCAGCAGAACATAAAAGCTGACCCCTCCGCTTTTCAACGCCAGAAGTTCATTGTTCCTGTTCATCAGGCTGAATACGATGATGATGGAAAGCAGCATGGCTACCGGTGCGATCTGGGACATGATAAAAGGAATGTTCAGTGCAAAAAATGTCAGCACCCGTGACAGGGGAATCCCAGCCTTCATGAAATTGTCCGACTTTTCAAAAAAATCGACAATGAGATAGATGCTGACAACAGCCGTCATGACGATGCCGAACTGTTTCAGGATCTCCTTGGTCAGGTATTTTGGGATAATCGACATCTAATCCTTATGAACACCCTTCTTTATCAGTCGGCCAATAAGATTGGCAGCGGCACCTGTCAGGGAATCCGTCCATAACGGCCGCTCTCTGCCTGATCGGAAGATGAAAATCGCCGCTATGCTTCCCATTACCACATTGGGCACCCACATGCCGAATAGCGGCGGCAAATTCCCGTTTTTCCCTAACCCTGTTCCGATGGTCAGCAGAATGTAGTAAACCAGAAAAAAAAATAGGCCGAATGCCAACCCCGACGGGCGTTTGCGCACCTCGGACTGAATGCCCAACGGTACGGCAATCAGCCCCAGGACGATGCTTGCCAATGGTATGGAAAATTTTTTATGATAATCCAGGAGCGTTTTATTGTAGGTCCTGTCCTTTTTCTCAGACATGCTCAGGAAGTCCCGCATTTCACCGAGGCTCATCTCCTTTCTGTTTTTGCGCCGGTTGTCTGCTCCCTGGATGAGTTCCTTTATGCTCAACCGGACATCGTAGGTGTCGAACTGAATGGAATTGACGCTTCTGTTTTTGATATCCACCTGGTTTATAGACCCGTCCAACAGCCTCATCCTGAAAGAAAGGTTTTCCGGATCACTGAACAGCTTGCCGCGGGATGCAACAATAGTGCTGACCATCTCCTCACTGCGCTTGTCTTCGATGAAAACATCCATCAGCTCCTTGTTCCCCGCATCGATCTTGCTGACGTAAAGCATGACATCCTTGAAGTTGTCGTTAAATGTTCTCTCTTTCAGTCCGATCTCGAAGCTGGATGCCGCCACCCTTGCCGTCAGAGCACGCAGGGATAGGTATCCCCATGGAATACCGTAAATGGTCAGAAGCATGGTTAAAAGGCTTCCTGCAAAGCAAAAAAGAACCACCGGCGGCAGCAATTGATAGATGCTGGAGCCGCTGGCCTTCAAAGCGATGATCTCATTGTCTCCCGACATACGCAGAAATGTCAGCAGTACGGCTAGCATCACTGACATGGGAATGACAAATTGCAGGAATTGCGGCATGGAAAAGAGCAGCATACTGAGGACCACCGTCAGGCCTATTTTGTAATTGACGATGTAGTTGGTGATATCTAGAATTTTGGTCATCAAAAAGATAAACAGAAGAAAACCGACATTGATCAAAAACGGCGGCAACAACTCTATGAGGATGTAACGGTTGGTGACGGTATTCATCTTCATCGTCTAACCCCTTAATCTTGAACGGGTCGGAGGGAATCGGTGTCGACACCGGCAGCATCCTGGTTGAACTGCATCTGGTGGAGCTTGAAAAACGCGCCCCTTAGCGCAAGAAGTTCATCTCGGGAGCCTTGTTCAACGATTTCACCACCCTTAAGCACGATGATCCTGTGGGCAAAATCCACCGTGGAAAGGCGGTGGGCGATCACGAAGGTAGTGCGCCCTTTCATCAGGTTTTCCAGGGCTTTCTGCACCAGCTTTTCTGATTCTGCATCCAGGGCCGAAGTGGCTTCATCCAGTATCAGTATCGGTGCATCCTTTAATAGAGCCCTGGCAATACAGATTCTCTGTTTTTCCCCGCCTGACAGGCGACCGCCCAATTCACCGATGGCGGTTTCAAAACCCATTGGAAAACGCTGTATAAAATCAGATGCATACGCGGCTCTGGCCGCTTTTTCCACGGCCGAGTCCGAAGCATCCGGACTGCCGTAAGCAATATTGTTCCGCACCGTATCGTTGAACAGAATGGGTTCCTGGGTAACGATGGCTATCTGCCTGCGCAGGTCGGAAACCGCCACATCCCTGATATCGATGCCGTCTATGCATACAGCCCCTTTAGTGGCATCGTAAAAGCGCGGTATCAGGTTGACCAGCGACGTCTTGCCCCCGCCGCTCATACCCACGAGTGCCAGAATTTCCCCGGCAGCCACATCAAGGTCGATGCCTTTGAGCACCAGATCTGCTTCATATTTGAATTGCACCCCTTGAAAAGCCACGCTGTGGTTGCCCGCCTTCAGATCCCGGGGGGCGTCCGGCTCGACGATATCCGACTCCATCTCGATGATGTCGAACACCCTGTCCACAGCAGCCATGCCCTCCTGGACACGGGTATTCAGTTTGGCCAGTTTTTTAACCGGCCCGTAAAGAAGAATGACGGCGGCAAGAAACGAAAAAAAGGTGCCGGGAGTGGAAGCGCCCGTGATGACCTTGTACCCCCCGTACCAGATGACGCCGGCTCCCCCTAAGCCGCCCATCAACTCCATAACCGGTGATGTCAGCGAGCGGTACTTCACGGATTTCATCTCGAATTTGAAAAGTCGCCGTGATTTTTTGTTCAGCCGTTCTTTTTCAAAGGCTTCCATACCAAAGGCTTTGACAATTTTATTGCCGGCCAATGTTTCATGCAGGAAGGAATTCATCTCCGCCATGGCTTCCTGGCGACCCGTGCTGACCCGGCGAATGCGCCGTCCGAATTCTATCACAGGATAGAAAGCAATGGGCAGCACCACCATGGCCAGCAATGCCAGTTTCCAGTCCCGGTAGAATATGACACAGGTCAGGCCAATAATGGAAAACACATCCCTTACAGAACTGGTCACCGCCGTCGAAACCATGCTCTTGATAAGGTTTACATCGTTGGTAATCCTGGACATGAGCGTCCCGGTTTTTTCCCTGTGAAAAAAAGCCAGCGACAGGTCCTGGATCCGATCGTACAATTGATTCCTTAGCCGCCGGATGATGTCCTCGCCCACATAGTGCATCAGATACTCCTGACCATACATGGCCAGGCCTTTGGCAAGGTAGAGCAGAATCACGATCAGGGGGATCAGCTTCAGCATGTCAAGATCCTGCTTGATGAAGATGTCGTCTATGGCCGGCTTCATCAGAAAGGGAAGGCCGGCTTCTGTTCCGGCCATCACCAGCATGCATAAAACAGCTATGCCCAGCCGCCCCCATCTATCCTTGACCATCGCCAGCAGACGATGGTGACGCTCTCTCAACTTGAAGCTGTTCATTATAGACATTCGCTTCCTACGCGGCCTTTTTTCATGCTTCCGGACCCTGACGACGTGGCCAAGTTGTCTATGCTTCCCTTTTGTGAAGCATACCAAGGGCGATCTCCGCCACCTTGCTCGAAGCCCCGGCCTTGCCCAGGATCGACCTGGCGTCCGCCAGTCCGGTTTTCATATTTTCCAGGCGTTCATCATCCGCCAACAGCTCCAGTACAATGCGGGCAACATTGGCAGGGGACGCATCCTTCTGAATGAGCTCCGGCACCACCCGCCGCCCGGCAATCAAGTTCACCAGGCCGATGTGCTCGACCTTGACGAGGAAACGACCCAGCCAGTAGCTGACCGGGGACAACTTGTAAATGATCACCATGGGCGTTCCCCATATAGCGGCTTCAAGCGTCACTGTCCCGGAAACCGCAATCACAAGGCGGCATGCCTTGAACACTTTCCCCATCTGGTCCGTCGCCGCCCGATGGTAGACATGACTGCCGTGCTCTGCGATGATAGCGTCCATGAGGTCCTTTTTAACCGTAGGGGCCTGGGAAATAATGAATTTAACCTGTTTCAGCTCACGCTGAATCGTCTCGGCCGCCAACAACATGACCGGCAGGTTGCGGATGACTTCCTTGTCCCTGGAGCCCGGCAAAAGACCGATAACCGTCTCATTATCCGACCCGTCGACCGCACCGCCGGTCCCGGCCATGGGTGTATCGCCGTCCAGCAGGGGATGACCGACATAGGTGGCCGGCACGCCATGCTCTTTGTAAAAATCCAACTCAAAGGGCAAAATGACGGCCATGTGATCCACCAGCTGTTTAATTTTTTTAACCCGGCCGGCACGCCAGGCCCACAACTGGGGGCTGATATAATAGAGTACCGGCACACCCAGTTTCTTGGCTTTGGCAGCCACGTGCAGGTTGAAATCCGGAAAATCGATGAGGATCAGAAGGTCCGGCCGCAGGCTTTTCAAAAGTTGCTTGGCTTTGGAAAGTCCCTTCCAGATTGAAACGCCCTTGGACAGCACCTCGGTAAATCCCACCACTGAAAGGGTGGCAGCATCAACAATATTTCTGACACCTGCCTCTTCCAGCGCTCTGCCGCCGATGCCGCAAAAAAAAATATCCTGATCACGAGCCTGGAGCGCCTTCACCAGATGCGCCCCGTGATGATCGCCGGACGCTTCACCAGCTATGATCATGACACATTTTCTATCTGATTTTGGTTTCATGGTTTCAGCGCAGCATGAGATCAGCACGATTCTTCTGTATCTGTGACATGACGTCCAGGGCTGCTTTCAGTGCATCGCGGCCCATCTGCCCTGTTACGGACGGTCTCGTGCGGTTCCTTACGGAGTCTATGAAAGATTTGAGTTCCTCGTCCAGAGCATCGCCCTTGGGAAATGTCCGGGATTCGATTTCCATACCCGGAATAAGGCCATCGTCACAGTCGGCCTTCTTGTGGACGATGGTGGCGTTGTGATTGGCAAAATCGATGGCAACATACGCATCTTGTTGGAACAATCGCAGCTTGCGTTCATCTTTCATGGAAACCCGGCTGGCGGTGACGTTGGCCACGCATCCGCTTTCGAACTCGAGCCGGGCATTGGCGATATCGACATTATCCGTAATCACCGGGATGCCGGAGGCATGGATGGCGCTTAGTTCCGATTTAACAAAATTGAAAATAATATCGATATCGTGGATCATCAAGTCCAGCACCACGCTGACGTCTGTTGCCCTTGGCTTAAAAATGGCCAGGCGGTGGGATTCGATAAACAACGGCTTTTTAATGATGTCCCTGAGAGCCACCACAGCAGGATTATAGCGTTCAAGATGGCCCACCTGCAGCAACAGGCCCCGGGATTTCGAAATTTGAATCAGTTCATCTGCCTCGTCCAGGGTTGTCGTAAACGGCTTCTCCACCAGCAGGTCGACATCGTTTTCCAAAAAAGCACGGCTGATCTCGAAATGGTCAGATGTAGGCACAACAATGCTGGCAGCATCCACTTTGCCGATCAAGTCACGATAGTCGGCATACGCCCTGGTCCCCAGTTCTGCTGCAATCTCCTCTGCCCGTTCAGCGTCAATGTCGACCACACCGACGAGCTCTACCCCCTCCATTTTTCGATATTTGCTGGCGTGGAACTTCCCCAGGTAGCCGACGCCAACCACAGCAGTCCGAATTTTACCGTTTTCCTTATTCATTTGAAACGCTCGCTTTAAGGCCTATCAAGGGCAACAATGGAAATGCCTTGCCGATCGGCCAGCTTTATCATCTCTTCGCGGTCAAAAACGATCGCCTTGCCGGCTTCGATGGCCAGCACACGTGCCCCAGCCGCTGACATGGTTCGAATGGTATCCACCCCGAGGGCCGGCACATCGAATCGTTCATCCTGAATGGGTTTGCTGACCTTGACCACCACGGCATTGCCACTGCCCAACCCGCCGCCCCGTTTGATGGTGGCGTCTGTCCCGTCAACTGCTTCCACAGCCAGGATGCTGCCGCCGCCTGCCACCACACACTGTCCGATATCCAAGCGTCCGATCTCTTTAGCCACTTTCCAGCCCAGCCTGATCTCGGACATTTCCCCCCGCGACGGTTTGCGTTTTGTCCAGCATCCTTCAGGCGCTATTAGGTCGGGCAGTAAAAAAGTCGATGACTTCACGGCAATTCCATTTTTCTCAAGCAGCCCGGCAAATGCCCTCAAAATCCCGTCATCATGGGTATCCCGCAGTCCGGCAATAAGTGATATCGCTTTGATGTCGGGCTTCAGATCCTTGAATATTTTGGTTTTTTTAACTCCCCCCAGCATGACGGCCTGGTCGATCCGGTGTTTCTTAAAATATTTGATCAGCCGGTTGACCTGTCCGACGTGAAACCATTCGATCTCATTCACATGCGCTGCAATATCCGGGTCAGCTTCCTTTTTGTAGGCCGCTGCATAAATCTCAAAGCCTGCTGCCCTAGCCTTTTTACAGAATATAATAGGAAATTGTCCGTTACCGGCAATGAGTCCGATTCGCATAAGGTTCTATCTGGTTATCCCACGTTCTGAAGATTTAATAAACTCGATAAGGCTGACGACTTCCGGTACCTGTTCCACCTCGGCCGCAACCCGTTCGATGGCCTCGTTCTGGGTCAAACCGATACGGAATATCAATCGGTAGGCCTTTTTCAGCTTGGACAGTGTATCGCGGGAAAATCCCCGACGCTTTAATCCCACCAGGTTCAGTCCATGCAGGGTGGCCCTTTCACCAGCGGCAATCATGTAGGGAGGAATATCCTTGACCACGCCAGTTTTGCCGCCGATAAAAGCATAATCGCCCACCCGTACGAACTGGTGTATGGCCACCAGGCCGCCTACGGTTGCATGATCTCCAATGACGATGTGTCCCGCCAATGTAGCATTGTTGGAAAGCACAATATTTTTGCCCAGCTCACAATCATGGGCAATATGCGAATAGGCCATGATCAGGTTCTCTTCACCCACGATTGTCACGCCACCGCCTTCCGCAGTTCCCCGGTGAATCGTAACAAATTCCCTGATAATATTGCCGCGGCCTATTTTCACATACGTCTCTTCACCGGAAAACTTCACCGCCTGCGGTTCCGCACCGATGGCTGCGTATTGAAAAATATTGCAATCGGCGCCAATATCCACAAAGGGGTCGATCACCACATGGGGCCCGATCTTTGTTCCTGAACCGATGGTTACGTTTTCGCGTATAATTGAAAATGCGCCGATCTCGACATTTTCAGCTATTTCCGATTTGGGATGGACAATTGCCGTCTCATGTATCATACCTTGTCTCCATATGCCGCCATCAATTCCGCTTCCGCCACCTTGACGCCGTCCACTTTGGCAACACCTGACATGCGGACGACTCTGGCCCTTTTCTTCAAAAGCTTCAATTCAAAAATCAACTGATCACCCGGGACTACCGGTTTTCTGAACCGCGCCTTGTCGATGCCTGTTAGAAAAACCAGGTTGTCTGCCTTTTGTTTGTCAAGGGATTCATAGGCCAGTACACCTCCGGCCTGTCCCATGGCCTCCAGAATAAGCACCCCCGGCATGACCGGGACACCCGGAAAATGTCCCTGGAAAAAGGGCTCGTTGATGGTTACGTTTTTCAAGGCAATTACCTTTTCCCCGGGCACAACCGCTTTCACCCTGTCGATGAGGAGAAAGGGATACCGATGGGGCAGGTATTGCATAATTTTCTGAATATCATACGTTGTCATGGTGCCTCGCATTCCTTGAAACAATCATTCTTCCTGGCTGTTGTTCCCGTTTTCTGTAGCCTTGAGAGTACGCATCATTTTGGTCAGCTCTGCCAGTTTCTTTTTCATGTCAGGCAACCTGGCCAAAAGACTGACCTGGCGCATGAATTGCTTGACGGGCATGGCCGGAGAACCCAAGACAACGTCCCCGGCAGCAAGGGATTTGACAACGCCGGTCTTGGGACCGACAATGGCGTTTTCACCGATGGTCAGATGGCCGCTGACGCCCACCTGTCCCGCCAGAATAACGTGCCGGCCGATGGTGGCGCTGCCGGCGATCCCGGTCAGGGCTGCAATGACCGTGTCTTCGCCGATTTCGACGTTGTGTGCGATCTGAATGAGGTTGTCGGTTTTAACCCCTCTTTTTATCCATGTTTTGCCGAAGGTGGCCCTGTCGATGGCGTTGTTGGCGCCGATTTCCACGTCATCATCGATCACCACCGTTCCTGTGTGCGGAACCTTGTGATAGTGTTGACCGTCCGGGGCAAATCCGAACCCGTCGCTGCCGATGACCGTGCCGGCGTGAATTATCACACGGCTGCCGATGGCGCATCGCTCCAGAATGGAAACATTGGGATGAATCAACACATCGTCCCCGATGGTTACATCGTCACCGATGAACACGTGCGGCTGTATGCAGACCCGGCTGCCCAGCGTGACCCGGTCGCCGATGCTGACAAAGGGACTCACACTGACAGCCTCTCCATACCTCACGTCCCTGCCCAGGCTGGCCTGGCTGCTGATGGACATTTTCGGAACCGGCGGAGGGTGGAAGACGGCAATCGCCCGGGTAAAAACCACCCGTGGGTTCCGGCAAAGGATCATGTCCCTGGCATCACCTTCGAAGGTATCGGGTACGATGATACAGCCGGCTTCCGTCTTATCCAGTTTTTTTAAAAATGCGGCTTCGGCAGCCAGAGTCAGATCCTGGTCAGTGGCCTCTTCAAACGGGGCCACACCCGATACCAGGCGCTTCGGGTCGCCTCTCACTTCACCGTTGATGCGCGCGGCCAGCTCTCCGATAGAAATCTTCATATTATACCTGTGGGTGCGACAACTTACTGCGTCGTACTAAAATCGAACGACCCGCCCTTCTCGGAAAAAGCGGCATCATACTTCTGAATCAACTCATCCGTGATGTCGATGGAATTGGGTGCATAGATCACCGTCTGGTTGGTGACGATGAGCAGATAGCCCTGTTCCTGGCCCAATTTCCTGGCAAGGGCTTCAAATTCCTTTTGAATTTTCTGAACGACCCTGTTTTCGAGAACCTTTAAATCTTTCTCGAATTTATTTTTGAGCACCTTGATATCATTGACCTTGATGCGGATCTCCCGCTCCTTCTCTTCCCTTTTTTCCTTGCTCATCACAAGGGATTCACGTTCGAGCGTTTCCTGCAGCTTTTGAATTTCTGACTTTTTCTCATTCAGCATGCCTTCCATCTCGCGCGCTTTTTTACTGATCTCCGCCTTGGCAATTTTTCCGGCAGCCGATGTTAAAAGAATCTTCTGAATGTCAACCACGCCGATCTTGGCCACATCTGCCGCAAAACAAGGTGCGGTAAGCATGCACAATAAGGCTGCAATTGCCATTCCCATCGATATTTTTAATTTCATTTTATGTCACCTCGTTTTCAATCGTTAAAACACCGTCCCCATGGAAAATTCCCATTTCCCCCGATCTTCACCCGGTTGCGGGTCGAGAATATAGCCGTACTCGAGCCGGATGGGGCCCATAGGGGAATACCACCTGAAACCGCCGCCGCAGCTCTCCCGCGTTTCGTTCAAGTCAATAGGCTCACCCTCACCGTACACCTGCCCCACATCCACGAAGAGAATCCCTACCACGCCGGCTTCCGGGATCAGCGGTATATGGTACTCCACGTTGAGTTGAACCATGGAGGTGCCACCGACCTTATAAAATTCATCTGACCCAGGAGGATCTTCTTCCAATGCATGGATATCCTGCCAATCGAAACCGCGTACCGAATTCATGCCGCCCAGGTAGAATTTTTCATAGTCCGGCAGGAATTTGTCGGGATTCTCTTCCACGTAACCCAGCTTGCCGTGAATGACACCAACCGTTCCACGAAACAGAGGGAAATACCAACCGGTCTCGCCCTCGTACTTGGTAAAGCCAACATCCCCCCCCAGGCCGGCGTACTCGACAGACACGCTGTTCAGAGACCCTTCGGATGTATTGAAAAGCTTGTCCCGGGAGTCGCGTTTCATCGTCACCTTGGTGCTGCTGGTTACATTGACACCTTCCATCTCCGCGATGGATTTTGCCACATCGTCATCGACATTGTACACATCACTGACGTCATAGCTGTAGTTCCAGTAAAGGCGCGTATAATCCCAGGTCGGAAAGCTCAGGCGCAACTTGCCGCCATTGCTGTCCCGGTCGTATGAAGTGTAGTCTCTGGTCTGGTTATAGAGATCAAACCCTGTGGACAGTCGCCTGTCTAAAAAATAGGGTTCTGTAAAGCTCAACATATACGTTTGCGACACGCCGCTGATCTGGGCCTGAAGCTTAAGGTGCTGGCCGCGCCCAAATAGATTGCGCTGGTCAACGGAGGCCGTTCCGTAGGCGTGCTCCACGCTGCTGTAGCCGCCGCCCACACTGAAGCTTCCGGTGGCCTTTTCCGCCACATCGATCTTCAGCACCATTTTGTCATCCGCACTGCCCTCCACGGTGTCCACCTTGACGTCTTCAAAATAATCCAGGCGGTAGAGGTTGCGAATACTTCTTTTTAGGCGGCTCCCGCTGAAGAGCTCCTGCTCGTAGACCTTCAATTCCCGGCGGATGACCTTGTCCCGTGTTTTGGAATTCCCGCCGATAACGATGGCCTCGAAATAGACCTGCCGGCCCTTCTTGATGATGAACTCGATATCGACTTTTAAATTATCTAAATCTTTATCAATCCTCGGGAATATGTCCGCATGGGCATATCCTTCGTCAGAGTAAATATCGGTCATGGCGATAACATCGCCGCGCACCGTTTCCCTGTTGTAGAACGTTTCCTGGGTGATGGACAACAGGTCCCGCAACTGGTCTTCCGGCAAAATCAGATCACCGCTAATACCCACGTACCCGACTTGGAAACGGGGGCCTTCGGTAACCTTGAACTTGATATATATCATATCCTCTTTGAATTCAACCTGGGGCTCACCCACCTTGGCCTTGATGTACCCGCTGTTATGGTAGAAACTCGTCAGCATGGAAATATCCTGGCGCAGGTCGTCCCTGTTCAGTTCCCCGGAACTGGTGATAAAAGACCAGAACCCTTTTTCGTTGGTCTTGATGACCTTCTTGAGCTCCTCGTCCGTGTAAACAGCATTGCCTTCAAAGGTGATCTCCCTGATCCGGACCTTGTCCCCCTCCTCGATGTTAAACTGGAGGTCACCCTGGTTGTTCTCCAGTTCCTTCACCTCATAGGTCACCTTGACATTGTGATAGTTCTTTTCCTTGTAGAGATTTTCAATGCGGATAAGGTTGTTCTGAATCTTGAATATATTCAGAATCGAACCGGACTTGATGTTCATGCTCTCCATGATTTCTTCATCTTCATAGACATTATTGCCCTTGAATTTTATCCGCCGGATCGTGGGTTTTTCCTGTACCTTGAAAATGATGATTTTGCCGCTGGCCCCCTCCTCGTATTCGATTCGGATATCTTCAAAATACCCCATGGAATAGACCGACTTCAGGTCGTCGGAAAGGTTTCTGGGCACGTAAACATCGCCGGGCTTCGTCCGGATATAGCGCATGATGGCATCTATCTCTATGCGCCGGTTTCCCGTCAACCGGATTTCCTGGATTTTTTCCTGGCCAAAGAGACTCATGGAAATGTCATCTGCCAGCCGGCTGACAGTCGAAAGCAGTTGATCGATGCCCTCCCCTTCCGCATAAAAATTCTTGAGTCCTGTTTTTCCGGAAACCGTCAACAGTTTAGCATCCAAGCTGAAACGCTGGCCCACCCTGGTAAGGCTCCCCCACACGACATTTTCGGAGCCTGCCTTTTCAGCAATCTGCGCGGCCATCTCCGGGCTGCCGCCCGTCTCTTGCCAGCTTGCAAGGGAGCCGGCATCCGGTTCGACCACCACCGCATCCTCGCTGCGCAACTGTCTTTTAATCATGGCCGGAATTTCGGTCCTCAGGTAGCCTAACTCCTCCTGGGCATTGACCCCAAAGGGCAGCACGACAACCTTTTTGGACTCCCTTGGAAAAGCTTCAGACGGTAACACGAGAATCAGCGCAAGTAATACTGCCGGCCAGATGTGCTTCATCATCGAACAGCCCTCATCCATTGTCCTTTAGCTGTCCGTCGATGATCGTAACGCGACGGGTCATATAGGACGCAAGCTGCATGTTGTGGGTCACCACTACCATCGTCATGGAAAGTTCCTGATTCAGCTGAAAGAGAAGGTCATGCACCTGTTCGCTGTTGCTCTGGTCGAGATTTCCGGTGGGCTCATCTGCCAGCAGCACGCTGGGCTTGAGAACCAGAGCCCGAGCCAGGGCCACCCGCTGCTGCTCTCCACCGGAAAGCTTGCCCACCCGATGGGAAAGCCTGTCCTGCAAACCGACCCTCACCAGTATGGATTCGGCCGCAGCCCCGGCACTTTTTTTGTTAAACCCGTTGATGAGTGCCGGCATCATCGCATTCTCAAGAGCACTGAATTCCGGGAGTAGATGATGAAACTGGAACATGAAGCCAATGGACTGGTTCCTGAACCTGGCAAGATCCGCACTGTTGAAGCTGAACACGTCCTCACCCTTGTACAGCACTTTTCCGCTGTCCGGCCGGTCCAGTGTTCCCAGGATATGTAAAAGCGTTGACTTGCCGATTCCCGAAGCACCTACGATGGCCAACGTCTCCCCCTGGGAAATATCGAAATCGATCCCCTTCAGGATTTCAATGGGCGTATCAGAGCTGTTGAAGCCTTTGGTAAGATTCCGCAACTGTATAAAACCATCCCCGGCAACGGTCATCTTGCCTTCCGATAGGTCTTCTTTTTCCAGCACTTGGGATGCATCCTTATCCATATCGTATGGCCTCCACGGGATCCAGCCGGGATGCCTGGCGGGCCGGGTAGAGGGTTGCCAGAAAACAGATAATAAGGGCAGATGCGGCAATGACGAGTACATCCACAAAATCCAGCTTAACCGGCAGCGTTGTCAGGTAGTAAACATCTCCCGGGAGTTCGATGAATTTATATTTTTCCAGAAGCGTACACATGACAAACCCGATCACGACGCCCAGAAAAGTACCCAGAGCGCCGATCAAAAGGCCTTCATAAACAAAAATCTTGCGGATGCTCCGGTCTGTCGCCCCCATGGCTTTGAGAATGGCGATATCCTTGCTTTTTTCCATCACCATCATGATCAGGCTACTGGCAATGTTGAAGGCTGCCACCAGAATAATCAGGGCCAGGATGATGAACATTACGGTTTTCTCCAGTTTCAGGGCTGAAAAAAGGTTCCGGTTCATCTGCATCCAGTCCCTGACCCAATAGGGGTAGCCAAGTGCTTTCACCACCCTTTGGGCAACCTCTCTGGCCTTGTAGATGTCTGTCACCCTGGCTTCGATACCGGTCACAGACCCTTTCATGCGCAATATCTGCTGGGCATCGCCCAAGCGGATGTAGGCCATGGATCCGTCATACTCATACATGCCGGTCTCGAAGTAGCCCTTGACCACGAATCGCCGCATGGTGGGCACATGCCCAATGGGTGAGATCATTCCCTTGGTGGTGATCACCTGAACCATGTCCCCTTTCAGGACATGCAGGCTCCGGGCCAGCTCCTTGCCCAGAATAATGCCCGGCACGTCCAGATCCTGTGCTTCCTCTTCCTCGCCACTGGATTGAGAAGACAACTCATTGACCTGAATTCCCTTGATAACGGAGGCCGCGGTTTCCGGGTCGATGCCCCTTAAGACGGCCCCGGACACACCACCGGACGAACGCAGCATCACCTGGGTGTATATGAACGGCGTGGCTGCTTCAACACCCTGGGTGGCCTCCATTTTTTCCATAACCGCCTTGTAGTTCCCAAAGCCCCCCCCGTGGCGCATCACCACAAGGTGAGATTCGATCCCCAGAATCCTTGATTTGAGGTCGTCTTCGAACCCCGCCATAACGGCAATCACCACAATAAGCGCCATAACCCCCACTGTCACCCCTGCCACCGACAGGACCGTAATCATGGAGATAAAGGTCTGCTTCTGTTTGGCCTTTAAATAACGTGTGCCGATCAAATATTCAAAAGACATGCAATACCTTAAAAGCGTTATGTCTGACTGGGCTTCATGTGCGGAAACAGAATAACTTCACGAATCGAGGCGGCATCCGTCAACAGCATGGCCAGGCGGTCGATGCCGATGCCTTCGCCCGCCGTAGGCGGCATGCCATACTCCAGGGCCTCGATATAATCCTTGTCCATGTAATGCGCTTCGTCGTCTCCGGCTTCGCGGTCCTCCACCTGCTGCAGAAAACGCTGCCGCTGGTCATCCGGATCGTTCAATTCGGAAAACCCGTTGGCAATTTCCTTGCCCGCTATGAAAAGTTCGAAACGATCGGTCAGGGCCGGGTCTGTTTCACTGCGCCTGGACAGGGGGGATACCTCCACAGGGTAACCGGTTATAAACGTGGGCTGCACAAGCTTTGGTTCGACCAGCACGTCAAAAAGCTTGGTAATGATCTTCCCCCACCGCCCCTTTTTAGATATCTTGACCCCTTGTGCAGCGGCAAAATCCAAGAGACCCTGTCGATTACCGAGCAGCGCCGGGTCAAGCCCTCCCAGATCTTCCAGGGCCCGGGCCAGGGTCATGCGCTTCCATTTGCCGCCCAGCTGGATGGTCTGCCCCTGGTATACGAAGGTATCCGCATTGATGACGCTCTGAGCGACAAAAACGAACATCTCCTCCGTGAGCTTCATCAAATCCTCGTAATCAGCATATGCCTGGTAGAATTCCAGCATGGTGAATTCGGGGTTGTGGCGTGTGGAAACGCCTTCATTCCTGAAATTCCGGTTGATTTCAAAAACCCGTTCAAAACCGCCCACCACCAGTCTTTTAAGGTAAAGCTCCGGTGCTATGCGCAGGAAAAGATCCATTCCCAAAGCATTGTGGTGCGTCTTGAAGGGGGTGGCCTCGGCTCCGCCCGGGATGGGGTGCATCATGGGCGTCTCCACCTCGAAAAAATCTTTTTGCAGCAGAAATGTCCTTATCGCCTGGATGATCTTGCCGCGCCGGATGAACAGCTCGCGCACGTCAGGGTTCATGATGAGATCGAGATGGCGCTGGCGATAGCGCTTTTCAGGATCTTTTAATCCGTGAAACTTTTCCGGCAGGGGTTTCATGGCCTTGCATACCAGGGTCAACTCTTCCGCCAGAAGGGTCCACTCACCGGTACGGGTCTGAAACATGCTCCCTTTCAACCCCACGAAATCGCCGATATCGAACTGTTTGAACATCGCATAGGCTTCATCGCCTATCTTGTCCTTGCGAACATAGGCCTGCATCTGCCCGGTACGGTCCCTGAAGCGGATGAAGCTGGCCTTGCCGAAACGGTTGATGGCCATCATGCGACCGGCGCTGACGAAAACCTCTTCCTTGAATGCCGTTATGGCCGGCGAGGTGTCCGAACCTTCATCCCCGGGCGCATCACTTTCCAGTCGCTCTATCTTTTCCTGTATTTCCCCGACACTGTTTTTCACCTTGAAATGATTGGGGAAAAGATTGATTTTTTCCCTTAATTCATCTACTTTTTTCTGCCTTTTTTCTAAAACGTCGCTCTTTTCCGTCATTGTCTGTTATCCAATTCCAATATTTGTGCAAAGGCTGCCGTTCCAAAGGAATCATTCCCTGGCAGCTTGGTTCCGGGCTCTAAAGTTAAGCTGTGATTGGTACCCTATTTGCCCGAGAGTGTCAAGCCTAACCCCAGTGACCTGACAAAGATAACTTAGCGAGATTATTAACTCAAGAGCAGATAGTTCAGACGCGGTTCAATCTGAACCTGAAGGTGGTGCCAATGCCTTGGTCGCTCTCGACATCCAGGCGGCTGGCATAGGATTCCAAGATGCGGTGTACGATGGAAAGCCCTAAACCGATACCCCTTGTTTTGGTGGTGAAAAAGGGGTCGTATATATTTTTCAAACATGCTTCTGGAATGCCGATACCTGTATCGGCAATGGCAATGCTCACTTTACGGGCTCTGTGGCTGTCCATGGTAACGGAGATCGTACCGCCGCCCTCTATGGCTTCGGATGCATTCAGCAGAAGATTCCAAAGCACCTGGCGCAGATGCACCGGGTCCATCTCCACCCAGATGTCAGGGAGCAACTGTCTATCAATGGATATGCGGCCGGCACAATCACCATTTTTTTCAAACAATTCAAGCGTTTCTTCTAAAGCCCGATCCAATTTTATTTTTTCCAGATTGCCCTGAGGCGGTTTGGCGAACAGTAAAAAATCAGACACCAGCGAATTGAGGCGGTCTGTTTCGCGCAATACAATCTGCATGAGCTTGTGGTTTTCGGAATTGTAGGAAAGCTCTTCTTTCAGGATCTGGATGGAGCCGGCCAGGGAAGCCAGAGGATTTTTGATTTCGTGGGCCAGGCCGGCTGCCATTTCCCCCATGGAGGCCAGTTTTTCCACGCGCTTGACATGGTCTTCCATGTCTTTGAGTTCTCCCTTTGTCTGCCGGGTTTGTTCGGCCAGAAACCCGCTCAGGAATGCCACGGCAAAACAGGCCAGTACGGTGAACATGACCTTGTACAAAATGCGGCTCCATTCATATCCCAGCGACAGGGGACTGCCTTCCAATCCCGGGGGAATCAAAATGCCGTAGTGCTCGAACCCGATCATTATGCTGTACTGCAGGCCGCAAAATACGGCCATGACCATGCTGCCCTTTCTGTGCAACAAAACACTGGAATAGATGATCACCACGAGGTACAAAAAACTGAAAAAGCTCATGTAGCCGCCGGTGGCTAAAACAATCAGCGTCACAACGAAGGTGTCCACTGCGATCTGTATATAGGCAAATGATGTCATCCTGCGGATTCTGGGCAGTATGACCGCATAGACCAGGGAAAGAATGAGTATCCCGGCAATCAATCCATAGAGAATGAGAAGCGGTTTGGAAAAAAGGGCGGCATCCTCGCTGAGTTGCAGGATGACAGTGGAGCCCAGCAGGATGGAGACAAAGAGAATCCGGAAAAGGACCAGTAGCCGCAGCTTTGGGTGAAGGTCCCCTTCGGGCTTCATTGTCGAAATATTCATGTAGGTTCAGGTCACAATTCTAAGATAAATACATACCACGACCGAAGTGGATCTGTTGCTTACCCGTGGCTACACCTTAAAATCAACCCCAACGTTGATTCAGCTTGAAAACCTTATAACGCACCGGCCATCTTGAAGACGGGCAGGTACATGGCTACCACCAGGGCGCCGATGACCGTTCCCAGAAACACCATCATGAAAGGCTCTATCATGGAGGTCAGGTTTTCCACGGCCTGGTCGACTTCATCATCGTAAAAATCGGCGATTTTCCCGAGCATGGCATCCAGGGCGCCGGTTGCCTCACCCACCGCGATCATCTGGCACACCATGGGGGGAAAGACACCGGAAGCCGCAAGGGGATCGGCCATGGTCTGCCCCTCGGCAATGGCAGTACGCACATTGTAGATGGCCTTTTCCACGGTCTTGTTGCCCGCTGTTTTGGCCACGATGTCCAGGGCCTCCAGAATGGCGACACCGCTCGAAAGCATGGTTCCCATGGTCCGGGTAAATTTGGACACAGCCACCTTCCGGAGCAGCAAGCCGAATACCGGCACCTTCAGCATCAGGGCGTCTATGGTGATACGGCCCTTGTTCGTCTGGTAATACTTCCTGAAGGCAAAAATGAAAAGGACCGTGCCAACGATGATATAGAGGATTTTCGTTTTGACAAATTCACTGATGGCCACAACGATTTTGGTGGGAACCGGCAGGTCACCGCCCAAGCCGGTAAACATTTCTTCAAATACGGGGATAACGAACACCAGAATGACGCCCACCACAAGAACGGCCACAATGATGGTGATGATCGGATACGTCATGGCGCCTTTGACCTGGGCCTTGAGCTTGGCTGTCTTTTCCATATAGGCCGACAGACGCCGCAAAATGGTGTCGAGAATACCGCCCGCCTCACCGGCCGCAACCATATTGACGAAAAGATCGTCGAAATGTTTGGGATATTTCCGAAGGGCTTCCGCCAGGGTCTGCCCGCCTTCCACCGATTCCTTGACCGTTTTCAACATGACCTTGAAGGTTTTGTTTTCCTGCTGGGCCTGCAGGATTTCCAGGCACTGGATAATTGGCAGACCGGCATCAATCATGGTGGAGAACTGGCGGCAGAAAACGATGATGTCCTTTTCCTTGACAGGGGGCTGCAGGAAGGTCACATTTTCGAAAAGGTCTTTTGGTTTTTTCTTTATTTTAGAGGGCGTGATCCTCAGTTTGTTCAAATGGCTTCTAACGGCATCTTCGTTGGGAAGATCGATTTCGCCTTTTTGAACATCGTTGTTTCTGTTTTTCCCTACCCAAACATAGACCGGCATAAATTTTCCCCCATGGTGTGGATATCGATATCGGTGAGACGGCAATAATTAACATAATTTGATAAAAACGACAATAGTTTTCATAATTCATTATAGCGTTTGGCAGAATTCCATTCCGAAACTAAATTTGCCGTGAGTAATCTTTTACATCTGATGACTATAAAATTATTCTAACCCAAACGCTATTCTAATTGCTTTTAGCCTTCAGTTTGTTGGCTATGATGAAAACAATTGGGATCGACTGTCTATTATTTTTTTAAATGCAGCTAAATTTATTTCAGTTATAAGATTTTCCGTGGAAAATCTGTTTAATGTATATAGCGCTTTTTTCTTTGCCTTTACCCGATGTTGCAAAAGCCTGAGGGCTTGTGTATGCTCTTTGAATAGCGGATGTCATGGTATTAGACGACTAGACTTCTTCGAAATAATATTTCTTATGTTAAACTTAGATCGTATCGGAATGTATATATGACAACCGGTATAATTGGAGCTGATCACCATGCACCACAACAGGGAACTGACCGTCATCACCACCCACATCAATGCTGACTTCGATGCCCTGGCGTCCATGCTGGCCGCTCAGAAGCTCTACCCCGATTCCCTTGTAGTGTTTCCCGGCTCCCAGGAGAAGAATCTGCGCAATTTTTTCATCCAATCCATGGTTTACCTGTTGAACATCGCCAATGTAAAAGACATCGAATTCAATGAGATAAGCCGCCTGGTTCTGGTTGACACCCGCCAGCCGCATCGCATCGGCAAATTTTCCACCATCCTGGACAAGCCCGGTCTGGAAGTGCATATTTTCGATCATCATCCCCCCATGGCGGACGACATCGACGGTACCCACATGGTCCTGGAACAGCTGGGAGCCACCGTGACCATCCTGGCGGGTCTTATAAAGGACAAAGGGATAGAAATTTCGGCCGATGAAGCCACCATCATGTGCCTGGGGCTCTATGAAGACACGGGGTCCTTCACCTTTCCTTCCACCACCGAAAAGGACTTTCGGGCAGCCGCCTTTCTGTTGTCAAAAGGCGCCAACCTGAACATGATTTCCAACCTGATTGCCCGGGAAATCAGCCCGGAACAGATCGGCATCCTCAACGACATGATCCAGGCCTCCACCAGCCGCAGCATCAACGGCATCGATGTGGTTTTCACCACCGTCTCCATGAACCGCTATGTCCCGGATTTTGCATTTCTGGTTCACAAACTGGTAAAAATGGAGGACCTCGATGCCATCTTCGCCATCGCTCTCATGGAGAACAAGGTATACGTGGTGGCGCGCAGCCGGATTCCAGAGGTGGACGTGGGAGCCATAGTCACCGCTCTCGGCGGGGGGGGGCACGCCTATGCCGCGGCAGCGACCGTCAAGGACATGACCCTGATCCAGACGGAGCAGCGCCTTCTGGATATCCTTTACAGCAGAATCCAGTCCCGGCGCCTGGCCAAACACATCATGTCCTCCCCGCCCATTTCGGTTCAGGAAAATGTTTCCTGTCAGGAAGCCGGTGAGCTTCTGACGCGGTACAACATCAACGCGCTGCTGGTTACCAGTAACGGGAACAAAAAACTGATCGGATTCATTACCCGGCAGGTGATTGAAAAGGCCCTCTTTCACAAGTTGAGCCACGTCCCGGTGTGTGAATACATGACCTCGGAAATGGTCTCGGTCGACCCCGAGGCAGACATCCTTGAAGTCCAGGATAAAATCATCGAACACAAACAACGCATCCTGCCGGTGCTCGACCAAGAGGCTATCATCGGCGTCGTCACCCGCACCGATCTTCTCAATATCCTGGTGAGGCGTAAAAACCGCCATCCCCAGGGGCGAAACGAACTCCTGGAAAATCGCGAACACGCCCGGACGCGCAACATCTCCAATTTCATGAAAGAGCGCCTGTCGCCTTTTCTTTTGAGTCTGCTGAAGGAGATCGGCAAGATTGCCAGTAACTTAGGGTACGACGCTTATGTTGTGGGCGGATTTGTCCGCGACCTGTTTCTTTACCGGACCAATGAAGACATCGACATCGTGATTGAGGGCGACGGCATTGCCTTTGCCAGAGAGTTCGCCAAACAGAAAGGCGCCCGCGTGCACGCTTATGATAAATTCGGTACTGCGGTCATCATCTTTCCGGACGGCTTCAAAATCGACGTGGCCTCGGCCCGTCTCGAATATTACAAATTTCCGGCCGCGCTGCCGGTAGTGGAAACGAGCTCCATCAAACTGGACCTCTTTCGCCGGGATTTCACGATAAATACCTTGTCCATTCAGTTGAACCCTAAAAAATTCAGCACCCTGATCGATTTTTTCTCGGCCCAGAAGGATATCAAGGAAAAAGTCATAAGGGTTCTGCACAACCTCAGTTTTGTGGAAGACCCCACCCGTGTTTTTCGCGCCCTGCGTTTTGAACAGCGCTTCGGTTTCACCATTGGAAAACTGACCGCCGGCCTCATTGACAATGCCGTGAAAATGGACTTTTTCAAGCGTCTGAGCGGTCGACGTGTTTTCACCGAACTGCGGTTGATTCTGGAAGAGGACAATCCCACGCCGGCCATCAAAAGGCTGCAGGATTACAACCTTCTGCGGGTCGTCCACCCTTCGATCAAAGTAGACAACATGATGATATTCTTATTTAATTCAGCAAGGAAAGTGATCACCTGGCATGATTTGCTTTTTCTGGAAGAATCCTATATAAGGTGGTCCGTTTATTTCATGGCCCTGATCCGGAACTGTGACAGAAAAACCACGCAAGACATATGCCGGCGACTCGAACTGGCGCCGCGGTACAGAAAAATCTTCACAAGGGAACGATTCCAGGCTGAAAGAACACTCTATGTGCTGGAAAAAAACACCCGGCTCGACAACAGCACGCTCTATGAAAACCTTGCGGGGCTGAAAATTGAGTTGATTCTCTTTATGATGGCCAGCACCCGCTTGCAAAGAGTCAAAAGGGCTATATCCAACTACGTCACCAACCTGCGGGATGTCACCATTGCCGTCACCGGCAAGGACCTGATGGCAAGGGGACTCAAACCGGGACCGGTGTACAGGGAGATCATGTCGGCCGTCATGCAGGCCAGGCTGGACGGCAGACTCGAAACCCGCACTGATGAACTGAAATTCGTGGATGAGTACCTGGCTTCCAGGGAGGCTGAAGCCTAGCCCGGGTAAACCAGATAATTGGACATTGGGTATTGCTTAGAATTTAGTGAATTGGAAAATAGCTAGGCCCTTTATCACGAAATCACGAAGGCTTGAAATCGCGAAACAATCCACCCCATTTTCGTGTTTTTCAAATTTCGTGATTTCGTGATTGATTTTTTTGGTAATCCAGAACACAATTTGGCTCAATTTAAATGCCCGTGACATGCACCCTTTATTGCTAACGGGTGGCACAGCGCGGTTTCAGGAGATGTTAATGACAACCAAAAAAAGAGTACTGAGCGGCATGCGCCCCACCGGACCGCTTCACCTGGGCAACCTTCACGGCGCCCTGTTGAACTGGGTCAACATGCAGGATGATTATGACTGTTATTTCTTTATAGCCGACTGGCACGCGCTGACCAGCGACTACGAAGACCCGAGCAACATTCCCGACCATGTCAAAACCATCATGGTCGATTGGCTGAGTGCCGGTCTTTCACCTGATAAAAGCACGCTGTTCGTGCAATCCAACATCAAGGAGCATGCCGAGCTCTTCTTGATCCTTTCCATGATCACGCCGGTTCCCTGGCTGGAGCGCAACCCCACCTACAAAGACCAGATCGTGCAGATCAACAACAAGGATTTGTCCACTTTTGGTTTTCTGGGATACCCGGTACTGCAGGCAGCGGACATCATCATGTACAAAGCCAACGGTGTGCCGGTGGGTGTGGATCAGGTCCCCCATGTGGAGATCACCCGGGAAATCGCCCGGCGGTTCAACTATTTCTACGGCGATGTCTTCCCTGAGCCGGACGCCATCCTGACCCAGACCCCCAAGATTCTGGGGCTGGACAGGCGCAAAATGAGCAAAAGTTACAACAATGCCATCTATCTTTCGGATACGCCCGACGATGTCAGGGCAAAGGTTCTGCAGATGGTGACCGACCCGCAGCGTGCCAGAAAAAGCGACCCCGGCAATCCGGATATCTGCAACGTGTATGAATTTCACAAGCTTTATTCGGATGCGGAAACCGTTGCCGCAACGGATGCAGCCTGCCGCAAGGCGGAAATCGGCTGTGTTGAGTGCAAGAAAAAGATGGCTGAATTCCTGCTCGAGGGGCTTGCGCCCATCCATGACAAACGGGCCTATTATCTCGAGCGCCCGGACCTGGTGGATGAGATTTTCACAAATGGGTGTGAACGGGCCGCGCGTGTTGCCCGGGCCACCATGGAGGAAGTACGGGCGGCCGTTTCCTTTTAAACCGAATATCCAATAACGAATCATCAGTGCCCAATGGCAACGGGCCTACCCGAACATCGGAAATTGGAAGTTGATTATCGGATATTGTTCACCGTATTTAAACTGTTGGAAAACTAGCTATCGATGGATACCCCCTATCAAATAAAGCTGGAGGATGTCTTCGAGGGTCCCATGGACCTCTTGCTGCATCTGATCCGGAAGAATGAGGTGGACATCTACGATATCCCCATCGCCCTCATCACCCGCCAGTATATCGAGTATATCGACTGGATGAAGATGATGAACGTTGACTTTGCTGGGGATTTCCTGGTAATGGCCTCAACGCTGGCCCAGATAAAGTCCCGGATGCTGCTGCCGACCCACGGCAACGAAGACGAGGAAGAGGATCCCCGGCTGGAACTCACCAGGCCGTTAATCGAATACCTGGAGATGAAATCCGTGGCCGAGCAACTGGCCGAAAGGGACCTGCTGGGCGAAAAGACCTTTGCCAGAACATATGCCGACGAAGAACTCAAGGCATTTGAAGAGAGCGACCAGGTCATCCAGGTCGGCCTGTTCGAACTGATCGACGCGTTCCAGAAAATCCTGAAGAATCTCCCGGAAGACCACAGGATCGACCTGGAAGCCGACCGGGTGTCGGTGAAAGAGCGCATCACGGAAATCGTGGACCTGCTCGAGGAAAAAGGCACCTTGACCTTCAGCGAACTGTTTGAAAAAGGGGTTCAGCAAAGAAGTGAAATTATCGTGACCTTTCTGGCATTGCTGGAAATGGTCAAACTCAACCTGATCAGAATCGCCCAGCACCTGCCCTCGGGCATTATCCGGATTTTTTACGTATAATGGAAGACCTTAAAAACATCATTGAAAGCCTGCTGTTCGTGGCGGAAGAACCGCTGACCCTGGACAGAATCAAGGACATACTCGAGGTTGACGACCGCAAGCTGGTCCGGAAAACCCTGCATGAATTGCAGGCTGATTACGAGTCCAGAACCGGTGCCTTTGTGCTGCGTGAAGTTGCCGGGGGATTCCAATTCCGCTCCCGGCCGGAATACGTCCCGTGGATAAAGAAGCTTATCCAGCCCAAGCCGGCCCGCCTGAGCAAGGCCGCCCTGGAAACCCTGGCTATCATCGCTTACAAACAGCCGGTTATCCGTAGCGATGTAGAGCATTTAAGAGGGGTGGACTGCGGCGGCGTGCTGCGCATGCTCATGGAACGCAACCTGATCCGCGTTCTGGGACGCAAGGAGATACCGGGAAGGCCGATCATCTACGCCACCACCAAACAGTTTCTGGAGGTGTTTGACCTTAAAAACCTGAAAGACCTACCCACCCCCAAGGAAATAGAGGATCTGGCCAAGGCCCCTCTCGACGACGTAACAGAAGAGGAGAAGTCCCCTCCATCGGAGATGGAAACGGATACATCTGAACCAGCCGAAGGAGCGGAAAGTTCACCAGGAGACCAGGCTGCAGCCGATGAATCACCATCGGACGAGGACTCGACCTCTGAAGATGACAATTCGCCGCCAAATACATGATACATCCACCTAAATCCCAAACTTGCATAAACAACATGGCAAAAAAACAGATACTGTGGTGTAATAATATCCAATATCTTACCGATAGCACAATTTCCTGGATATTTCCCACAGGTGAATTCAAAGGATGATGTCCATTTTGTCATGTTGTTTACCCTTCGGGAAAGCTTGAGGACTCCAGATTCTGTGTTGTAAAGGGCTCGAGGTAAACCACTACGACTTCACCCTTGACGCCTTGGCTCTGAAGCCCTCAGGCTTTTGCAACGTTCGGGTAATATGAGTGTTTAAGTGGTAGAAAACACTTGACTTGGATAACAGCCACCCTTTATAATTGCTGCCATTCAAAACGCTCAACACGGGAGGAAATAAATGAACAAATCAGACCTGATCAACGTTGTAAGAGAACGAGCAGGTTTGAGCAGGAAAGAAGCCGAACAGGCGGTGTTCACCTTTTTCAACGAAATCTCCGACTCACTGGAAAAAGGCGACCGTGTGGAAATTCGCGGATTCGGCAGTTTCACTGTAAAACGCTATAAATCCTACACGGGGCGCAATCCCAAAACCGGGACCCCCATCAGTGTTCCTGAAAAAAAGCTGCCTTTTTTCAAGGTGGGCAAGGAGTTGAAAGGCAAAGTAGACAGTTAAAATTTATGGGCGATTAACTCAGTGGGAGAGTGCTACCTTCACACGGTAGAAGTCGCTGGTTCAAATCCAGCATCGCCTACCAAAAATATCAAGGGTTTGCGAGCGATATTGCTTGTAAGCCCCTTTTTTATGAAAGATACAGCAATGCACTCTTTGCAAATGGGTGTCTGACATGGGTTTACGGGGTTATTGAACTTTAGTTTTTTTAAAATTGTGACCATTTTGTGACCGGTGCCTTAAAAAATTGCCTTTTCAAGCCTGATTGCAGCCTCCTGATTTGTCTCTTTAATATCTGACCAAGAGTTACCAACAGCTTTCTAAGGGTTGCAATCGGCATCCCCTGGTTCTGTCGTTCCGTGATCCATTTCTCGATCATTGCGATGGTGATCCGGTTCATCTTCAGGTGTGTGAAGGGGAGCGAGAGAATCTCCCCGTGTCGGCTTACAGAGACCGGCAATAATGACGATACCGGATTTCACGTTGTGGCACCGAGATTGCATTACAATTATTCAAATTAATGATCCTTTGTCTTAATCAATACGAACACAGATTCGCTTCAATATAGCTTAACTATTTTTAATTATTGGTATTAGGTGAAATAATGAGTATCATTTTGTTAATTGTATTTTGTTTTTTGAGTTGTTTCATTGGGTATTTAGGAAGATACATAATGGAAAAAATGGAATAAGATTACCCAAGAGAATATTATCCAAACGACCATTATTGTTTATCTCCGTGGTTAGACCCTTCAGGATGTTGCAGCATCTTGAGGGGCTGATTCTTCTTTAAAACCGTCCACCCCTCACGGGAATGGATACCTTCAGGCGTAAATGATTATTCTGATTTTTCATTTCAATATGGTTTAGGTTATTCTGCTATTAGGGTTTATACCCTATGCAATATTATATATTATTATCTGTCAATCATTAATATTGTATTTAGGTTTATTGTATGGTAAGGAAAGCCATGCCTTCCCAAAAGCCAAAAATCATATTCGTAGCCACTGAAGAATTAGAAGAACGCATTGACATATACTGGCATGAAAAGCGCCTGAGAAATCGTTCTGCAGCCATTAGGCAACTGTTAGAGGACGCGCTAGACCGGCACGAAAAGAAGAAAATTTAGATAGCCTTTCACTATTTCCAACACACAATTGACAACAGAAGGGGGTTAAATATGAAAAGTATACTCACGCTCTGTTTATTGCTGTTAATAGCTTCCTGTGCGTCGGTTCCATTAGAGCATGGTCCGGATATGTGGCAATATGATGATGACAAATTTGTCTCATTTAAGAGACAAGTTATAATGTCATGGGAGTATGATGATCCTACCATTGGTTGTTTTGAGGTAGATAGAGAAATTAAACAGCTAAGTAAGGCTGACATCCAAAAAATTACTAAGCTTGTAAAAGATGAAAATGAAAAAGAATTAATTAAGATTGTAAATACGTTTAAAGACGAAACAGACTTTAAGGATGATGCGATAAGCTACCCGGCAAAAGATGAAAGAGAATTTATTGACCAAGAAAAGCCGCTTCCCGAGTTCGGAGACATATGCTTTTATCGGCTATATGCAGTCGAGAACTGTGATCCTCAAATAACACCAATCAGGTCTGATCCTGCAGAACTCAGTGTTATTATATTGCCTAAATAAAATTAGTATAGTTCAACCAATATAACCTTCGATTAGAGGAGTTATCGGATTAGACTTACACGGTCCCCTCCCTATACCTTTCATTTAGATATATATCTGCCTCGGTAACACTTGGCGGTTCTTTTTAGGGGCTAAAGAAACTCCCAGCCTTTAGGGGATCAAAAAACTAAGATTTTACCTGTCATGGCCCTTTTTATGGTGTCCAGAAATTAGCCGTTTAGAAATTTCAATCCATTCCGCAGTTAGAGCGATTTCATGAAGATAATGCCTGACCGCAAGCCCCCGGTTTACCAACCGATTAAAACACTTTGCAGTGGCGACCGAAGCGGCCCGATAACGGTTGAAGCCTATTTCTTGCCGGTCAAAGATAAGTTTCTGGTCGAATTTCTGGACCGAAAAACCGTATACTCTGTGCAATACCTCACGGTTGGAAATATCCGCAGGTTCCAGTGTTAACCAACTCGGTTTTCCTATCCGGTTTTGGTATGCCTGTATCAATATCGCCTTTTGCAATTTTGAGAGCTTCTTCTCCATGTGCATTTCAATATCCCTTTCATTCCTTGTTTCTTCGCGCGTAGGGGTGGTTCCTATGGTGGTGCCTTTCGAATATTTTCACGCGTAAGAGGGTCTAACCAATTCGCTAACCAGGGGGGCACACCCAAAACCATGACTTCTTGGTATGGCCTGTGGAATAATTAGTACCCTCTGCATGAAAACAGGCCATATACGCCCCATTCCTCAGAAAAATATCCTTTCCGAATGGTATGGGTAGGGGAGGCATACATTAATCCTGAAGATGGGTCCTATATGGCTATTTTTTGAAATAGCATGTGGGATGGTATTGATACGAAGAGAATCCGGGCAATCTATGTAATCTTGAAGATTCGATGGGATCTATGGTATCAGTATTTCGTCCGGTTTCATGCCGGTGGTGATAACATACATCGGAAACAGTTATTTTCCTGTCCGTAAAGGTACGATTATCTCCATCAATCACAGTTTTCGGTTTCAAGAATTATTAGCATAGTTTTGGTTTTTTCAACCACATTGTCACCCATTGAAACAAATTCCTTAGATCTTAACCCCAACTAAATTTAATCCTGGTTGAGAAGTAACTGAAGTTCTCATCATAAGGGATATTTTTCTTAAATTTGATACTTCCACCTGTAGTTTTGCCGCCTATGATAAGGTTTTTAATGTGCATAATTTTATAATTTTCATCCATTAGGATGTATTTCAAATTAAGATTAACAACAATAATTGCTTTTTCGGGTATAATTTCACCGGATACTATGATCTCTGAAGATGAAGGATCTGCAATTTCGCTTTGAATTCTAAGCTTAAAGTCCCAATTCTGAAACACCATTGTATGAATTCTACCAACCTGGAAATCGTGTGCGGCCTCTGGATGTGGGTATACTTTACCGACCGCATACGGATTCATACTTGTACATCCAGCTAAAAACAACGTCATGACCATAACAAACATTAATGCTACTTTCATACGGTTACCTCCCATGAATGGGCAATAGATTATATTGTTGGTTAAGGTAGTGAGATTTGAACTGAGCACAACGGTCGGAAAGAATCGAGTGTGTATACTGTAAGTATACTAAAGGAACAGGGATTTCGTCAAGGGAAAGCTCTCTGTCATGGCCATCCAAATCAATCAATTTCCAGAAACGACACCATTACGAATCCAGATGTCTCCAAAAATCACCAGTTCTTTGAACATCAGCCAAACCACTATATTTAGACATCCCGCAATTTCTCCAGACCGGTACTAAACAATATACATATTGACACTTTCGAACATTTGCTGCTAATTAGTAAATTACTCCCATCCAACAACTTGCAAACTACATAATGCCAAACCCACCGTGAGGTGTGGACGGAAAACCACGGGTCTTGTAAGCTCATATTCCAGCAGATTTATCTGAATCTAAGTTAGTCGGAGACAGCCGGGCTGCCGAGGGTGACATCGTAAAGGTCACTTACAGGACAGCTCGGCTTTCTTATTAGCTCTGAAAGGAGGTGGTGTCCATAAGTCAGACATAACATCTTCATCGATTTAGCCAGTAGAGGGGGGGAAATGAAAACGATCCTATGCAAAATTACCTTTACGTCTATAGCCATTATAATGGTGTCCTTTTTGTTGATCATTTTTTCTTTACCAGCGAGTGCTGAAGAACTGGTGATCCTGCACAGCAATGACACCCATTCAAACCTTTTTCCGTTCGGGCCGCACAATGAGTACGGTGGCATCGCCCGAATGTCGACTATGATAAAGGAGCTGAAGTCAGAAAACGATTATGTGATTGCCTTACATGCCGGAGACATGTTCGTAGGCACGTTTGCTTTTAACAAATATCTGGGTTACCCCGAATTCAAGATTATGGAGGGTCTATATGACGCCATGGCTCTGGGTAACCACGAGTTCGACCTGGGGCCTGACGTCCTGGGCTACATTCTTGCTGGCTTCAACCCGATTACCTCCATACCGTTCGGGCCGCCCGTCTCGTTACCGTTGCTCTGTGCCAATGGGAATTTTTCGAGCCTACCTATGTTGGATTCATTTGTCGAACCGTCGATGATCAAGGACTTCGGCAATTTTAAGGTCGGTCTGGTGGGCGTTGTTACACCCAATCCAATCTATTATTCACAATCAACAGCTGCGCTCTTTTCCGACCCTTACGCGGCTGCCGGTATGACAGCGGCAATGCTCCGAGCAATGGGATGCCAGGTAGTCATCGCGGTCTCTCATCTGGGTCAGGCCTATGATATGCTTGGGCTGTCCGATGTTCCCGGCATCGATATCATCGTGGGAGGACATTCTCACGATTATTTGCCAGCCACTGTTGTCGGTGGGAAGATCATCGTCCAAGCAGGAGAGTTCGGAAAATTTCTCGGTGAATTGAGGGTCGATGTGGACACCTCTTCTTCTGGAGGCGTTACACTCCTTGACCATACGATACACTCCATTGACCGTAAAGTCCATAAAGATCCCACTATTCTTTCTTATCTGAACGAGCTACGAGAAGGCATCTATGAAGATCCCCGCTTTGGTCCGGTCTACTCCCGGCATTTGGCCAAAGCCATGTGGGACCATGAAAATAAGTGGTTGGATGACGACCCGTATCAGAAACTCTGGCATAGAGATACGCCGCTGGGCAACCTGGTCACAGACGCCATCCGGACAGGTGTGACAGCAGCTGGGTATACCATCGACTTCGCGATAGAGGTCAACGGAGGCATCGGACACAAGCTTTATGCTGGGAAGGTCGTTGGCAATGATTTGATGCAGGTGCTTTCCTACGGTTATGATCCTGTATCCGGCTTGGGCTTCAAGATTAAGATCGTAAACCTGCACGCATTCGAGATTCTATATGCTCTTGAGTACACCGTCTCCATGGTGGAGTATACAGACGACTTTTCGCCCCAGATCTCTGGTCTGACTTTTGAGTACGACGCCACAAAACCGTCTTTCAGCCGTGTCGACATGTCATCCATCGAGATTAACGGGCAACCCATCAATCTTGCTGCCTGGTATGCTATCGCATTGAACGAAAAGATACTCGAGTTTATGGCCACATTGGGGATTGACATTACCGTACCCGGCCGCGTTATCGATCCGTATCCTGATCTATTGGAATTCAATCTGGCGGAAGATTATATGCGACAACTTAATAAATTGAAATACACTTCAGAAGGACGCATCATCGATACGTCTGAACTGCCATGACAGACATTTGGGAGACGAATTACACATCAGTTGCTGTGATTCCAATATAAACTTGAATCACACGACAGGTGATCAGACTGAAAGCGTGGATTATTATATAAAAGTCCACGCTTTTTATTTTCGGAGGGCTATACCATTATATAGGGGCAGTCGTTGTCATGAATATGCTTGATTTATGGCATGAGTCTCCATTGCCCAAGTTGCGATCTCCAACTTATGTAAGATTCCTGATAGTTACAGGTTTTTTAGAGTATCACCACGATAGCCCTTATTAGGCGACCTGCATTTTCGTGTTATCAGGCAAGAGGGTCGCAATCGCGGCCCTTCATTTTTTGGAAAATTGTAAGAAAAATGGTATCAGCAATGAGGAGCAGGGCAATTTCCAGAGTGGAATATGGTGTTATCGCAGGTTTCTGGATGGATTGATATTCTTAGGATCTCTCCATGTATCGGCAATGCAGCATTCAATATTTATTAGCCTAGTCTTCAGTTATGCATTATTTTCTATGACCGCAAGATATGGTATCAGTAATTTTTTATGACTGGCGATTATCCCCACCAATCACTATCCTTAAAATTACCGTTAATTGACTATTTTGGCCTTTAATTATGACAAAAATTGTCATGCATTATTAATTCCCGAATAGGGTAAAATGTCTAACTCGTTGGTTTTAAATACAATTAACAATGCATTCCATTTGGCATGCACATTGCTATTTATGAGGTCTCTGTCTGTTTGTGAAGATCTGATATACTAGCAGATCAAAAATATAACGCACAGGCTATATTTGGATTATTTACTTATCAAACGAGAGGGGACCATTCATGAAAAAATCTTCATTAATTATCTGTACCTTGGTATTCGCCATATTGTTTTTCGCAAGCAACTCTATTGCAGTTGACTTCGGTTTTTATCTTGATCTTGGTAGTGGATCTGGTGAAGCAGAATTTGACGTCCCAGATTCAGAGGAGTGGGACATAGATACAGATTTTTTTGGGCTTGGATTTCAGTTCGAAACCAATCCATTAACCCCCAAAAATGTTTTTAGCTACAGATTTCAGGCTGGCTATGAATCAAGAGATATAGAGGATGATGAAAACGTTACCATGGAATTAGGTGGAATTGTAATCAACAACACTTTTGCTTTCGGTGGGAACACCTCTGAAAGGATCCGCCTTTGGGGGGGGCCTCAAGTTTTGGTTGGATTCTACAGCGGTGAAACTGACGAAGAGTTATTGGGGGAAGAAATATCATTTACAGGCTTTGGATTCGGCCTTGGACTAGCTGGTGGGGCTAACTTTGGACTTGGAAGTGGAAACACCATTCTTACTACGACTATTGGTGTAAGAGGTTTTGGATTCTCCGGCGAGGCAGAATGGTATGATTGGGATGAAACATTGGACGGCAACACTACAGAGTTTTTCATATCTGTTGGGATGTTATTCTGAATCATAGGATAGGAAAATGAAGGAGCAATATATGCTTATTAGCCATAATTTAATTTAAACATAAGCAGGGTCAATTATGGCCCTGCTTTTTTATTCTCCCGTTGCCGATTCCAACGCATCAACACCTGACCTCAATTGCAGATAGCATCATTGGCCATGCGTTTCCCCCTTAAAAATCAGATTGTGCAGTTACCATGCCTGTCAAAAGGTCCCCTCGTGTAAGGGGTGCGTACTTTGGTGCGAACTTTTCAGCTATCAAGCCCTCGGTCCCGCTGCAGCCGTTCCATCTCTCGACTCATCCGAGAAGACAGTACGAAATTACATTAAGAATCAAAGTATGGATAAAAAGCAAATAGAACCTCGGATGAAACAACTCAAATTGTTCAAATTATGGCGTGCTGGTGCTACCAGCACCTGATACTCCGCCACTTGCGGTGGGGAGTTTCATTTTAAAGCGCCGATAAAACAACCACCATCTGTTGATGATCCGGAACCATTGAGATAGCGGCTGTCACCGGAATAGACGACTTCATTGGAATCATCGCTTTCAAAGCCGTCTTCATCAAAAGCCCGCACCACAAAAAGGTAGACACCATCTTCATCATCCACGAAAATTGAGCAGAAATTTTCTTCCCCTTCCCAGGCAGGGTTTTCATAGTCGTAGTCCTCACCTGCCTCCCTGCTAAAAAACCGGTAGCCGGCAATATCCGGTTCCGGGTTGGGGTCCCATTCAAAATTGAGTTCAATACCACCGGCCATGGCGCAGACCGGTATTAGCAGCAACAATAAAATCACAAGGTAAACCCGTGCTCTGCCGTGGACGGGTTTGCATCCAGTTTGCATATTTTGACTTTCTCCCCGAGACATGCCGGCCCGAATTCAAATAATAAGAAAAAGGCTGTCAGATTCTCAGGGTAAAATTAATATTTTCATTCCAGCGTATTCACCTGCCAAAGTGAAAGAGCGGCGATTATGGGAAAGGTAAAATTGGGTGTCAAGTTAAAAAGAAGCACTACATCTGGTGCAAGTTGGAAGATTTTGATTTAATTGGCTGTTTTGGCAGGCATAGGAATTGTAAAAAATTGATGTGCATATTCGCGAATTGTGCCACGAATCTTCATATATGGGATTGTATGGAAAATAAATGTCAACTGTTAACGGATAAACCCTCAATTAAGGGTTTAAGGAAGCGGAGAGGGAGAAATTTTGTGTTCGTCCGTCAAAAAGAGAATGCCGGCCTTGTTCAGGCCGACATTCTCTTGTTGGGTACTTTATTTCATATAAGTTATCTCCCAACCTAAAATTATGTAGTTTACACCACAGTCTCCTCTTCCTACTATATCCTTTCCATATAACCATTTGTAATATAACAAATATTTTCCTCTTACCATCCGGCATAGCTTTTGCATTATAGTCTAATCATGAATATTTCATGCTTTCTTAATCACTATTTCTCTTTTCAAATGGGGGTACGCCATGGCCAACAATTTCCGAATCTTCCAACACCGCTCGGGCGACAGCCTGCACCTGAAACTAGCTGGTGACTTCGACGGCAGTTCAGCCTCTGAACTCCTGAACCTCTTGAAAAAAGACGGCAACGGCTGCTTCAACGTATTTATCAATACGACGGAATTGAATCACGTCCACTATTTCGGCATGGATGTCATCGAGAGCAATGCAGGCATATTCAACCAATTGAATACCAGGGTCCATTTCATCGGTAAAGGCATCGGTTTGGGTGATGCTATGAACTAAGACCCTGAACCGCCCAGCATGTCCTGCGCTATTTATGGGACGACGCTCAAGATCGCAAAGTTCACAATATTTTTCCTTGAAAACATTTCATTCTTAAAGATGAGGAACAGGCGATTGTCAATTCCCGTGTACGCGCCTTAACCTGTTCTTCCAGGTGGTCGCGGTACTCTTCAAGGCGGGCATTCAATTTTTTGAAATCAGCGACCTCCAGCAGAGCCGGAGGTATGAGGAAGGCCCCTCGAAGGGGCCTGCTCTGCCGGAGGTCGCTGATTTGTATCAAGAATTTTTTCTTTATGCTTATTTTTTTCA
>JBDLJD010000025.1:0-37299 GCA_039714495.1 Thermodesulfobacteriota bacterium
ATCCGGAGACGCGATCCACCAGATGGCCATCAACAGGGTGCCGGCGGCAACAATGATGGCACAGATTATTTTAAGTTTGAACGGGTTGGTCATGGCGCCCTTGTAGCGGTGTTGCCACTCGACATATCCGGAAAAAATGACAAAGGGGATGGTGAGTACAACCATGATGACGTTGCAGAACGCGGCCGTACCCAGGGAGGTTGATCCGGAGATCAACGCCAGTATGATGAACAGGAAAGAGATGGGCAGAACGCCGTTGGGAATATGCGTGGAAATCGGGTGGGCATGATGCTTCAGCATCTGGCCGACCAGCAGGTGATAGATGTTGCCGAACTTGGCAGCGGGCGGGCTGCCCAGTTCCACGTGTCTTGCATCCTCGGGCGTCTCAGGGGCCCCGTTCGCAGAATCTTCAGCCGCAGCCGTGTCAGCGGCCGGCTTTTCTTCCACAACTTCTTCAAACATGCTTTTATCCGCACCGCAAACCGGGCATTTGTCCGGCGGTTCTTCCCCATTATGGATATACCCACATACCGTGCATCGCCATTTTTTCATCCTGGAGCCCTCCTAAAGATAATCGACTGCCTGTATCGTTTAAGATTCGCTATACTCAAAGTAAATTTCATGCAAGATTCAGGGATTATTTGTCTTTGTACTTAATAATGTTGGATATTTCAACCTGAATTAAGCTCATTTTAGGTTCAACTTACGTTACCCCATAGGCGGACAACTTCCTGCGCAGGGTGTTCAAACCGATCCCCAGTACCCGGGCTGTCTTTGATTTGTTATGGCCTGTCTGTTGATAGGTGCAGATGATGTGCTCCCTTTCAACCTCGGCCAGGGTTGTTGTGGGCTGGCCCTCCATCAGGCAATCCGGCCGGGAAGTGTTTTTTCGCTCGAGCAGATACGGGGGCAGGTGCTTGGGCCGGATGGGCTTGCCCTGGGCCAGATTAAGGGCCGCCTGGACTATGGATTTGAGCTCCCTGACATTGCCGGGAAAGTCGAAGCGCAAGAGAATGTCCATGGTCTCGTCGGTTATGGTCGCTCCTTTTGGAGAGGTTCGTTCTGTGCCGATAAAGGTCCTCACCAGGAGAGGGATGTCTTCCTTTCTTTCTCTCAGCGGCGGCAGTTGCAGCCACCCGCCCCTGATACGGTAGTATAGATCTTTGCGGAACAGGTCTTTGGCCATGAGTTTATCCAGGTCGGCATTGGTGGCGGCAACCAGGCGGATGTCTGCCTGGCGGTGGGTGCTGGCCCCGACCCTGTAGTAGCTGCCGTCCTGCATGAAGCGCAGGAGTTTGCCCTGTACTTCCAGTGGCAAGTATCCGATTTCATCGAGGAAAAGGGTGCCCTGGTGGGTTTTCTCCAGATATCCTGAACGTGCTTTTTCAGCACCTGTGAAGGCGCCCCGGGTGTGGCCGAAGAATTCCGCATCAAAAAGGCTGCCGTTCAGGGAGGCCATGTTGATAGGCGTGAATGTGTTGGCTGATCTGGGGCTGGCCTTGTGGATGGCCTGGGCCAGCACCTCTTTTCCGGTCCCGCTCTCTCCGGTAATCAGCACCGGGACATCGCTGCCGGCATGCAGTTCCGCCTCTTTCAGGATTCTTTTAATGATGGGAGACCGGGTATCGATGCCCTTGAAGGCGTTCTTGTGCTTCAACCCCAGAGGGGTCTTTCCCTTTTCGATGTCCAGGATGTGGATAAGCCGCCGGTGTTCCAGGGCCCGGTGAACGGACAGGGCCAGATCTTCATGGGCAACGGGCTTGATCAGGTAGTCATACGCGCCCTTGCGCAGGCACTCGACTGCTGTGCGCGCTTCGTTTACGGCGGTAATCATGATGCATTCTGTTGCGGGGCTCACTTTTTTAATCTGGTCGAGCAGTTCCAGGCCGTTCATGCCCGGCATGGTCATGTCGATAAGCGCCAGGTCGCAAGGCGGGTTGGATTCAAACAACTCAGCCGCAAGTGCCGGGTCTTCCTGCAGCAGGATATTGTCAAACCCGAGTTCCCGGATTCGTTTGCCCATGATGTCCAAAAAATCCCGGTCATCATCGACGATGATCACTCGCTGGTCCATAGAAATGCTCCAAAATGGCATAGTTCGAAATGGAACATAATACGCAACTGTCTATAAATGCAATGAAAAGTTGAAACCCTATGCCAAATTGGCACAAATGTTCCTGGGTCCAGTATCCCTTCCCCCGGTTCATGAACGACCAAAATTAATATAACAGGCTGATATAATAACAAATATACAATTTATTGCCGCTCCCGACAACCCTTGGCACGACCATTGCTCTATTAAGCTTCAAAGCGAGCAGCAACCAATAATTACCGTGTCGAACAACGTAATCTGTTTTCGTGGTCAGACACGCAGCCATCAGTGGAGTGATGCAAATGGGTATACAGCAAAAGATCGAAGCCAAGGAATTTGTCATTCTCGCGGAAATGGAACCCCCCAAAGGCGCAGATGTTTCGCGCATGGTTAACAACGCCCAAAAGGTAAAGGGCCTGGTGGACGCTTTTGTGGTGCCTGAAATGAGCAATGCCGTGATGCGCATGAGTTCCCTGGGCGGCGCCATGATTCTAAAATCCAAAGGGTTGGAGACCGTGATGCAGCTCAATTGCCGGGACAGAAACCGGCTGGCGCTCCAGGCCGACCTGCTGGCGGCCAACGGGTGCGGCATATCCAGCGTGATGGTGGTCAAGGGGGAAGATCCCGGACTTGGGGACCATCACCAGGCGCGGGGGGTGTATGACCTCGATCTTCCGGAACTGTTAGCGGCTATTGACGGTCTGCAACAAGGTCGGGACCTGGCCGGCATAGAACTCATGGGAGCACCCAAGTTTCTGGTGGGCTCGACCGTGGAGGCCGGGGCCAGGGACAAAAGCCCCGAGCTCATCCTGGACGAGATGAGCCAACTGGGCCGGGCCGGAACCCGTTTTTTCATAACACCGCCATTGTTCGACCTGGCTGCCATAGAGCCGGTCTGGAAACGCGTGGACCGGGAAACAACCACCGTCATTCCCACGGTTCTACTGCTGAAATCCCTGGGCATGGCCCGCTACATTGCCCGCAACCTCAACCACACTTTCATTCCCGACCACCTGATCGAGCGCATCCAGGACGCGCCGGACAAGGTCCGGGAGTGCATTGATATTGCATCGGAAACAATCCGCGCCCTTAAAAAAGAGGGCTTCGGCGGGGTCCATGTGGCCACCATCGGTTGGGAAGATAAACTGCCAGAGATATTAAAGAGGGTGTAAAGGGGAAAAGATGGAAAAGAATGTAAATGCTGAAAAAAAGGATCTTGTCGGATCCGTCATGGTTGTCGGCGGCGGCATTGCCGGAATGCAGTCGGCGCTCGACCTGGCCAATTCCGGTTATTATGTTTATCTGCTTGAAAAGACTTCCGCCATTGGTGGGCTCATGTCGCAGCTGGATAAAACCTTTCCCACCAATGACTGTGCCATGTGAATCATCTCTCCCAAACTGGTCGAGGTCGGCCGGCATCTGAACATAGAGCTTATTACCAACAGCGAGCTACAACAGCTTACCGGAGAACCGGGTCGGTTTACAGCCCACGTTCACGAAAACCCCAGATACATTGATGTTTCCAAATGCACGAGCTGCGGCGAATGCGCCAAGGTCTGCCCGGTGGATCTTAAGGATGGCTACAACGAGGGCCTTTCAATAAAAAAAGCGGTGTTCAAACAGTACGCCCAGGCCATTCCCGGGGCGTTTGCCATCGACAAAAAAGGCACAGCCCCCTGCCGGTCCAGTTGCCCCGCCCATGTGAGCGTTCAAGGCTTCATCGCCCTTATTCAGCAGGGTAAATACCGGGAGGCCCTGGCCCTGTTCAAGCATGATCACCCTTTCCCGGGTGTGTGCGGACGTGTGTGCCATCACCCCTGTGAGGGGGTTTGCACGCGCAACCAGGTGGAAGACACGCTGTCCATACAATATCTGCATCGATTTCTGGCCGATAAGGACCTCGAGAGCGACCAGCCCTACCTGCCTGAAAAAAAGGTCGAACAACAGGAAAAAGTCGCCATCATCGGTGCCGGTCCGGCTGGTCTCACTTGTGCGTATTACCTGGCTATCGAAGGATACCAGGTCACGGTCTTTGAAAAACTGCCGGTATTGGGCGGCATGCTCACCGTGGGCATACCCGCGTATCGCCTGCCCCGGAACATCATCGAAAGCGAGATCGATGTGATCAGGGCCCTGGGGGTCGCGTTCAAAACCGGTGTGGATATCGGCAAGGATATCACCATCGCCCAGTTGCGCGACCAGGGATTCAAATCTTTTTTCATGGGGATCGGATCGCACGAATGCAAAGTGCTGGGCATAGAAGGCGAGGATCTCGACGGTGTATACCCCGGCATTGATTTTCTCCGTGAGGTCAACCTGGGGAACGAGGTGAACCTGGGTGACCGGGTAGCTGTCATCGGCGGCGGTAACGTGGCTATGGACTCTGTGCGCACGGCCCTCAGGACCGGATCCTCTAAACCATTTGTCGTCTATCGGCGGACGTATGCCGAAATGCCGGCCAACGAAGTGGAGATAGAAGAGTGTGCCGAAGAAGGTATCGAGATCATGACCCTCACCGCTCCGGTCAGGGTTATCGGTAAGGACGGACGCGTCGCCGGCCTGGAGTGCCTTAAGATGGAGTTGGGGGAAGCCGACGATAGCGGCCGGCGCCGGCCGGTTCCCGTGGAAGGCTCTGAATTCGTCATTGAGGTGGATACGGTGATTCCCGCCATCGGGCAGGAGAGCGACTGGGCCTGTCTCACCGACGAGTGTGCCTGCACGCTCAGCCAGTGGGGAACAATGAATGTCGATCCTGTGACGCTGCAGTCGGATGATGCTGACATATTTTCCGGCGGTGATGCGGTCAGCGGTCCGGCCACAGTAGTGGACGCCATTGCTGCGGGACGCGAAGCGGCCATCTCCATGGACCGTTACATGCGCGGGCAAGATATCGCTGTTGATCGGGAAAAAGACTGGAGCGGTGTTGCAGATGTCCCCCTTACGGGTGTCATGCCCATGGCTAAGAAAAAGATGCCTTGCCTGCCGGCCGAGGAACGCAAGATGACCTTCGAGGAAGTTCAGCTGGGATTCGATGAGGCCACTTCTCAACAAGAGTCCGACCGCTGCCTCTCCTGCGGTATCTGCTCCGAGTGCTACCAGTGCGTGGACGCGTGTCTGGCAGAGGCGGTGGACCACGGTCAGCAGGCTGTGATCAAGGAAATAGACGTGGGGTCCGTCATCCTTTGCCCCGGCAGCCGGCCCTATGACCCGTCTGTATTGGCGCGTCACTATCACTATGGAACGAATCCCAATGTGCTCACGAGCCTGGAGTTCGAACGCATTCTTTCCGCCTCCGGACCCACCATGGGACACCTGGCAAAGCCTTCGGATGAGACCGAACCCAAGAAAATAGCCTGGCTCCAGTGCATCGGCTCCCGAGACACCAACCAGTGCGGCAATGGGTACTGTTCTTCGGTCTGCTGCATGTATGCCGTCAAGGATGCTATGATCGCCAAGGAGCATTCAGCAGGCGACCTGGACTGTGCCATATTCAACATGGACATCCGCACCTTTGGCAAGGAGTATGAAAAATATTACCTGCGGGCCAGGGACAAGGAAAAGGTGCGTTTTGTAAAGGCCCGGGTCCACACCATCGATGAGGTCGGCCCGGACAGAGACCTGCGCATACGGTATGCTGACGAAAGCGGCGAACTCCAGGAAGAGGTATTCGACATGGTGGTCCTTTCCGTGGGGCTGCAGGTGACGGAGGAGACGGCTGCTCTGGCTGAAAGGCTGAAGGTTAAGACCGATGCCTATAATTTTGCCGTTACCCAACCGTTCACACCGGTGGAAACCTCCCGGCCCGGGGTTTACGCCTGTGGTGTTTTCCAGGAGGCCAAGGATATCCCCTCCTCGGTTACGGAAGCCAGTGCGGCCGCCTGCCAGGCCGGCATGCACTTGAGCCAAGCCCGTAACACCCTGACCCGAACTGTGGAACTTCCCGAAGAGGTGGATGTGAGCGAGACCGATGCGCGCATCGGTGTTTTTGTGTGCCACTGCGGCATCAACATTGCCGGGGTGGTGGATGTGGCTGCGGTGGAGGAATATGCCCGTACGCTACCGGGCGTGGTGTATACCGGCCAGAATCTCTTTACCTGCTCCCAGGATTCCCAGGATCAGATGAAGGAGATCATCAAGGAGCAGGGACTCAACCGCATCGTGGTGGCGGCCTGCACGCCCAAGACCCATGAGGCCATCTTTATGGACACGCTGCGGGCCTGTGGGCTGAACAAATATCTTTTTGAAATGGCCAACATCCGCAACCAGGGATCCTGGGTTCATGCGGCTGAAGCCGATGAAGCCACAGCTAAGTCCAAGGATCTGGTGCGCATGGCCGTTGCCCGATCGGCCACGCTCGAGCCGTTGAGTGAAAAAACCATTACGGTTATCCAGAAGGCGCTGGTGATCGGCGGCGGTGTGTCCGGTATGCAGGCCGCCCTCGGTATGGCTGAACAGGGCTTTGAAGTTTTTCTGGTGGAAAAAGAGGAGCGGCTGGGCGGGATGGCCAACCACCTCAAAGCGGTTATCGAAGGCGACCCCATCCGACCCTTTCTGGACGATCTCATCGAGCGTGTCAACGGCCATGAGAATATTCAGGTTTTGGCCCAGTCTTTGATCGTGGGCTTTGAAGGATTCAAGGGCAACTTTACCACCGAGGTTTTGGTGGGGCCGGGTATGTACGAAAGAAAAATAGAGCACGGTGTGGTGATTCTGGCTACCGGCGCCAAGGAGTACCAGCCCACGGAATACAGCTATGCCGATGATGAACGCGTGATGACCCAGATCGAGCTCACCCAATATCTGGAGGATGTGCCCGAGGGCGGTCTCGGCACGGTGGTGATGATTCAATGTGTGGGTTCCAGAAACGCGGAAAATCCCAACTGTTCGCGCATCTGCTGTCAGAATGCGGTCAAGAACGCGCTGCACATTAAAAAGGAGCATCCGGATACGGATGTGTTCATTCTCTATCGGGATATTCGCACCTACGGCCTTTTGGAGGAATACTATACCGAGGCGCGCAGGCTGGGGGTGATGTTTTTCAGGTTTACGGAGGACAAGCCGCCCCTGGTGGAACCTGCCGCTGATGGGGTGGCGGTGACCTTCCGGGATCATGTGTTGGACCGGCGCCTGAAGGTGAGCGCGGACGTGGTCGCCCTGAGTGCCGGCCTGGTGGCTGAAGACACCGCCGAACTTGCCTCCATTGTCAAACTGGCCCGGACGCCTGAAGGGTTCTTCATGGAGGCGCATGTCAAGTTGCGGCCCGTGGATATGGCCACCGACGGAATTTTCGTGTGTGGTACCGCCCACAGCCCCAAGCTGATTTCCGAGTCCATCGCCCAGGCCAATGCCGCGGCGTCACGGGCGGTCACCTTCCTGTCCCAGACCGAACTGACGCTTTCGGCGGTGACGGCAACGGTGCATGGCGAGGACTGCGCGGCCTGCCTGGTATGTGTCAAATCCTGCCCCTATGGTGTGCCCAAAATCAATGCCGACGGGGTAAGCGAGATCGATGTGGCCCTGTGCCACGGCTGCGGTGTCTGTGCATCGGAGTGTCCGGCCAAAGCCATTGATCTGAACTGGTACGAAGACGATCAACTGCTGTGCAAAGTGGAAGCTTTATTGGAGGGAGTACTATGAGCCAGGATTTTGAACCGATCATTCTCGCATTTTGCTGCAATTTCTGAGGGTACACGGCTGCGGACCTGGCAGGTTCCATGCGGTTGTCATACCCGACCAACATTAAGATCATCCGGGTGCCCTGCACCGGAAAAGTCGATATTCTGCACATTCTGCGCTCATTTGAAAAAGGTGCGGACGGTGTTTATGCCGTGGGGTGCATGGAAGGAGACTGCCATTTTACCAACGGCAATTTCCGGGCGCGCAAACGGGTAGAGCAGGCCAAGGCCCTTTTGGACACCATCGGAATTGGCGGTGACCGGGTGGAGATGTTCAACCTGGCCTCCAGCGAAGGCCCCCTGTTCGCCAAATTTGCTAACGAATTTGCCGAAAAAATAAAGGAACTGGGGCCCAATCCCATCAAGCTGAAGAAAAAAGCAGCCTGAACACCGTTGCCAAGAAAGGTGCACTCTTGTTCAAAAGGCCGGTTATCCAGGGGCTAATTCGGGAACTTGGCATAAGAACCTAAAACGACTTCTACAACATAAGGAAAAGCCCATGATTGTTGCTGACAAGAAACCGATCGAGGAAATCATTGAGGAACTCGGGGCCCACGAGAAAATTCTGATTTTGGGCTGCAACGAATGCGTGACCGTTTGTGAGGCCGGCGGGAAAAAAGAAGTCGGCATCCTGGCATCGGCGCTTAGAATGTATTTTTTAAACCAGGAGCGGGATGTCAAGGTCGATGAAGAAACCTTGCAGCGGCAGTGCGACCACGAGTACCTGGAGGAAATTCGGGACCGGGTGGACCAGTATGACGCCATCGTGTCCATTGCCTGTGGCGTGGGGGTCCAGTTTACCGCGGAGAAATATTTTTCCACGCCGGTTTACCCGGGGGTCAACACATGCTTTATGGGCGCCACCGAAGATCGTGGGTTGTGGACGGAGCGCTGCCAGGGGTGCGGACAATGCATTCTGGCCAGAACCGGGGGCATCTGTCCGATATCACGCTGTGCCAAAAGGGTGATGAACGGCCCCTGCGGAGGCTCGACCGACGGCAAGTGCGAGATCAACAAGGAGGTCATCTGTGCCTGGCAGCTGATTGTGGAGCGCCTCAAGGCACTCGACAGATTCGATGATTATGAAGAACTCAGTCCATTGAAAGACTGGTCCACCGACAGGGCCGGCGGGCCCCGAAAAGTCGTCAGGGAGGATGTACAGCCATGAATGGAAATACAGCGAGCAGGTTGAAAAAGGTTTTAGAAGCAGGACACTTGGCCGTTACCTCCGAATGCGGTCCTCCCCGGGGGAGCGATCCCGAGGTGATCACTAAAAAAGCGAATTTGATCAAGGATCATGTGGATGCCGTGAACATCACCGACAACCAGACGTCGGTGACACGCATGTGCAGCCTGGCGGCCTGCATTCGTCTAAAGCTCCTGGGGCTTGATCCGGTGCTGCAGATGGTTACCCGGGACCGGAACCGCATTGCCCTTCAAAGTGACATTCTGGGGGCGGCCTCTTTTGATATCAATAACATTCTCTGCCTGACCGGTGATCATCAGAGTTTTGGAGATTGTGCAAAGGGGCAGAATGTCCACGACCTCGATTCCATGCAGCTGCTCCAGACCGTACGTCACATGCGGGACGACGGGAAGTTCCTGGGGGGCGATGATATCGAGCGGCCGCCGGGGATGTTCGTGGGTGCGGCAGCCAACCCCTTTGCCGATCCGTTTGAAATCCGGGTACCGCGCCTGGCCAAGAAGATTAAGGCCGGGGCCGAGTTTATCCAGACCCAGTGCATATACAACCTGGGCAGGTTTGAGGAGTGGATGAAGCTCGCCCGGGACCGGGGGCTGACGGAACAGGTGTATATCCTGGCAGGCATGACCCCCATGAAATCGGCCGGTATGGCCAAATACATGAAGAACCGGGTTCCGGGTATGGATGTTCCTGACGAGCTGGTCAAGCGGCTGTCCGGCACCCCCAAAGAAAAACAGGCCGAAGAGGGCGTCAAGATTTGCATCGAGGATATCCAGCGGCTCAAGGATGTGGAAGGGGTCAGCGGTTTCCATGTGATGGCCATCGAGTGGGAGGAAATGGTTCCGGAGATTGTGGAACAGACCGGGCTGCATCCCAGGCCCGAAGTATAACCAACGGGAGGTATTTTTTTCCTGAATGGAAAACCGTCATGGGGTCATTATACCGCAGTTCACCGATCCCGGTGAACCCGGATCACATTGGCAAAATAGTAAATCTACTCATTAAGGAGGTGTATGGTGAGCGCTAAAAAAAGAATACTTGTAGTGGACGACGAACCTGATTTTTGTCTGATTGTGCAGGGACAACTTGAAAAAGAGGGGTTTGAGGTGGACGTGGCCTATAATGGCGTAGAAGGTTTGGAAAGGGTTCAGGAAAACCCGCCGGATGCCATCGTCCTGGATGTCATGATGCCTGAAAAGGACGGGTATGAGGTATGCAAGGAGCTCAAGGACGATGATAAATTTTGTGACATTCCCGTACTGCTTTTAACGGCCGTGGCTTCCCACGTCACGTCTACGCGCTATTCCCACGCAGACGGGATGGCCACCGAAGCGGATGACTATATTGCCAAACCGGCTTCCGCCGAGGAGATTTCCCAGAGCCTGAAGCGTATGCTGCGGATCTGAAAACCGCTGGATCGCAGCTGGGAAAGTGCCTGAACCGTCGCACATGCGTTACGGCGCGATAAATTTGAATAAACAAGGTTTAACCTAGGAGCGATAAATGGCATCTGAGGTTATTGAAATTAAAAAGCGGGCAAAAAGCACTTTCAAGGAAGAGGTTATGAAAATCCTGCCGGAAGGCGGAAACCTTAACCTCTGCCTGACCTGCGGGCTCTGTTCATCCGGCTGCCCGGCCACGGGGCTTGAAGACATGGACCCCAGGAAATTCTTGAGAATGGCCGCCCTCGGTCTGGACGAAGAGGTGCTGAACTCAAACTGGGCCTGGATGTGTACCATGTGTCAGCGGTGTTTGATTGCCTGCCCCATGAAAATTGACATTCCCGGCCTGGTTTTCAACGTCAGGAACCGGTGGCCCAAGGATTCCCAGCCCAAAGGCATCCGCAGTTCCTGTGAACTGGCCTTTAAAAACGAAACCTGCAGTGCCATGGGGGCTTCGGTGGAGGATTTCAAGTTCGTGGTGGAGGATGTGCTCGAAGAGTACCAGGAAGCCCAGCCCGAATTCGCCGATATGCAAGCGCCCATCGACAAATCAGGGGCCGAGTTTTTTCTGAATCAGAATTCACGGGAGCCGGTGACCGAACCGGATGAGATGGTCCCCTTGTGGAAAATTCTCGACATTGTCGGTGCGGACTGGACCTACGGGTCCAAAGGGTGGGCTGCGGAAAACTACTGCCTTTTTTGCGCTGACAATGAAATGTGGGAAAAAAATGTCCGCCTCAAAGCCAAAGCCGTGGATGATCTGGGCTGCAAGGTCTGGCTCAATACCGAGTGAGGGCATGAGTTCTTTTCAGTCCGGGTCGGACTGAACAAATTCAACATCGAGCACAATTTTGAGGTCAAAAGCATTATCGAGTACTATGCCCTTTGGATGCGTGAAGGCAAGCTCAAGGTCAACTCGGACTGGAACAAGGATTCGAAGGTCAAGTTTACGGTTCAGGACCCCTGCCAGCTGGTTAGAAAATCCCTGGGGGACCCCATTGCCGAGGATCTGCGGTTTGTCGTCAAAACCATCGTCGGTGAAGAGAACTTTGTCGACATGGCCCCCAACCGTTCCAACAACTTCTGCTGCGGCGGGGGCGGCGGGTTTCTGCAGTCGGGGCTTCCCGATGCGCGGCGCCACTATGGCCGCTTGAAATATGAACAGATCAAGGAGACGGATGCTGCTTATTGCATCACCCCCTGCCACAACTGCCATTCTCAAATTCATGATCTCAAGGACCACTTTGAGGGCAAGTACGAAACAATTCATCTCTGGACGATCATGTGCCTGGCTTTAGGGATACTGGGAGAGAACGAACGGGCCTATCTGGGGCCGGACCTTGTGGATGTCAAGCCATATCCATCTTGAAGGAGATGCGTTGACAGCTGCGGACAGCACCTTAATTTAAGGCGTAACCTGTGAAAGTATACTGCATCATCAGTGATGAGCGGGCCCATCGATCCAAATCACCGGCCATCTTTTCGACGGTTCTGAAACGCATGGGCATCAAGGGGGCCTATGTTCCCTTTCAGGTGGATCCCGGTGATATTGGCCAGGCCTTGCAGAGCCTCAGAATTCTCAACATTGCCGGGGCCAACGTGACGGTGCCTTACAAGGAAACGGTGGTTTCACACATGGATGTTCTCTCCGAGGGCGCCAGCATCATCGGCGCCATCAATACCATTGTGCGCAACGGTGCTGAACTGAAGGGCTACAACACCAACGCCATCGGGTTCATGGATGCACTGAACGAAATCGGATTCGATGTGGAGGGCAAGTCGGCCCTGGTGATCGGCACGGGCGGTGCCGCCAAGGCGGCGGTCTTTATTCTGAGCTGGCTGAGGACCCGGGCCATTTACGTTGCCGGCCGTACAGACGACCGCACGGCGGAGATTGTATCCCGATTTAGCGGAGAGGCCCGCACATTGCCGTCCCTCCTGGACAACCCGCCCCGGGCAGACATCATCGTCAATGCCACTTCGGTTTCTAACGCGGATGAGTCGTCTGAAATGGATGCCCTGGTGAGAGAAATGGAAATACCCGGTTGCGAACTGGTTTTGGATTTTAATTATGACCGGCCGGAAAATTTCTGGGAAAAAATGGCTGCCAAACAGGGTGCTCAGTTTATGGACGGTTTGAAGCCCTTGGCCTATCAGGCCCGGCGGACCCTTTCCCTCTGGACCGGTCTGCAGGTTCCCCCCGAGGCTTTCATCGAAGCTCTTTCTTGAATCTTGCATGAAATTTATTGAATTATTTATATAGCTGTGGATAAATACTCTGGAATACTGGAGTATTGGTGTGTTGGAATAATGGATTGCGGTAGTCGCGTTTCAGGTTTCAGGTGGTCAAGTCCTAATTGATAGTTATCAGAAAATAGAAAACAGTTAATAGGAGCCTCCAAGCTTTGCGCAGTCAGCAACTCTTAACTAATTTCTGGTAACGCTTAACTCGCTCCCTACTGCCTACTCCTTACTGCTTACAGCTCCGTCCTCTGTCTTCTGTGGCTCTGGTCTCTGGGGCTCTGGGATTCCGTCCACTGGCAATCTGTCTTTCCATCAGGTTGCTGTCTCGCCGGTTGGCAAAAGCACTGTAAACACGCTTCCCTTGCCGGGCACGCTTTCCACGTCGATAAAGCCGTTCAGAGTGGTGACCAACTCTTTGACGATGGGCAGCCCCAATCCCGTACCAGTGATAAAGCGGGTCTTGTCGTTTTTCACGCGGTAGAAACGTTTGAAGATGTTGTCCAGATGCTTTTCTTCAATACCGAATCCTGTGTCTGCTACCTTGACCCGCAGGTTGATGCCCGCCATGTCGATGCGGACCATGATGTCCCCCCCTTCGGGCGTATAATTGATGGCATTTGCTATCAGGTTGCCGAAAATGCTTTCCAGGGCCAGAGGGTCGGCCTGGATGGGCAGCAATCCAGCTTCCGGACTTTCGATTTTTAGCGTCTGGTCTTTTGATTCAGCCCTGGCCTGGAGAAACTGCACGATGCCCTCGAGCAGCTCATCAACCTTGACCGGCTGGGGTTCTGTGCAGATGACGCCTTCTTCTATGCGTGAAAGGTCCAGAAGATCCCCGATCAGAGATATGAGCCCGTGGGTTTTTTCCTTGGCGCGAGCAAGGATTCTGCGGTCGTCCTTGGGCGCCACTTCCACCATGTCATTGAGAACCACGGCCAGCTGTTCGTGTATGGTGGAAAGCGGCGAGCGCAGTTCATGGGAGACCTTGGCCACAAATTCGGATTTCATGCGGTCCAGGACCTTCATGCTCGTGATGTCCACAAGGTTTACCACAGCCCCCAGACACTGGTTTTTCCTTCCAATAACCGGTTGTGCCTCGGCCAGTAGGTAGGTTTCATCGTCCAGGGAAAATTCATAAGAGGGAATATCCTCGAAATCGATGTGTTTTCCTTTGGAGATGTCCATGATTAAATCACACAGTTCCGGGTCTTTTATGTAGGCGTCGATGGGCTGGCCAAACTCGAAATCGACGTTTAAGCCCATGAGCTGCCTGAAGGCGGGATTCATCAGGGCCACCTGGCCGTCATTGTTGGTCACCACCAATCCGTTGGGCAGAGACTCGATAACGGTTCTGATGCGGCTTTGTTCCATGGCCAGATCTGAAAGGGTGCGCCGCTGCTCCTGAGCCAGTTGCTGCGCTTCCTTTTTCAGACGTATTTTTTCTGCGGCACGGTTGACGATAAGGCGTAGTTGGTCCGGTTCAAAGGGTTTGGGGATGAAATCATAGGCCCCCTGTTTCATGGCCTGGATGGCGGTTTCCACCGTGGCATAACCGGTGATCACGATGACGAGCACATCGGGATTTATATCGCCGACGCGGGCCAGGACATCCATGCCGTCCATGCCGGGCATTTTAAGGTCCAGCAGTAAGATTGCCGCCTGGGTTTCCGCCAGTTTTTCCAGTCCCTCGTCGCCTCGCGAAGCCAGGCTTACCCTAAACCCCATGCGGGACAGAATGCGCTGGGAGCCCTCACGAATATCCTGTTCATCGTCTACGATAAGGATGTGCAGTGTTTCTGTCTCATTCCCCACGTTCATCTCCTTGCTTTTGCTTATGGGCAATCGGAAGTTTGATAATAAACTTGGCGCCCCGGTCCGGATTGTTCTCCGCCGAGATGGATCCACCATGGTTTTCCACAATATTGTAGGCCAGGCTCAGGCCGAGACCGGTACCCTTGCCTTCCTCCTTGGTGGTGAAAAAAGGCTCGAAAAGGTATGGCAGATCCTTCTCTAAAATCCCCGGGCCCGTATCGGAAATTTCGATTTGAACCTGGTTCTTAGCAGGGTTTGCCGTGGTCTTCAAGTGCAGTGTGCCCTTGCCGTCCATGGCCTGGACCGCATTCAGAATAAGGTTCATGAACAGGTGGTACATCTGCTGGACGTCAGAGACAGCCTGGGGAAGGTCTTCAGCAAGATCCTGTTTGACCTTGATGTTCTGGAAAAGGGCCTGGCTTTCCAATAGAAACAGGGTTCTCTTGAGGGCGCGGTTCAGGTCGTTGGGCCGCATGAGGTGCCGCGTCTGCCGGGTAAATTCAAGCAGTTCCTTCACGATTTTGCGACATCTGTCCGCGTCTCTCAGAATGCGTTCGACGTCGCTTTTAAGGCCGTCCTCCAGCTCGTATTCCTCCAGGATCAATTTGGAGAAAAGGGTGATGCCCCCCAGGGGGTTGTTGATCTGGTGCGCCACGCCGGCCGCCAGCTTTCCAAGGGAACCCATTTTTTCGGCCTGGAGAAGCTGCACCTGGGTGTTTTCCAGCTCTTTTCTGATCCGGATCCGGTCCCGGAGGTCATGAAAAAACCCGATGGAGGCGATTTCCTCTCCGTCCTCGTAAATAACGGAAGCATAGAGGCTGATGGGGATCTGCTCTCCGCCCTTAACCCGTGCGTCGGTGTGATAGGTTATCAGGCGGCCTTTGCCGCCATAGGATGATCCGCGCATGGCTTTCATCACCTCATAGGCGCCGTCCCCGGGATAGATGTCGCGGACATTCAGATCGCTCAGTGCCTCCTTCAAGCTGTAGCCGAACAGTTCCACGGCGGATTCGTTGAACAGGAAGATCTTGCCGGTCATATCGGCAGCCACCACACAGTCAACAGCGCTTTGCAGCAGTTTTTCCAGGAAAGCGTTGGAACGCTGCAGTTTCTCTTCCAAAAGATCGATGGTGGGGATGTCGAAGTCCATGCTCACAAAGGCTTCGATTTCTTCACCGTTATAAATGGGATAGGCGTAATAGCAGGGCATCAACCCGTGTTGGGCGAGGGATTCCGGTTTTGGATGGATCGACGGGCGTTTGTCTGCCAGGGCTTCCCTTACCGCACAGTTGTCACACGGAGAAGAGCGGTCGTAGAACAACTCATAGCAGTAATCTCCCACGGGTTCGTCATCCGTCAGCTCGGAAATGGGTTTATTGGCGGCCAGTATCTCAAAATCAGGGGAGATAACGATGAGCCTTCTCTTAAAAGCGTCAATGGCTTTCATGAGGTATTGTATCTCATTTTCCGTTCGCATGGCATTCTCCTCATGGGACCGTGAAACCAGTACGGTGGACGCGTCAATTCATACCAGCAGGATAGGAATTAAACACCACCCGCATGATTGTTGTCAATAAGCATTAGAAACATTCGGCTTCACTTGGGGAACATCTTCCTTAAAATTAGCCAGCACTTCAAACATCATCCGCACTGAAGCAAGTTTCTAATGCGTATCACCGGTTGAAGAGAGCCATCCCTGTAAGAACGAGAAGCAGCCCACCTAAATGGAACCATTCCAATGCTTCCTGCAGCCAGACCACCGCCATGAACGAGGCAAATACCGGAATCAGGTTGATGAACAGCCCTGCACGGTTGGGGCCGATGAGTTCCACCCCCTTGTTCCAGCAGAAATAGGCGACCAGCGAGGGGAACAGGGCAAAATAAAGAATGCTGATGCCGGTAACGCTTAAAAGGGCCATCATCTTCCAGTGGGTAAACACTGTTTTCCAGTCATGCATCGCCTGTTTTCCGGCAAAGGGCAGGAGGATCATTGTGGCCAGGCTCCAGCGCCAGAAGGCCAGGCTCACCGGCGGGAAGGTGTCCACGATGCCGCGTGCCACCACCACGTTACCGGCCCAGCACAAGGGGGCGATGGTCAGGAGCGCATAAGGCAGCCAGGCCTGTTGTCGTCCGGGCTGCTGGTTGATTTGCGGAAGGTTCATGGGTGTCTTCCGCCAGAACTATTCGGGATTCTGGATTTAAGGTGGTCATTGACGATGAACAGGCCTATGAAGGGCAGGATATCGGTATAAAAGATGTTTCCCATAAAGAAGCAGGAGATGCCCAGGGCTAGAATAGCGGCGGCCAGCAGCAGGGCTGAGCTACTATAGTTCCTTTTGCGGTCCGGGTTGGAGGATCCGATAAATCCATGGGGGCTGAACAGGCTGGTGGCGACCCCCACGGCAATTACCCAGACGAACATGGGCACCGGATTGAAGCGTTGGTAAATATCCAGCAAAGGTGTAAACCTTAAGATAACGGCAACAGCGCCACTGATGAGAAAAAGGTGGGCGCCCAGCATGATCCGATTGAGAATATAGGTGTTGCGCCGTTTGAGAACGAAAAGCGTCACCGCCGACAAGACCCCGCCCACAAGAAAGGCGATTTCCCATTGCCGGCCCACACTGTCGGCATCTGCGGCACGCACAAATGTGAAATAGAGGATCAGAGGTACGAATTCCAGGAATTTAAGTTGTCTCTCACCCATATTGTTTATCTATTGAACTGAAATATAAGCCATTTTCCCCTTACAGGCTGGAGAGGTACTCCTCCCATTCCATGGGGAGCAGCTGTTTCTTTTTGTTGTTGCAATCTTTGCAGGCCGGCACGATATTGCCCTTGGTGCTTTTTCCGCCCCTGGAAACCGGTACGATGTGGTCCATGGTGAGTTCTTTGGGCGGTGTTTTTTTACCGCAATAATAGCAGACCCCTTTGTCGCAGCGGCGTTTCCACCACTGGGAAGCCCTCAGTTCCCTGGCCTTGCGGCGTTCCTTTTTAATGTCCTTTTCGTCCAGGTTGTATGCGAATGGTTCCATAACAAAAAAATTGTATGCTCAGTAGAGAACACATGCAATAGAAGATTAATCTATGGGGGTAGAAAAGTCTGAATACAAAAATGACAATTTTTTTGTCTAATAAATTTTCATTTGTCACGATTGGACAGTCGGCCAGAATATTAAACTGCAGTTGATGTTAAATTCAGGCATTCACTTTCCGACATGAAAATTTATCCAGTTGTCAATCTCCTGATGCAGGATTTTGTAATAAGCCTCCGACCCACCCAGGCCTTTGCGGCCGAAGAAATAGTTGATCTCGAGAAATAGCGGTTCCACCCGGTTGTTTTCCAAGGATTTTTCAGAAAACAGAAAATCAAACCCGGCCAGGTTGATACGGGTTTTTTCACAGAAAGAGAGGGCCGCGGTTTTGGCGGCTTCCTGCAGCTGGGGGGCGTTGTCGGTTTCAACACGGGCACCCCTTTTGATGTTGGTGTGAAAGGCGTCCGGGTTTTCCTGCGACCGCCAGTAGGCAATCACGGCCGTGTTGATCACCACCACCCTCAGGGACCGTGCCCGGGAAGGGATCAATTCCTGGAGAAGAAATCCGTACTGACCTGTATTTTCATAGGATGTGGCCCTTTCTATTTTTTCCTTGAAATCAAGGGGGGTTTTTACCAGAAAGACGTTGTCCCCTTCTCCCCCCCAGTCGAATTTGAACACAAAGGGAAAGGGGAAATCAGGCACGGGTTCAACGGCGTCCCTTTTTTTAAGAAAAACGGCAACTGAATCATAACATCGGGTGCACGGGTGGGGAACGCCTGTCTGTTGAAAAAATCGGGCCTGTCCGATTTTGTCGGGGAATTCAAAGCGCTTGTCGTAGTTGGGAAAAACATGACAACAGTTTTCCCGGGCCATGGTGTAGAGAGACTCCCGGCACCCCTGGGGAAGGATGACGGCCGTGGCTGAGCAGATAGCGGAAAGCTCCTCCGGTCCAGGATCCCTTCCTGCACAAAGGATATTTTGGTCTGCATCATATAGGGGGTGAAACGAGAGATTCAAGGCCGTGCTCCTCGTGAAATACGGTGCCGTAAATTAGCACAAGCATCCCCCCTTGCCAATGCTGAATTTGGAGATGTGGTTGACCTTTTTAACCTTTGAATGTTATGGCAAAATTATCCAATTTTATGGTTCAGGAGTTAATATGCTGAGTATGAAACTGGCCCTGACGGAACGATGATATGATCCAGCTGCTTGCAGGAAACCCGCGACCGATTCTTCAAACAGAATTCTGTTGTTTTAAACGCCTGGAAAGACAATATGTTAAGGTGAATAATTTTGCACAATAAAAACAAAGGACTCTTCATTACCGATTTTGACGGAACCCTGCTGCGTTCCGACAATACACTCGCGCAAAGGGATCTCGATGCCCTGGCATCTCTTACCCAACGCGGCATCACCACAGCTGTCGCCACCGGCCGCTCCCTATATTCGTTTAACACTTCCCCGGGGGTCGATCTGCCTGTGGATTATATCATTTTTACCACCGGTGCCGGTGTGGTTACCCAACCTGCTGGAAAATTGGTGTACCATGTCAATCTCACGAGCGATATGGTCTTTCAGGCACTTGATTTTTTAAAGGAATCAGCGTTTGACTTCATGCTGCACGACCCGGTGCCGGACAATCATAAATTTGTCTACCGCAGGGCAACCAGCAGCAATACTGACTTTGAAACCCGGCTGGAAAGATACCGGCCATTTGGCAGGCCCTTCAAAGTGTCCTCGTGCAATGGATGCGGGGAAGCATCCCAGTTTCTGGCTGTCATTCCGGAAAACAGCGTCGATGGGGTGGTGGCAACGGTGCGTGGGGCGCTGCCCGGCCTGAGCGTCATCCAGACCACGTCACCCCTGGACCACAAATCCATCTGGATAGAGCTTTTTCATCCGGATGTATCCAAAAGCAGCACGGCAGCATGGCTGGCAGCCGAGCTCGATGTGGATTCCGCTGACACCATGGCCGTCGGCAACGATTACAATGATCTGGACCTGCTGGCGTGGGCAGCCCGGAGCTTTGTTGTTGAAAATGCGCCAAAAGATCTCAAAGATCGATTTCAAACCGTGGCAGCCAACAATAACGGCGGCGTTGCCGAGGCGATCGAACAATGGTGGCAAGATGAAGATAAAGAACGACAATTTTCAACAAGCGGTTCTTGAATACGGCCCGGGAAGGCTTTTTATCAATAAACCCGAAGGGGTAACTGTTCACAACCAGCCGGGCCAAGATCTGTGCTCCCTGGCCGCAGCGTTCATGCACACCCATGCCGAGATAAGGGAAAAGACCGGCTTTGACCCGGATTTCGGTGTTAATCCGGTCCACCGTCTGGACAAAGAGACCAGCGGTGTTATGTTATTGGCCGTGAACCGCGAGGCGTTCCGGTTTTTTACCAGGCAGTTTGAGAATCGGACCGTGGTCAAACGATACATTGCCATCCTGCACGGGAATCTGGAACATCAGGATGGCGACGGCTCATGGGGAACGTGGCGCTGGCCGCTGTCCAAGGCCGCCGGGGGCCGTAAAAACCCGGCCGGTGCGTTTAAGCGTCTGCCGTGTGAGACGTGCTACCGCGTCCAGGAGCATAGCCAGCACTACACCAAGGTGGAGGTGGAGATCCTTTCCGGCAGGACCCATCAGATCCGCCGGCACGCCAAACTGTCCGGCCATCCGGTGGTGGGCGACCAGCGGTACGGGTCGATCCGGGCGTTGAACTATTTGAAAGATAAAATGAATTTTACACGCCTGGGCCTGCACGCCCGATCCATTACATTGTGCCAGGATCCAGGAATTGAGCCGCAGACCGTTAAAACGCCGGACATGCCAGTATCCATGATGACGCTTTTTAACAACGATAACTTGAGCATCGAACCGGTCGACCCCCGGTCCCCGGCAATTTCCAGGATGATCACAGACCTGGATGCGTTTCAGGCCTCTTTATATCCGCCGGAGAGCAACCACCTGGTGGATGTTCAAAAGCTGGCCGGGAAAGCGTATTATTTCATTGCGGCCATGGACCACGGGCAGCCCAAAGCCATTGCATCGTTTAAAAGGACTGCCGGCGGTTATGCTGAAATCAAACGCCTCTATGTTCCAAAGGAATACAGGGGCTTGAAGCTGGCCAGCAGACTGATGGATGCAATGGAGAAAACAGCCCGGCAGGAAGGGTTTGGGGAAGTCCGTCTCGAGACCGGCATACATCAGCAGGCAGCCATTGCGCTTTATGAAAAACGAGGGTATGAAAAAATCGACCCCTTTGGTTCATATAAAGAAGATCCTTTAAGCGTATTTATGGGTAAAAAACTATGACAGATGATGAATTCACGTATGTGGTAAAGTGCCACACTTGTTATGCAAAATTCAAAGTTCAGTTGTTTGAAAGCCATGAAAAGAACCTTTTTCTGGTGGACAAAAGGGACTGGTACTGTGACAAGTGCAAAAAGGCGTACTTCAGTAAGCAGACGGAAACACTCTCCAAAGCACACCAGGACATCGGCTTTCCCGTGCTCACCGGAACAGACAAGATGGTTTCCTGGGGTGAAAAAATCAGGGCGGAGTTGATCAACAAGGTCAATTACCTGCAGCAAAGCCTGTCGTTTGAGAACGAGGAAGCCAAGCAGCAGTCTGATCGGGCGTTTGCCTCGTTTTTCACGGAATGGCAGAAACAGGCGACGGCCAAATGGTGGATAGACAACCGCAGGATGACGGTCATGGACATTTCCAAACATGTCAAAAAATTGGGCGACGACCTTGAAGGGGATGGTTGATATGGACATGCAGGCCGAAAGAATCAAGGGGGTTCTGGGGAAAGACTGCAAGCGCACAGCCCAAAATACCCTGCGCTTCCTGAAATTTTTGCAGAGGAACGTAAAGGCGCCCTGTTTGCTGACCGGTACCGAGGAGTTCGCGTGGGAACGTGATTTCCTGGCAGAGGGATGGGGCGGCGCTGAATATGAAAAAATGAAAGCAGAGAGACCGTCTTTCGTGGACCAGTTCGAACTGGAAGCATTGACCGCGCCGGACGCGGATGGTGAAGACATTGTGGCTTGTGTAAAGCGGCTCACGGATCAAAAGGATTTCAAGATAGGGCTCTCGCTGCTGGAAGGACTCGAATTCAATGATGAATCCTTTCAGTTCATCGATGATTACGTTGCCTGGTACAAGTATTATTGATGGTTAGAGAGTTTGGGTGTTTTCTATGAGGAATTATATATGAAAAGCATGAAAGGTTACCAGAAAAAATACCTCAAAGGGCTTGCCCACGGTTTGAAACCCACTGTATTTGTGGGGCAGAAAGGGGCGGTTGCTTCTGTCGTCAAAGCATTGGATGAGGCCCTGGACAAGCATGAACTGATCAAGGTCAAATTTGTGGAATTCAAGGAAAAAAGCCAGAAGGAAGCGATTTTGGGCGCCCTTGAAAAGGAAACATCTGCCGTACGGGTTGGCCTGATCGGCCATATGGCTATTTTGTACCGGCAACAGAAGGATCCCGACAAAAGAAAAATAGAAGTGCCGGTTCGCAAGACCGAAGTATAAGGGAATGAAGATCTATTAGAAGGGTGTGGTGCGGCAGGTTTGTCCTGCCGCACTTTTTTTGTTCAAGGAGATTGGAAAGCAATTGCAGAGAAGATATACAAACATTTAGACTAAACGGTCAAGCCTGTTGCATGTGAATAGAGGATGGTGAGATTAATCAGGCCATCTGCCCGACGATACCCGCAAGGGTCTGGATGCCCTTTTCTATCTTTTCGTCAACCGGGGAGCCGCAGCTGATCCGGATGCAGTGGTTGTAGCGCCGGGTGGTGGAGCACATGGCGCCAGGCAATATGGAAATACCGGCTTCCCGGGCCGTGTGAAATACCTTGAGCCCGTCAACCCGACTGTTCATTTCAATCCACAGCATGAGCCCCCCCTTTGGCGCGGTGATGCGGGTGCCCTTGGGGAAGTTGTGCGCAACCAGCATGGCCATATTGTGCACCTGGTTTTTGAGTGCCGTGCGCAGATTCCGCAGGTGGCGCTCGTGGGATCCCCTGTTTAAATATTCAGCAACAACGTGTTGGGTAATACCGGGGGAGGCAATGCCGGTGTTGATTTTCAGCTGCCGTACGCGGTCGTGAAATGCGCCGGGGATGGTCCACCCGATGCGCAGGCCCGGGGCAACCGTTTTGGAAAAGGAGTTGCAGTAAAGAACCATGCCGCTGCGGTCAAAGGACTTCAAGGTGGCTGGCCGCTGGCCGCTGAAATAGAGGTCGCCGTGAATATCGTCTTCGATAATGGGGATGTTCCTTTTCTGCATGAAAGAGACCAGAAACTTTTTCTTGTCATCGGGCATCAGGAACCCTAAGGGGTTGTGAAAGTTGGGAACCAGGATGGCTGCTTTGACCGCATGCTTTCTGGTTGTTTCTTCCAGTGAATCGAGATCGACACCGGAGGAAGGGGCGGTGGGCAACTCCAGGGCCAGCATGTTCAAATCCTCGATCAGCTGCAGAAACCAGGGGTAGGTGGGCGATTCCACCAGAATGGTGTCGCCGGGCCGGGCAACAGCCTGCAGGCAGAAGCTGACGGCTTCGATACAGCCGCTGGTAACCACAATGTCGTCGATGCCGGTTTCCTGAAGCAGGTCAAGGCTTCTGCGAGCCAGTTGACGGCGGAGCGCCACGTTGCCGGTGGGGTTTTCATACAGGGTCATCAGGTCCGTGAGTTTTTTATGCGTCATGGTTCTGACGATGCGGTGAAGCTCCTTGTGGGGCAACAGATCCGGAGAAACCACGGTACCGCCAAGTTGCAGAATACGCCGGTCACCCATGGCTTCGACGATGGAGGCGGCAACTGCATTGATGGACACCTTTTTGGCAACCGGCCGGTGGCGCTTGAGGGTCGGCGGCGGCAGGATATGGGTCAGGCGCGGTTTTACGTAAAAGCCGGATTTCTGACGCGCTTCCACGACACCGCGCTTCTCGAGTTCGATAAGGGACTGGTAAACCGTGGTGATGCTCAGGCCCGTCTGTTGATGCAGCTTCCGCACCGAGGGCAGCTTTTCGCCCGCCCGGTAAACACCGTTGGAGATTTTGCTCTCAAGGGAGGCGGCAAGTTGTATATACCTGAATTCCCGTGCCTTTCGACTTAATTGGGTGTTTTGCATAGCTTGAAACTGTTACGGTTATATTTTATAAAATCTGTATCTGTTATTGTTTATCAGATCCTGTAGCTTTTGCCAATGAACATTCACCGCTTTGACTCATTTGAAAAACAGGTGGCCTATTTCATGGATAGGACCGGGGTCCATCTTCCCCGAATGACCTTTGGTAAAGGGGCATTTTTCAAGGACCTCGGGCGATGGTCAGGCACGTACAGCAGCCAGGCGCAGGATGTGGAAAGTGTGCACATCCTGCCCGACCCAGTGCAGGGGCTTTCCTTTCCCAGGGCTGTGGATGTGTTGTCCTCGGCCCTGTCGCTGTCATCCAAAACCGTTGATACAGATGAGATTTACGCCCTTCTTGAAACATTTGGCCTGCCCATGGAAAAAGCGACCCAGCCGGTCATTTCCCTTTCCGGGGGAGAGATGCTGCTGCTCAACTTTGCCAAGGCCAAGGCCATGCTCCCTGCTGTGGGAGGGGTGGTAGCCTGCAGCCCCATCCACTGGCTGAATGAAAACAGCTACCACTACTGGGAAAAATTGGTGGATGCCTTTCATGCGAAACAGGGTTTCGTGGATGTGGCCCTGCTTACGGGCGAGCCCTTTATCGATGAGGGGCAGGCAGAACCGGAAACAACCATTGAGCCGGTACCCGTGGTTGATTGGCAGTTGGTCATGGAGCGCATAACAGTTGAATTCGAGGAGATCCGCTTTCCCTCTTACCACCCGGAATCCCGGATTACGTATGGACTGGGTGAAGATCAAAAGGGCATCGAACTCCAATCGCCGATGCTGATGACGGGTGACAACGGGGTGGGCAAGAGCATCTTTGCCAAACTACTGGCAGGTATTCTCAAACCGACAGGAGGTGACATGAGGATATCCGCTCCCAATGGTACCGGCCATGCCCGGCTGATATTCCAGGATGCCATTGACCAGCTTTTTGGAAAATCCATCGACGGCCACCTTGCCTGGGTGTTTCGTTTTGACAGGGAAAAAGGCGCTGCCGCGCAGCAGATATACACGGAACTGGACAGCCACATGCGGGAGTATTTTAAGGACCGTCCAAAAGAGGCGGAAGCGCTGGGCACGCCCTCCGAGCATTGTACGCTGCTGCAGGCTAAAATCAGCCTTATTGCCGAACGGCTGGCCACACGGCCTCCGGTGCTGGTGTTGGACGAGCCCGGCTGGGGCCTTTCCGCTCCCATTGCCCGCAAACTGGTTGAATCAATCTGCCGGGCCGCCGGGGAGTTGAAGGTCGCTATTGTGCTTATTTCCCACCATGCCCGCTGGTGGACAGGGATGGTGCATTCACGCTGCCACCTGGAAAAGCAAGACAACGATCAAATTGTTATCAGAGACCGAAGGTGAGCGTTTCAAATTTTATCATTTCTTGAACTTTGAAACGCGCAGCTTAGGAGGAAATGATGAATGAACATGCAATCTGAACATAAAGAAGGCCTGCCCTGGTGGCTGAAGCTGGTGTTGCTCCTGATGCTGGGACTGCCAGGGATTTCGGGGTGGCCCAACGGATGGCTGGTGCAAAAGCTTGTAGCAACAGACATGTTTACACCGGAAATCGCCCATATCGTCGTTTGGGTTGCCTATGCCTGCTGTGTCTGGCTGGTAGTTCTGTTCTGGGCGGGCCAACAAAAGCTGCTGAACTACCTGGGGGCTGCTTTTGTCCTGGCCCTTACCGTGGCCATGCTGGGCGCCATTTTACGCGGCCTTTTCCCGGTGCTGGCAGCCGGCCTGTCAAGGGAAGCCACGAGTTTCAAACTGATCAGAATCTTCATCAATATTATTATTTTTCTGCCCTTTTCGGTTCTTTTTATAAACAGTTTTTCTGCCAAGAAATTGATCGACAGGGTGGCACACCTCGAGGGGCGCCACCGGACAATCGGCCTGCACCTGGCGCTGGCCTTCCGCGTCTTCCAGCACACAGGGGAAGTGGTATTCAACCTCTTTCAGATATGGACGGAAGAGTACCCCGAAAAAATAGTGCCCCGAAACACGGGCTCGCAAGGGTTTCGCTGGTATGCGCCAAGGGATTTGCTGGCCTGGGTGTGGGGCTGCATCCATGCCTGGATATTTGCTTGCATCATCCATACCTTCGAGCCTATACCTGCCATGGTGGCGGAAGTGGAGAGAATTGACAGGACAAATAATAACCACAAAGACACAAAGAGCACAAAGGATAGGAAACGTTTACATTAGGGGTAGATCTTTTGTTATTGAAAATTACGTTGTGTCCTTTGTGCCTTTGTGGTTCATACTTTTAGAAATAAGGGAGGAGTTGTTATGAAGGAAAGAAAGTGGACATTTGCAACGACCGCCATCGTGGCCGGGTTGATCGCGCTATCGGCCATCGCCACCATGGTCATTCGCATACCCATCCCTGCCACCACGGGGTATTTTAACATTGGCGATGTGTTCGTTGTGCTGGCGGGCTTGTGGCTGGGTCCTCTGGCTGGTTTGCTGGTGGGCGGTCTGGGCCCCACCATCGCCGATGCCATCGGTTTTCCCGTGTTCATTCCGGCGACCATGGTGACCAAGGGCCTGGAGGGATTTTTGGTGGGCCTCATCGCTTCGCAAGCCAAAGACACCTCCCTGAAGCTGAGAACCATTGCAGCCTTTGTGGGCGGATTTACCGTGGTGGCCGGCTATTTTATTTTCGAGGCCTATATATACCCGGCCCTGGGTACGTTCATGCCGGCCTTTGCCATAACCGATATCGGCGCTGCCATCGTCGAGGCATTTCCCAACACGGTACAGGGCGTTATCGGTGCTGTGGGCGGACTGGCCCTGTGGAAGGCCCTTTCTGGCTACGATCCCGGAAAGAAGTGATCGTTTAGCGTGATTTAAAATCAAGAGCTTTAACCGCTCTGCAGCGCCTGGACCACAACGGCTATTCAAGCCACCTGTCCTATGTTCTGCACATGCCGGAAACCCCCAGGTTTATGCAAACCTACCAGGCAGGGGAATCAAAACCTGAAGAAATCATGGCTTTTGGCAAGTCCCACCATATTGTCATCAACAAGATGGTTCCAAGGAGGAATAAATATGGGCAGTTTTCAGATTTCATTTATGGAAAAAAGTGATATCCAGGAATCGGCAAGCGTTCTCAGTGCCGCCATGCTTGATGCCAAGCTCCATGTGGCTGTTCTGCTGGGTAAAGGTGAAAATGAACGCCGGGAAATTAAAAAAATGTTTAGTGGGCTTTTTACCCAGTTACCCGGGATTGTTTTTCTGGCAAAGGAAAAACAGCGAATTGTCGGGGTGATGAGGATGAAGTCATGTGAGGGGTTTAAACCGGTGGACGACCCTGAAGACCCGGAAGATGAAAATGATATTGTATGGCGGAAATCTGTCTGGCATACAGAGTGGGCGCGTCACGAACCCAAAAGTCAACACTGGCATCTTGGGCCAATCGGCGTGCTGCCGTCTCATCAGGGACGGGGTATCGGCTCCATGTTAATGGAGCGTTTCTGCATGGAAGTGGATGCCTGCAAGGCAGAGGCATACCTTGAAACCGATGTGGTTAAAAATGTACGCTTTTATGAAAAATTTGGTTTTAAAGTTATTTCGGAATCTGACATATTCAGGGTTAAAAATCGATACATGTTAAGAACAAGTTATGATTAGGATCGGTTCTACAGTTTGAATAATTGGAGTTCTATCACAATTTCAGTGATTTCTTTGTTCTCGCCAGTACACACATAAATCAAAGGTCAAAATTTCATCGCTTGACTCCTCCCTTCGAATCGTGTATTATTCTTGTAACAAGCTTAAATCACACCAAAACTGACACCATATTTCAGTTTTTGCATCTAATCTGATCCCATTTTTGAGCTGGCCGTACCTGTCTAAAACGTATCATCTTCTTCAAAACCAAAAAACAGAAGGTGATTATAGATGAGAACTGTATTAGTTGAAATCTTCGACAGAAATGGCTTCATCCATCTGTTCATCATCGCCTTAGTAGTTGCCTGCTGCTTGATCTATGGCTTTTGGTATGCGTTTCTATATCCTGCCATTCTATTGGTATTAGAATTGATGAATTATGTCGGAGGACTGTCAATCTTCAATCCTGAAAAAAGAATACAACGTGGATATGTGGTTAGCTCTTTTTTTAATGACTCGTTATTCGGTCAAGGGATTGATTACGGCTTCAATTTTTATAATGGCGAGTATTCTAAATCGCGAGAAAAGGCACAATGTGACAAGTTCGAATATGCCATAAAAAAGTTGAATCTTGAGCCCGGTATGTGGGTGATAGATATAGGTTGTGGTTGCGGTGATTGGTTGGATTATTTACACTCAAAAGGCATGAATGTCGTAGGTGTAAATATCACCAGGGTGCAAGTTGAAGTTTGCAGGACAAGAGGCCTGGATGTAGTATGGATAAATTGGAAAGATATCGACAAAGATGAGCAATTGCGCAGAAAGCTATATGGGAAATTTGATGCGGTTACCTTCTGGGATACGGTAGAACATTATGTCCCCATGAAATATAGAGAAAATATCTCCGCTCAAGATAAAATATATTCAGATATGTTTTCTTTTGCATGCAAACTGATTCGCCCCGATAGCAAATCGCAAAAGGTTTTCATCTCTTGCCTTCATCAAAGACAAAATATTCTCCGGCAAAAGATGAGCATCAAGAAACTCAAAACCATGTATTATATTTACCTGCTGGATACTTTTCATAGCGGATATTATCCGGATGGTGAAACAGACCAACTCGTTATGAATGCCAAGGATTACTTCGAATTGGAACATCGATTGGATACGACCATGGACTATTATATGACCTCTGTATTGGAGCCAACTCATTTTGGTACGCATCGGTTTAAGTGGAACGTTGAAAGAATAGTCATGGCTGTACTTTTTCTTCTCACCGATTATTGCTGGCTGCAGAGAATTATTTGGTACAAGAGTTCCATCTGGATGTGGCAATTTGACAAAACCAACATAGAAAACTCGGATATGGTACACTGGTGGTTAACATTCAAATATAAAGCTTTGGATACACCCAGATAGGAGGCCATATGAACAGAAGCCAAATTAAAATTAGATTGATGAACGATACCGATTTTAATGCTGTAATTGATATTGATAAAAAAATAGTAGGGACATCTCGGGTGGAATACTATGAAATGAAATTCGACAAGCTTTTTCAATCTAAAGAGTTTCTCCCTACCTCTCTCGTTGCCGAAAGAGAAGGTGGAATAGTTGTGGGATTTATCATAGGGGAACTCTATATTGGGGAATATGGAATTTCCCGTGATGGCGCAACCTTGGATACCATCGGCGTTGACCCTGATTTCCGGCACATGGGAATAGGCAAGCTGTTGATTAACGATTTTTATGACCATCTTAGAGAACTGGGCGTTAAAAAACTAATCACTTTTGTAGACAAGAATGATTCCAATTTAATAAATTTTTTTAGAACCAATCAATTTCATCCTTCAAAAAATATTATTAGCCTTGAAATGAGCCTTTGATAGCCCGTGGCTTATTGATGTTCCTTGGATGATGTCTATTTTGTCATGTTGTTTACCCTTTGGGAAAGCCTGAGGACTCCAGATTCTGCGTTATCAATGAATCTAGGGTGGATTTCAGATAACGCATTCCTTCCCGGAGTTTCGCACGAGATGGCGGGGTTGTCGCCAACCAAGTTTTCAGCGGCACTTTTTGCGGTTTTCTTTTAGCCGCCACAACACCGTGTAGTTTTACGCGTCTTCTGCCGGCACAAATTGTCAACCTCCTGGTGAGTCTGGAATAGCTTACCCGTTCAATCGATTCGATGGGCAAGAAGAGCGATTCGACCGGTGAGGTCAGGGTTATTCCCCTGTCAGTGATGTCTGCATAGTGTCCTTCCGCCGTCCTGCGCCCCATCAAAAAAAACAACCCAGCCCAGGTTGGAAACATAAGAGCCAGCAGCACCCCGACACTCTGCAACCCCAGTGCCAGGGCAAATACCACTACTTCGATCATCAGCTTGATCAGATTCGGCGCCTGGAAATGGGCCGTGGAAACTATACGTATCACTTCAGGAGCGAGCAGATAGCCCCCGGCTGCAAATGCCGCAATCTGTGCAAGGGTTATCAATGCAACCCAGAATTTTGCATAGCGTCGCCTGGACAGAAAGAAACTAGTTCCTTGGGGCATGGATTGAAACCGGGGACCCCTGAATGCAGAAGTGAAGTAATAGCCCAGGCCTTCGAAAAGCGAGTACATCACCGGAACGACCACCAGGGTTAACACCGTGGCAAAACCGATGCCGAAGATGATCACCACCCCCAGTCCTTCCCACAGCTTGTCGGTAATCGTCAGGGTGATGATGCCGCCGATGGTCGAGAGGGTGGTCGAAAGAATGGGCCGCAACCGTTGTTGTCCTGCTGCCACAACGGCTTCGAATATTTTCAGGTCTTCCTTGCGCTTGTTGTTGATACAATCAACCAAAACGATGGAATCATTGACCACGATGCCGGTCAGACCGACCAGACCCACAAAGCTCATGATCGAAAAATTGTTGCCCGTGGCCACCAGCCCGATCATGGCGCCTACAATCGAAAGCGGCAGGGCTGTCATGATGGCCAGCGGTTGAAAATAGGAGTTGAACTGTGTCACCAAAAGGGCAAAGATCAGGATAAAGGCAATTAAGTAAGCCAGTTTCAAACTGGCAAAGGATTCCTCGGTTTCCTGGTGTTCTCCCGAATAATCGATGGAGTAGCCTTGCGGCAGTTCATAGGTCGAAAGCTGCCCGATGAGTTCTTTGGAAATCTCCACCGCCGGCCGGCCTTCGTTACGCGCCGAAACGCGTACGACCCTTCGCCGGTCTATGTGTCCAATTTTACCGATCCCCGGTCCCTGCGAAAACCCGGCAATATTGGCCAGCGGCACCAGCATGCCGGTATCCGATCTCACTTTGATATTTTCCAGCATCCTGGCCGTGGTCCGCGATTCCGGTGAAAACCGCACCCTGACATCGTACTTTTTAGATACGTCCATTTCATCCTGAAATTCCCGGATATCCAGGCCGGCAGTGGCGCCACGAAGCGTCATGGCCAATAGATCCAGCGGGATGCCCAGCGATGCAGATTTTTCTCGGTCAACCGTTACCCGTAACTCCGGGGGCGCATTAGAAAAGTCATCTTTGACATCCACAGCCCCTTTAATACGGGATAGGCGCGCCTTTATTTCAGTGGAAATCTCCCGCAATATTGCAATCTCCGGACCGATGATTTTCACTACGATCGGCGCAAAAGTGGGCGGACCCCAGGATAGCGGGCGGAAGCGAATGGCGGCCCCGGGGATAATATCCAACCGCTTTCTGATACGTTGTTGAATCTCCTGGTGGGAAGCACGGGCAAACTCTTTGCCGTCCAGAAGCTCCACTGTAATTTCGGCAAAATGGCTGACCGTGCCCTGCCCAAAGGACAGTTCATAAGCGCTCTGACCCCTGTAGCCCACTGTCGCAACCACCTGGTTGGCCTCCGGCACCATTTCGGCGACGATGTTTTCCACTTGTCTGGCAATACGGTTGGTGAGCTCCACATCCGTGCCCGTGGGAGTTTCGATAGGGATATAGATGTAATCAAAATCGATATCCGGGAACATTTCGACCTTGACCACATTCAGCCCGACAAGACTGATGGCCCCTGACATACTTAAAAGCATCAACATAACGATCACCAAACGGTGGTTCAAGGCCCATGAAACCATTCGCGCGTATATCTTTTTAAAGAAGGCCAGATCTTCCTCAGGCCGAACGATCCTGCCGTCCTTGATTGATCGTTTCATAAATCGGGATAACAGCAGCGGATTGGCAACCAGAGAAACGATCAGGGAAGCCGACAGCGCAATGGTCACCGTCTTAGGCAGAAAACCCATGTATTCGCCCGTGGTGCCCGTCATCAGTAGGATAGGTAGGAATGCGGCCATGGTCGTCAGGGTAGCGGAGACAACCGGTGCGGCGATTTCCGAAACGCCGTCGATGACGGCCGCCAGCCGCTCTTTCCCCAGTTGATAGTGATGATAGACATTCTCCACCACAATGATGGCATTGTCCACCAGCAGGCCTATGCAGAGCACCAGTGAAAATCGAACCATGTTATTGTTGGTCTGGCCAAAAACCTTGAGCAGGATGAAGGTGATCAACAGTGACAGGGGGATGGACAGGGAGGTGATGATTGAGTTCCTGAACCCCATGGCAAAATAGAGCACAATGATGACGATGATCAATCCAGTGACGGCCGAGTTGTTCATCGTGTCGAAACCCTGCTGAATGTATTTGGCCTGATCGGCGGTGACCACCATACGAACACCTGCCGGAAAAGCGTCCTGCAGGGTCTCGATCGCCGCCCGAACCTTGGCCGATGTTTGCAGAATATTGGCTCCGGCCCGTTTTTTTACGCCAATGGAGACGGAAGATTCGCCATCCACACGGGAATAACTGATATCTTCCTGGTGACCGTCCTTGACGATGCCGACATCACCCAGAAAAACCACCCGGTCCCCCTGCCGGATCAGGGGAACCCGTTCATAGTCGACGACCTTTTTAATTTCAGTCAATGTGCGCAGCAGGAAACGCCGTTCGGGATCGTTGACCATACCGCCGGGAATGTTGATGTCCGACTGTTTGATGGCATTGTAAACATCGAGGATAGTCAAGCCGAACTGGTTGAGCCGATTGGGATCCAGGTAGATCTGGATCTCACGGGTTCGGCCGCCGGTGACATCTGTTGCGAGCACCTCCGGTATCAAAGCCAGTTCATCGGCAACATTTTCGGCCAGGCGTTTGAGCAAAACAGGATCCATATCGCCGACCACGGAGACAAGCATTATGGGGATGTCACTGAAGCTGATTTCCGACACCGTTGAATCTTCCGCCTCTTCGGGCAGTTCCTTCTGGGCATCGGTTACCTTTTCCCGGACCCGTTGCAGGGAAAGCTCCAGATCCGCATCCACCACGAAATCGATGACGATCACAGACACGGACTCGGCAGATGAGGAACGCATCTCCTCGACATTTTTCAGGTCGCTCAAGGCCTCTTCCAGGGGATTGGTCACCAGGCTTTCGATTTCGCTGGGCGAAGCGCCCGGGTATGCCGTGACAACAATGGCGTGGGGGACGGCAATCTCCGGCTCTCCCTCCTTGGGCAGGGATTGATAAGCATAAGTGCCGGCGATGATGGGCAGGACAATCACGATCAAGGTAAAGATTCGTCCCTGCCGGATAATGAAGCGGAAGATATTCATTTTGCCTCGGCCTGAGCAACAGCCGAAATCATTATATTGTCACCCGGCTTGAGAAACTGCCCACCGGTGACAATCAGCTGATCGCCTGCAGAAAGGCCTTCTGTGATCTCGATCTTGTCACCAGAGGAAAGGCCCAGCACGACTTGCCGCAGGATTGCGCGATTATCCGACCCGGCAACGAAGACTTCATTCCGGTCGGATCTGTAGAGCACCGTGCTCTGGGGTATGAGAATAGCGTCGGGTATCGTAGCAGTGGTAATGTGCACCCTGGCTGTCATGCCTGCTTTCAGGGCCAGGTTCGAATTGTCTACTAAAATTTCCACGCCGAATGTGTTGGTTCTTTCGTCTGCGGTGATCCCGATGCGGTCGATGGTACCGGTGATAACGGTTTCGGGAAAGGCCTCTATCACAATCGATACAGGGTCGGTTCTGTCCAGGCGCACATATTCTTTTTCGGACAGCCAGATTTTGATCCGGATGGGGTCTGATTCAACAATTTTCATCAAGGGTTGTCCAACACCGATCAGCTGCCCGGTTTCGATCATTCGCGCTGCGGCATGGCCGTCGAAGGGTGAACGAATATGGGTTTTGACAAGTTGGGCCTTGGCAATATCCACCAGTACCGTCACCCTTTCCAGCGAGGCCCCGGCCGACAGGTACTCCGCCTCCGCCTTGTCATAGGCATCCTGTGTAATCACTTTGCGAGGCAAAAGACTTTTAGAGCGGCTGTAGGCTTTCAAAGCCAGGTCAAGTCGGGTACGGGCTACCGCTAAATTGGCTTCAGCCTCCTTCAAAGCCAATCGGTAGTCACTGGGGTCAAGGCTGATGAGAACACTGCCTTTTACAACTCTGTCGCCGGTATCGGCACTATATCCCGCTATAACACCACCAACCTCGGCGGCCAGGGTCACTTCCCGATTGGGTGCCAGGCGTCCCACCATCTCGGCAACCAAGGGCAGATGAATGGGTTGGATCTCCATAACCCGAACCGGTGTAGGCACGGGTATCGCTGTACTGGCATTCTCTGTAGAAGGGGAACAGGTGCAGAGTAGAATCGATAAGAAGCACAAGCCGGTGACCATAGCCATTGTCTTCATTTTTAACCTTTTAGCTGATTTGGCGCCGTGAAAGGCTGAGTAAGTGTCGGTGTTATAACAACCTGATCTTCTTAATCTTTTGGTAATATCAATATAGAAGAGATTGAACACGCCTGTCAAGGCGTAACCTCATCATGGGCTTATGATGCAACCCATCAAGATTTTCAAGATCGTATCTGTTTCCAAAAAATATAGACATACGTCCAATCACTGATATATTGATATCAAAACAGCAGCTTGCACCATTAACCGAGGATGCCATGAGTTGGGTGGCGGGCCTCGTCATGCTTGCATAAACTTAAATAAAAAAAGGGAGTTAAGCGGATATGGCAAAATTCAACAACGCCATGGATGTTTTCAAATTATTGGAAAAAACCAATTGCCGCAAATGCAACAAAAAGACCTGCCTTGCATTTGCCGCAGCCGTATTCCAAGGCCAGGCTGCTCTAAGTGAATGTCCGTTTATTGATGAAAACATCCTTAACACCTACGGGGAAAAAAATGATAAAAAGGAATCCGCGTTCGAGCAGGATTATCTCAAAGCAATAGGCCGGCTAAAAGAAAATATCAAGCAGACAGACCTTGCGTCCAGAGCTGGTATGCTGGGTGGAAAATATTCAAATGGCAGACTTACCTTGAAAATCATGGGCAAAGATTTCAGCGTTGATGCAAATGGTGAGATGTTCACCGATATTCATGTCAATAGCTGGATTGCGCCGTCTGTGTTAAATTATATTCTGTCGGGCGAAGGAGTGGCATTGACTGAAACCTGGGTCCCTTTCCGGGAACTTGAAACATCCAAAGATTGGTCCCGGTTTTTCGAGCATCAATGCGTTACCCTTTTTAAAAAAATAGCAGACTCAAGTCCGTCTTTTTTCGAAGATATCATTGAGCTTTTCAAAGGTGAACCCGTTGAAAATCATTATGATGCGGACATCTCTCTGATTATCAAACCGCTGCCGCTTTTGCCCATGCTCATCTGCTACAATAACCCCGAAGACGGCCTGGAATCGGATTTGAATCTCTTTTTTGACACTACAGCGGATAAAAACCTGCCCGTTGAAAACATTTATACGCTTACCACTGGACTGGCGAAGATGTTTGAAAAGTTGGCTGCAAGGCATGGGCAAGGTAATAGATAAATGGCAAGAATGCGCCTTCTGAAACAGGAGGCGATTTTTCCTTTATTGTTTATCCTTTGCCGAAAATAGCACTATGTTATATTTTTTATGAAGCAGATGATGATTTCCCTGCTTCAGTAACATGCCTGTTTTCAAATAATGCAAATCAATTTTTGCCAGTAGACGGACTTGCTGATGTGGGCGAATATACGTCCAGAAAAATTATAAACCTGATCGATTCAGGATCGGCCTTTTTTTAAATATCACCATCTGATTTGCTACGCTGGTGGCCCAAAAAATTCATAATCAAAGGAAAACACATGACCTGTAAGTTATCACAAGAAACCATAGAAAAAATCATAAGCTTCCACGGCCATTCCTGTCCGGGCTTAAGTATCGGAATCAGGGCTTCAGAGTTAGCTCGACGGGAACTCGGAGACTTACCGGATACGCGGATGCTGTGCATCGTTGAAACAGACATGTGCGGGGTTGACGCCGTGCAATATCTGACCGGCTGCACTTTCGGAAAAGGCAATTTGATTCACAAGGACTACGGCAAAATGGCATTTACCTTTTTCGATAGAGAAACAAAGCGCGGTTTCCGATGCCTGCTCAAATCCGGGGTGCGGGGCGATATGGCCGAGGAGATGTCTTCCCTGCACCGCAAGATCGCCTCCGGCCAGGCAAGTGAAGCAGAACAAACGCGATGTAATGACCTCAGGCAGCAAATGAAAGATCGGATCATGAGCTCCAATCTGGATGAGCTTTTCGAGGTTATGGAACCCAGCGAGGCCATGCCCAGGGGTGCTCGTGTTCTGGAAAGCCTCGTTTGTGAGGCGTGTGGCGAGGAGACAATGGAGTCGCGTACCCGCCGCTTCGCTGGTAAGACGCTTTGCCAGCCCTGCTTCAATAAGGTGGAGCAGAAGACTTGAACCTAGACAATCGCTCAACTCAGGTTGAATTTAGATGGTTTGCCAGTCTGGGAATGGCAAGAACGGTTAAATTATCCGCCTCCTTGACATAAAACCACAATGTGGTTAATTTTTTGTTTATTACAAAAATGCTGAAAGGACCCGATAATGGAGAATTCAAAGGACGCAACCATACGCCTGGCTCAAAAATTTGCTGACCGGAATGATCCCAATGGTTGGTTTGAAGCGTTTTATGCAAAGGCCGAAGGGGATATCAACAAGGTTTATTGGGCCGACTTGAAACCCAACCCATTGCTGCTCGATTGGGTATCGGAACGCACGAATCTAGCCGGCAAAAAGGCCATCACCATCGGTTGCGGATTGGGTGACGATGCAGAAGCTTTGGCGCAACAGGGGTACCAGGTGACGGCCTTTGATATTTCGCCATCGGCCATTGCCATGTGCCAACAGCGCTATCCTGACAGTCCCGTCGAGTACCTTGTAGCTGACTTGTTCGATATCCCCGCCGAATGGAGGCAGGGATTCGACCTGGTTTATGAATGCAACACCATCCAGATTCTTAAAGGCCCGAGCCGGGTCCAAGCCGTAAAAGCCATTGCAGGCCTGGTTGCCCCAGGGGGTGAACTCCTGGTTTCATGCCGCAGTCGAGAAGCCGACGACCATTCGGACACTTTCCCCATTGCTGCGGACCGTGATGAAATTGACGGTTTCAAGCGGGCAGGCTTGGTCGAGACCCATTTTAATGCCTACGATGATGACCAGGAACCACCTGTACCGCATTTTTTCTCTGTTTATACTCGGCGGCGTACCTAAGTATACCCTACGGGAAAGCCGGAGAACTTCAGATTCTGTGTTGCTGAGGGTTCGAAGTAAAGAACTACGATAAAATAGAAACAGTTTTAATTTTCCTGCTAGCGCCTGGTCTTGGCGTTGGCCTGTGCCGCCCGGCGGGCCTCTCCTGCTTTTTTAAACGCCTCGCGCTGCTCTTCCGAGACATGCATGAAAACCGTGCGCCAGGTTTCATCTTCCGACCACACAAACGGCGCCTGGATGGTTGTCCGCGGCAGCCATGCCCCTTGCAGAAAATCGAGGGCCATCTCCATGATGGCGCCCTGCATTTTCTTATCCCAGGGTTTGCCGCAGGGGTTGCCCAGGGGAAAGTCCGTGAAAAGGAACCGCGCCACCCCGCACTCTTCCACAATATCCCGGGCGGACCCGATCACCACCGTGGG